>CAZSST010000033.1:0-5025 GCA_964609575.1 uncultured Candidatus Cloacimonas sp.
AACGGTGTAGTCCATTTGGCCTTTGTAACGAAAGCTAAAAGACAACTTGTATAGGCCAAATCGACGCGATACCACCAGCTATTGCTGGAGTAGATGCTGACAAGCCAATTTTAAAGCTGCTTTCTAAACTATGAGCAGCATGGACTACAGCTGAGTTAACTATTATACTACCAGCGGTGTAGTCCATTTGGCCTATGTAACGAAAGCTAAATGTGCAAATTGTAAAGGCCAAATCGACTCCACCAATGTGAGGTGCTTTATCTTGTCATAAAGTGCTTGGAATCCCCCCATTCATCAAAGCCAATTGTTTCTCCGATTGAAGCAATGCGCCGTGACAGGCAACCTATACATTGATCGGCATTTTCGTCCAGGCAGGGTTTTCCGTCGTAAAGTTGATACCCTTCGCGGTACTTGGTATCGGTGATATTGGGCATTAAAACATTTGCCCCCGCCAGGAGTCCCAGTTCCCTACCCTCGGGATGAAGAGCCTGTAAAGCAGTGGTGGTGGCAATATTCACATCCTTCAAAGCTATCCGGCAGGTTGCGATCATCTTTAGCCCCAGTTCCAAGGCTACCTGCTTATCAAAATCCTTTTCAAGATATGCCAGAGGTGTGCCATGATGCGGGATGAAAGGTCCCATTCCCAGCATATCCACGTCCTCATCATAAAAGAATAGAATATCTTCCGCAATGTCCTCGATTGTCTGTCCGGGAAGGCCAACCATCACCCCCGTGCCTACCTGATATCCCACTTTGCGTAAAAGCTGCAGACAGTTCTTGCGATGCATAAAATCATGATCGGCAGGATGTAGCTTTTTATACAATTCCTGATTAGTGGTCTCGATGCGCAGCAGATAGCGATGGGCCCCTGCTTCAAACCACTGCTGGTAAATATCTTCGCGCTGTTCTCCCAGAGAAAGCGTGATCCCCAGTTTGCCATCGGACACTTCTTTGATGCCCTTTATTAACTGCATGATAAAATCTGTCCAGGGACGGTCTTCCCGTTCCCCGGCCTGAATAACCAGCGAACCATAATGCTGCTCATAACACCACTTAGCCTCTTCCAAGGCTTCTTCATAGCCAAGCTGATAGCGGTTAAAATCGGGATTACCGCTGCGTATGCCACAGTAAAAGCAGTTCTTGGAGCAGATGTTGCTCAGTTCTATCAATCCCCTGAAATACACCTTGGTGCCCACGAATTCTTTCTTTATCTCATAAGCCTGTTTATACAGGGCATTTAGCGCTTCCTCACCCTTGGTGGAAAGCAAATCAATCAGGTACTTTTTATCAGGGCGCATTATTATTCCTCACTTCTATGGATATATTAGCCGGTTTTGAGATGCCGGCAAATATCCATATCAAAGTGCAAAGAGGTTTTCCACCAAACGCCCATGCGATCCCTGGGTAAATGTATGGGGGCGCATGGGGGTCGCATGGACATAAATAAAGCTTCCTACTATTATCGGTGTAGTGAAATTTCATGAAAGAGTGGTATAACTATTGCTTTATATACTTCTAAATGAAGTGTGTTACATGGAGGTACACATGAAATATGAATATGGAAAAATCGATAACCTGCATAAAGCTTTGGAAACGGAAGGCATTGATGAGAAGTGCATCGCTGCCATTATGGAAGGCGGTGAAAAGATCAGGCAAAGAGACAAGGCACAGGTAAAAGCGGATTGGCTGAAAGGTGCCATGATGCGATTGGCGGAGCATGTTCCCGCTTCAAAGATCCAGCCGATAAGAGAATCATGTGCCTGCTGCACAGGAGGAAAAAGGGACAAGGAGAGCAAGGCGATCCTTAAAAACAATCCTGATCTGAAGTCAAGAGTGGAAGCCGCCAACAAAAACCACTTCGTTTTCGGGCATAGTGTGAAGCAACTTGCCAATAGTTCCTTTGAAGTCTGCTTTTTCACAGAGCAACAAGCATATCGCTGCCCCTGTTTAAGGAACGTGAAAGGAGCTTTCCCAATCAGCTATTGCATGTGCTGCGGCGGGCATGTGAAGCATCATCTGCAAAATGCCCTGGGACTGAAGCTGAAGGTAAAAGTGAAACAATCGGTGCTATCCAGCGGGGGAAGCAAACCCTGCACCTTCATCCTGAGCGAAGATAGATAAAGAACATATGGCTTTCTCCTTATACCATGCGCATTATAGCGCTTTGTACAAGACACTTTGACACTCATAATCCTTTCCCTAATGCATAGATAATCGCCACAATCAACCCCCAGGAAAAGAGGATAACGCCTATTCCTCCGGCACCGCCTGTCCATAATGACAGCCCTCCCCAAATCCTTTTCGGGATCCCATTCTTTAGCACGCAGAGAGGTCTGGCACGCCAGGTGCGGATATACTTTCCAGCCTTGCCAGGCTGAACCAGGCAATATTCAAACCACTCAGCATAGCTGTGATTGCGCCAGTGTTCGATGCTGCAGAAGGGAAAGGGCAGGCCTCTGCTGATTCCTTCACCGTCGCTGCCGATCTTTCTGCGAATTCTGCCTGGCAAAGTGGCAGAATTGCGGCAGGGAAAGATGCAGACTCTGGCAACGATAAGGGCATTATCCGCGCCTTTGGCATAGTGTTCGGCAGTGTGACGGTAGAAACCAAAATAGATCCCGCAACCGGCATAGTCTCCTCCCCCCACATACCATCTTCCGGCCTGGGCAATATTGGTGGCTATGCCTTTGAATGAGGTGCCGTGATACATGGTGTAAGTAGGCAAAACCACATCCACTCCAGTCATGAGTATACCTTCCAAGAGGGCTCCCCCATTGCGGCGAAAGATTTTGTATAGCCTATAGGGAAAGTACCTGAACCAGCGGTATAGATAATATCCTTGGGATGGATCGCCATAATTCAGACGCGGATGGATTAGCTCGGAAATGCTGTCGCAAAAGACAACCGTCCAATAGAGTACAATATCAAAATAGAGGGCATTTAGCAGACGAAGAGGAGTGAACGCCAGATGGACAATAAGCCAATAGAGGGGAGCAATACCGCTATATAAAAGCAAGCGAAAAACAAGGCTGGGGATGCTGTTTTGGGGATCAATCCAGGCATCACGAAGGGGATTGTATAATATCCACATTATCCAATTTAGAAACAGAAAAGGATAGCGAATCAGCCAAACCACATCGCGCAGGATATACATGATAATTAGCAGAATCATCAATCCTGCTGCCAGCCACAGCAGCCATGATCCTCCCCAGGCTATTAATCCAGTGATATCCATCCCTGTTCCTTATTGATATAATCTGGCGCGAGAATAGCAGTGGCATATAAATGTCAAAGAAAATCAGCACACAAGGATTTTGGATGAGTTCACTTGCCTTTGGATATTCATCCGCTTATATTAGCAGCATATAGTTTTTAGGAGCGAAAATGAGATGAAAGCCATAAGCTTGTTTATTATGTTGTTTCTTCTTCCCCTTGTCCTTTTGGCGCAAATGGAGATAAATGCCACCCCGAGCAGCCTGAATATGGCATTTCTGCAAGGAGATTCGGGCAGCACTGGGTTCAGCATTGCAAATTCTGGTGCCGTTGACCATGATTATGCCCTTTTTGTGATGCCGGAAGCGCTGATAAATGCGCACTCCGCCTATTATCCGTTCAATGGTTTTTATGATGATCTCTTCACCCGCACTACAGGCACCCTTGCCAACCTCAGCTTTGCCGATGACAGGCTGGAACGTCCTGAGCATGCTGTTCATTTTAATGGCTATGGCTCTTATATCACCCGTGAATTTGCGCTTGAGAATGATTTTTCCATCTCTTTTTGGGCAAAACCTACTGCCACGCAGCCAATGTATACTGAAGGGTATTATAATAGTGCCCGTTACTGCAATTACCTGCTGGTTCCGGAATGGGGAGGTACGAATAACTGGGGTGGCTTTGGCATAGGGCTGGGAATAAATGGAATTATGCTGATCGAGCATGGCCATGCGTATATGCCGGTAATGCTATCCTGGAGTGCAGATCTTTCCGCCTGGCATCATTACACCATTACCTTTGCCAATCATGCCCCGAAGCTGTATATCGATGGAGTACTGGTACGCAGCGGTATTACCAGTCAGCGCACTTATACCCGGCTTAGCAATGAATTTGGACAAACGGGATACGGAAGTTACACGGGATTTCTGGATGAACTAAGCGTCTTTGGCTCTGCTTTGGATCCGGCCACCATTAATGTCTTGTATGCTTATGATGGTTTTTCGCGCTATTCCCTTGCACCAATGCTGGGAACTTTGGGCTCTGCTGAAAATCAAACGGTAACTATAAGTCTCTTAGATTATTCCCTCCCCCTGGGGAACTACACAGATACATTATGTTTATGCCAGGGCGGAGCTTCGCCAGAACATTCTGTGATACCCATATATCTGAACATCACCGATCTTGCTCCCTTGGCTCCGAATGATGTTTCCATCAGCAACCTTGGTACCCATGAAGTGCTGCTGCAATGGACTGCCGTTACGCATGATACTCATGGCAATCCTTTCTCCCCTACTAACTACCATATTTACCGATCAGACAAACCAGGCCCCATCTGGAACTACTATGAAGTGGGGCAAACCTCTGGGACTGTGTTTCATGACATGTATGATCCCCTGGAAAATCCCCCTGCGAAGTTCTTTTATTATATCAGGGCAGAATAGGAAGATTTATCTGATATCCCTGTTTGTAACTTAAGCGACTATCTTCTCATTCACTTAGGCTTGGGATTTACCACTTTTATGATATCCTACTAAAAAAGTTCTTGACATCAAAGCAGCGTAGATTATCTTGGTTAGTGAATGCTTACTAACCAAAGGAAAGAATGATGGATTTTACAGTCAGACAGATGGATATCATACAGGCCGCGATAAAAATCATCGCCCGGGAAGGATATGGTGAATTCACCACCAAGCACCTTGCCCAGGTAGTGGGAGTATCGGAAGCGGCATTGTATCGCCATTTCAATAGCAAGACCGATCTGGTGCACAAAATCCTCAGCTATTTTGAAGATTTGGCCAATAAATCCATGGG
>CAZSST010000033.1:5125-8417 GCA_964609575.1 uncultured Candidatus Cloacimonas sp.
ATGAAGCGTCAGATCATCAAAATCGACGAAGAAAAGTGCACCGGATGCGGAGCCTGTATCCCCGGTTGCCCGGAAGGAGCTCTACAGATTATCGATGGCAAAGCCAGGTTGGTCAGCGACCTTTTTTGCGACGGCCTGGGCGCATGCCTGGGAACCTGCCCCGAAGGAGCTATCGAAGTGGAAGAGCGGGAAGCGGAGCCCTATAACGAAGCCATCGTGATGGAAAATATCATGGCTGCCGGTGAGAACACCATCAAAGCCCATTTGAAGCACCTGAAAGACCACGGCGAAATGACCTACTACGGCCAGGCGTTGAACATCCTGAAGGCCAAGGGATACGACACCGACAGCCTTACCCAGGAAGAAGTGATGGCCTGCGGGTGCAGCGGCACCCATGCCAAGAAGATTGATAGAACCGAAAGCCAAGCTGCTTTCAGCGGCACGGTTACCACCGAGCTACGTCAATGGCCGGTGCAGCTAACCCTTATCAATCCTGCAGCCGAGTATTTTGAGAATGCCGATCTGCTCATCTCCGCCGATTGTGTTCCCTACGCCTATGGCGATTATCACCGTAAGTTTCTAAAAGGCAAGATTGTAGTAACCTTCTGCCCGAAGCTGGACAGCGACATCGAACGCTATATCGACAAGCTGGCGCAGATTTTCACCCTGCATAGCATCAAAAGCGTTACCATCGTGCGCATGGAAGTTCCCTGCTGCGGAGGCACCGAAGTGATATTGAAAAAGGCTCTGGAAAAATCAGGTAAACTGCACTTCGTAAAGGTCTTTGTTATTTCCGCCGAAGGCGATATCATTTAAGATAAGGGAGGTAAAATATGCAAAGCCGAAATTGGAAAGACCTTGATCCCGTGGTGAATGTCAATGGCATCCACGGCACCAAGATCTATGTAGCTCCGGAAGGCGAGATTGTACATCTTGGCCTGGCTCCGGGAGCTATCCTGAAAGCCCATAAAACCCCTGTGAACGTAGCTTTTTACGTTTTGGAAGGCACTGCCACCCTCGAAATTGGCGACGAAAAGCAAAGCTTTCCGAAAGACACCATCATCGACAGCCCCAAAGATATCCCCCACGCTGTTTTAAACGAAGGCGAAGGCAATCTGCGCCTGCTTGTAATCAAAATGCCAAAACCATAAATAATCCTTAAGGAGAAAAACCATGAGTATGTTCTGCTATCAGTGTCAAGAAACCTCACGCAACATCGGTTGCACCATGAGAGGGGTTTGCGGAAAATCCCCCGAACTTTGCCATCTGCTTGATCTTTCCATCCATGCCCTCAAAGGTCTGGCCTATGTATCCGTAAAGCTTTTGGATAAAGGCGTTTATCATAAGGATGATGCCCTTGTAGTGATGGGCGGCCTCTTTAAGACCATTACCAATGCCAATTGGGACGAAGAGCAGATTAAAGCCACGATCACCAATATTTTAGCCCTGCGCGATAAACGCAAAGCAGAGCTCTGTGCCATCCTGGGTGATGCCTGCAAAGCTTGTCCGGATGTGGTAACCTTCACCGTAAAACCCGAAGACTACGAAGCGTACGGCCAAAAGGTCGGCGTGCTGGCCACCGAAAATGAAGACGTGCGCAGCCTTCGCGAAACCATCATCTACGGCATCAAGGGCATTTCCGCCTATGGCGAACATGCCTGGATGCTTGGCTACACCAGCGATGAAGTGAATAAATTCGTGATGGAAGGCCTTGCCGCCACCATCGATGACAGCCTGACTGCCGAACAGCTAACCGGCCTCGTGCTAAAGACCGGCGAGCATGCTGTGAAAGTAATGGAACTGCTGGACAGAGCCAATACCGAAACCTACGGCGTTCCCGAACCCACTGTAGTGAAGCTTGGCGTGGGCAAAAACCCCGGCATCCTGGTAAGTGGCCACGACCTTAAGGACTTCGAAGAGCTCTTGCAGCAAACCGAAGGCCAGGGCATCGACATCTATACCCACAGCGAAATGCTGCCTGCCAATTATTATCCCGCCTTCAAGAAATACAAGCATTTTATCGGCAACTACGGCAGCTCCTGGTGGCATCAATTGGAAGATTTCGAGAATTTCAATGGCCCCATTCTCATGACCACCAATTGCATCGTGCCCCTGCGCAAGGAAAACACCTATCTGGATCGTTTCTTCACCACTGGCATGACTGGTTACCCCGGCGCCATTCACATTCCCGAACGCCAACCCGGCAAGCAGAAAGACTTTAGCGCCATCATTGCCAAGGCCAAAACCTGCCAGCCGCCCAAAGAACTGGAAACCGGCACCATCACCGGTGGATTCAATTACCGCACCGTGCTGTCCATTGCAGATAAAGTGATCGAAGCTGTGAAATCCGGCGCCATCAAGCGTTTCGTGGTGATGGCCGGTTGCGATGGCCGCATGCCCAGCCGCAAGTACTTCACCGAAGTGGCCGAAAAACTCCCGAAAGATGCCGTTATCCTTACCGCAGGTTGCGCCAAATACCGCTACATAAAGCTGAATCTGGGTGATATCGGTGGCATTCCCCGCGTCCTTGATGCCGGACAATGCAACGATTCCTATTCCCTGGCCGTGATTGCCCTGAAGCTGAAGGAAGCCTTTGGCCTGGACGACGTGAACCAGCTTCCGCTGTCCTTCGACCTTGCCTGGTACGAACAAAAAGCCGTGGCCGTTCTGCTGGCCTTGCTTTCCCTGGGATTCAAGAATATCCAGGTGGGACCCACCCTGCCCGGATTCCTTTCCCCGAACGTAGCCAAGGTGATCATCGATACCTTTGGCCTGAAGCAAACCACCAATGCGGACGACGACATCGCCGCGATGTTTGCCTGAATAGTCTCATCCTAAACCTATAAATAGAGCCCCGTCCACAGTGGATGGGGCTTTTGCTTTTCTCAGCTACAAGCCAAGTAGTTTACGGATAAGCTTTTACCATGTAATGCCCATGCGACCCCCGGGCAAACGCATGGTGGTCGCATGGACATCGCATGGGTAGTAAGTTGGGAATGAAGAAGGGTATATATTACCACTTGGTTTGGCTAACTTTCAATCTATTATACCGTTGCACATGGCTACAGAGCTTGTGTGAATTGGCGGTTTGAGTCCCGTCAGGGACGGCAGTTTAGATAGAGACGTGTGCCGTTCAGTCATCTGAGTCCCATCGGGACGGCATTATAGATAGAAACGTGCGCTGTTCAGTCCTTTGAGTCCCATCGGGACGACATTTTAGATAGCACTACGTCAGCTTTAGCATAACCAACCAAAGTCCGGAGGACGCAAAGGCGTATGCCCCCAGCCCAGT
>CAZSST010000033.1:8517-19976 GCA_964609575.1 uncultured Candidatus Cloacimonas sp.
CCAAGGATGTTTTGGAGCTCGCATTCCTATCTGAAATACCGTCCCGATGGGACTCCAAGGATGTTTTGGAGATCGCATTTCTATCTGAAATACCGTCCCGATGGGACTCCAAGGGTGTTTTGGAGACAGCATTTCTATCTAAAATACCGTCCCGCTGGGACTCCAAGGGTGTTTTGGAGCTCGCATTTCTATCTAAAATACCGTCCCGCTGGGACTCCAAGGATGTTTTGGAGCTCGCATTTCTATCTGAAATAACGTCCCGCTAGGACTCACACAAAGTTCTCAGTATAGCTCATCGCCGAATATCGGGCAAGATTTCACTATCACCTTAGTTTCAAAGAAAGCCATAGAAAAAACCCCCGGAAACTCCAGGGGTAACGTAACTCGTAGCTCGTAGCTTGTAACTCGTAGCTCGTAACTTGTAACTTGTAACTCGTAGCTTAATAATCTACTTATCGTTATTCAGCAGTTCCTCATCCTCAAGCTCAGAAGCGAATAGTTCGTCAAACTTATCAGCCACGGCATTGTATTCTTCATCGTCTTCGATGATGCTGAGGGCGATGTTATCTTCTTCGTCGCCAGTTTCTTCAAAGCGCAGGATGTCATATTCTTCGGAATCGAGTTCGGACAGGGCAACATATTGCTTGCCATTGTGTTCCAGGATGTTCAGAACATTGAAATCCTTCTTGGTGCCATCTTCCATATCCAGGGTGATGACGTTGGATTCGCAATCGCATTCATCGCCGCATTCGCAATCGTGCTGATGATCACCTTCGCAGTTGCAGCCGTTTTTCTCTATCTCTGTCATGATAATCTCCTTATGTTTGTGATTTTGTGCCACAATCCCCAAAGGGGCTATTCTGGCAAGCTAAATTATTTTGGAGTTATATGCTTGCAGGGAGTGGGAAGGCAGATGGTAAATCAACAAAGAGGAAAAGAGAAATGAGAAAAAAAGTGCATCAGGTTTATCAGGATAATCAGGTTATCAGAGTTCCATAAATCTTACTAATCCAGTCGATCTGCGTCATCCGCGTTCTGTTACTCAGCTCATCAGATTTCCATTCTCAGAAGTATCATCTGGGAAATCTATTGACAGTTTTGGGCAGCCATTCGGCATTGTAAAAAACAAAAAAAACATACTCTGGAGGAGAGATGAGCTATCGTGTGCTCGCCATAAACCCTGGTTCAACTTCAACCAAGATCGCTGTTTACGAAGACAGCACCCCTCTTTTTGAAAAGACCCTGCGCCATGATCCCGCAGAATTGGAGCCCTATCCCACGATTATCGACCAGTATGATTTCCGCAGAAAACTGGTGATGGAGGCCATGGAAGAGAATAGCGTTAAGCCCGAAAGCCTTAGTGCCGTAGTGGGTCGCGGAGGATTGGTGCGTCCCGTAAGCGGTGGTACCTGGAAGGTTAATGAAGCTATGCTGCGTGATCTGAAGGATCCCAGCCTCTGGGGCAGAATCCATGCTTCCAATCTTGGTGCCTTCATTGCCAAAGCCGTGGCCGAACCTCTGCATATCCCCTATTTCATAGTGGATCCGGTGGTTGTGGATGAATTTGATGATATCGCCCGTGTTTCCGGAATCCCGGAGATTGAACGCAAAAGCCTGTTGCATGCCTTGAATATTCGCTATATCCTGCGTTTGCTGGCAGCGGAATTGGGCAAGGAACTGAAGGATGCCAATATGATCGGGGTGCACATGGGCGGAGGGATATCTGTTGCGGCAATCAAAAACGGCCGCATCGTAGATGTGAATAATGCCCTTTTGGGGATGGGACCCTTCTCTCCGCAACGTGCCGGAGCTTTGCCCATCGGCGATCTGCTGGATATGGCTTATAGCGGTAAATACACCAAGAAAGAGCTTACCACTTACTTAACCAAAACCGCGGGACTGATGGCCTATCTGGGTACGGACAGCGGTATTGAAGTGAATCAGCGCATCAAAGACGGCGACCAAAAAGCCAGGGATATCCTGGATGCGATGTGTTATCAGGTGGCCAAGGAAATAGGTGCCTGCGCCACGGTATTGAACGGTAAAGTGGATGGCATTTTCCTTTCCGGGGGCCTGGTGTATAATGAGTACATTGTTAGTGCCATCAGGCAACGCACAGAGTTTATTGCTCCGCTGCATCTTTATCCCGGCGAAAAAGAAATGGAAGCGCTGTCCCAAGGCGGTATCCGCGTACTGAAAGGCCTGGAAGAAGCGCAGGAATACCCCTATTGAAACTTAAGATAATACTGGCACTGGTACTGCTTTCGGCGCTTGGAACGCTAAGTGCCGAAAGCTGGACGGTGCTGGTGTATATGGCTGCCGATAATAACCTTGCGCAAATGGGAGCGCTGGATATCAACAGCATGGAAAGTGTGCTGAAACCGGCAGGGCTAACTGTGATTGTGCAGGCTGATTTTCCTGAAGGAGCAAAGCGATATCATATCCGCAAGGACGATTCTGAGGAGATCACCTCGTATGTAATTGCCAATTTGGGAGATATCGACAGCGGTGATCCCCAAACCCTGAATGACTTTATAAAGTGGGGCTTCATAAACTATCCTGCCCAGCGAAAGATGCTGGTGATCTGGTCACATGGGGATAGCTGGTACAAGGAAATTGACAGTAAATGGATTTGCCCCGACGATGGCGCAGAAAGCTTGATGAGCATTGCGGATGGCGATCTGAACAGGGCTTTTGAAGGTATTCCGAAGCTGGACATTCTGCTTTTCGATGCCTGCAGCATGCAATCCATAGAAGTAATCACACAGGTGGCGGAATACACAGACTATGTAATCGCCTCGGAAGAATTGGTACCCCAGTATGGCTTTCCCTATGAACTTATCATCCCTGTAATGGGTGCAGACCTGAATACGATACTGCTCCAGATTCCCCAGCTATATATGCAGTCCTATCTGCCTGGAGGGGGAATTAATCCCGGGCCACAAGAGTGGACAACCACTTGTTCCTCCATCTATGCTGGAGGCCTTCCGGGATTCCTGGATTTGTTCCGGGACGCCATGATGCCATTTCAGGATTCACTTGCCACGGTTCGGGATATGTGCTATGAAATGAACACCGGATTGGCAGATGTGGATGTACGTCAGCTTTTCAGGATTATGGAAGCGGAAATCCCGATCAATAACTATTTCAGAACGCTGAGCACTATCTGGGATTACATGGTGGTAAGCAGCGCTTTCAGCAGCCCTGATCCTTCTATAGAGAATATCGGTACGGCAGCAATTTGGTTCCCGGATAACCGCTTCAATTTTGATAATGCCTGGCAGAGATATCGGCAGCTGGACTTTGCCAAAACATTATGGCTGATGATACTAAATGCCACTCTTGGCGATGATCACACTCCCCCTGAAAGACCGGAATTGATTTCTGCCACCCAGGTACGTAATAGACTGCTTATCAAACTGAAACAAGTGGTTGATCCTGATATGCTATTAATCGAAATGAACCTGAGTGAAAGCATCTATCCCGCAATTGGAGCAGCGGATCCCTGGGCTGAATACATCAGCATCGAAACGGAGATCAGCAAACCCGGTACATACGAATTGTGGTTTATCGACCAGGCGGGAAACAAAAGCGAGACACTCACCGGAGCCTACTCATGGTCCGAACCGCAAAGCACTTGCTGGATTAGCCCCAATCCGATAAGACACAGAGGCATCGCAGCGCTTAATTGGTTGCTGAGCAGCAATGTGGAAGGTTCCGGGAAAGCAGAATTTTATAACCTCCGGGGACAGAAAGTAATGGACATCAATTTGGGTACCGCGTATTGGGAAGGGATGGAACTGCTGTCCACTCATCCGGAATTTAATAATCTGGCTGCCGGGATATACATTGTGAAGCTTAGTATCGGTAAGCAAAAAATTACCACCAAAATGACTATCCTCTACTAAAATGAGTGCTTATAGAAGGTGTGGATAAGATGTGGATAAGTTCTGTGGATAAACTGCAACACTTTTTAATGTATCTTAGTTTCAATCATTTAGAAAACCACACTTATCCACAGGCCAAGTGGATAAGTTCGTAGTTATATGAAAAATCCATAGTTAATCACGAGGTGCAGAATCACAAAATATATCTTTCTATCAAAGAATAGAATTACTGAACTGGCCAGGCTGAAGCAGAAGAAATACCGCCTGGAGCAGAAGCTGGTGGTGCTGGAAGGCCAAAGGCTGCTTATGCAGCTTGCCTTGTGGGGAATTAAGCCCCTGGAGCTTTATCTCAGCAAGCTGGATGATAAGCTAAAGGCAGAACAAACGTATCTGCTTAAACCTCAGGAAATGGAGCGAATCTGCAGCAGTGATACCCCCCCAGAGATAGCAGGTTTGTACCCTTTACCAGTACCCAAAGTTACTAAATACAGCCAGGCTTTATACCTGGAGGATATCGCCGATCCAGGGAATCTGGGAACTATCTTTCGGATTGCCAGTGCGTTTGGGATCGATTGTCTGCTGCTGTCTCCCCAATGCTGTGAAGTAAGCTCGCCCAAAGTAATCCGTGCTTCCCTGGGTGCGGTGTATGCAGTACCTTACCAAATCGGAGAGCTAAGTGAGCTTTTACTACCCGGAACGAAGCTGGTATCCCTGTTAATGGATGGGAAAATTGCCCTGCAGGACTATATCCCCGGTGCAGAAGCTACGGTTTTCGCTTTGGGCAATGAAGCGCATGGCTTGTCCACGGAAACCATCTCCAGGGCTGATGAAAGCATCAGAATAACTATAAGCGGGGGAATGGAATCGCTTAATGCTGCCGTCTGTGCAGGAATTGTCTGCCACCACTTGTCGTGCCTGCCCAAATGAGCTATTGACAAAATATGATAATTTCCTTGAGTGGCATGCTGATGAATTTGATGTATTTTAACGGGAGATAATTAATAACGTGAATATCATAAACCAGAAGACAGGATGGATTGAGGTTATCTGCGGAAGCATGTTCAGTGGTAAAACCGAGGAACTTATCCGCCGTATCCGCAGAGCCGAATATGCAAGGCAAAGAGTTTTAGTTTTTAAACCAGCGATCGATAACCGTTATGATGAAAATAACATTGTATCGCATTCCAATCTGCAGGCACCTTCCATTCCCATCTCCACGCCCCAGGAAATCCTTGGCCACCTGGAAGATGGAGTAAAGATCATTGCCATCGATGAAGCACAGTTTTTTGATTCATCCTTGGTAAGCATTTGCAACGACCTGGCGGACAAAGGTTTTCGGATTATTGTGGCTGGATTGGATCAGGATTATAAGGGCGAGCCCTTTGGCTGCATGCCCCAGATGCTGGCTATTGCAGAATATGTTACCAAAAACCTGGCCATCTGCATGAAATGCGGCAATCCCGCCAATCGCACTCAACGCCTGGTGCATAAAAGCGAGCAGATTTTGGTAGGCTCCACAGAAGCTTACGAAGCGCGCTGCCGCAATTGCCACGAGGTATTGGATTGAATTACTCCACTTCGCTTACCGGCACGATCCTGATCTTCCTGATCCGCCTGATCCAGGTGTATAATTGGATTATTCTGGCCAGAGTGCTGGCATCGTGGATTATTCGTGATCCCAATAATCAGATTTACCATTTTTTATATAGTGTAACCGAGCCCGTTCTGGGACGCATACGCAAGCTGATGCCGTCTATGGGGCTCGATTTCTCACCCATTATCGCATACTTTTTGCTGAATATGCTGGTGAGAATACTGATCGCTTTAATTTAAACAGGAGAAGACCATGGCTCTATTCCCCTTGGATATCAGACATCAGGAGTTTTCCGGCCAGATGTTCGGCTATAACAAAAAGGAAGTGAAAGCCTTTTTGGAGCAGGTTGCAAGCGAGATCGAAGACTTTCAGAAGAAACAGGAAAAAGAACTGGCAAGGCGTGAGCAGATGCAATATGAAGTGAAGCAGGAAGCCCTGCAAGCCGGTTCGGCAGTGGAAGACCTTAAACGCCGCGAAGAACTGATCAGCCGCACCTTGGTTTTTGCCGAAAAAACCAAGGCTGACATCGTTGCCAATGCACGTAAGGAAGCCGAAAACATCATTCACGAGGCTGAGCTTAAAGCCAAGCGTGCCGTGCATGAAGCCAAGCAATACCTAAGCGTGCTGGAACATCAATATCTGCAGATAAAGGAACAAAAGCGCCAGTTCCTGATGCAATTCCGTTCTGAACTGCAAACCTTTCAGGATCGCATCGGCAAAGACCCCCTGCTCAGCAAAGACAGCGAACTGATGCTGGATAGTGAATTCCGCCAGATTAAGGACGATTTTGGCAAAAAGTCCGACAACCCCGAAGCCCCTCAAGGACAGGGATAAGATGATCTCCTATCAGGAAACTGCCCTTTGGCTTCAGCAGCAGCTTCCCCGTAAACCCAAAATCGCCATTATCCTGGGAACGGGATTGGGTTTGATGGCAGAGAGTTTTACCGAAATCATGCGAATTCCCTATGCGCAGATCCATGGCTTTGTAACCAGCACCGCCCCTTCACACAAGGGTAATCTGATTCTGGTAGACGTTCGTGGTGAGCCGGTGCTGTTTTTGCAGGGACGCTTTCATTATTATGAAGGCTATCAGATGGAGCAGGTGGTCTTCCCCACTCGCGTGCTGGCAGCCATGGGAATAGAGATTCTCATCGTTACCAATGCCTCAGGCAGCCTAAGAGAAGAGCTGGCTCCAGGAAAGATCGTGCAATTGGTGGATCACATCAATTTTATGGGCATAAACCCCCTAAAGGGCCCAAATTGCGAAGACCTGGGCGAACGCTTTCCCAGCCTGAACAATCTTTATGATCCAGAATTGCGCCAGGTATGTGATAAACTGGCTGCAAAACTTGGTATCGAAACAGCCCGGGGAGTATATCTGGCAATCAGCGGCCCCAGCTTGGAAACCAAAGCAGAATGTGCCGCCTTTGCCCAATGGGGAGCCGATTTAGTAGGGATGTCCACCGTTCCCGAAGTTATTACTGCCCGTCATGCGGGGATGAGGGTGCTGGCCTATTCCATCGTAACCAATTACAGCAATCTCTTTCATGAACTGGCCCATTCACAACAAGAGATCGAAAAACAAGCTGCAGCAAGTGGCACCAAGCTGCAGGAATTACTTACAGAATTCATAGTATATGCCACGCAGCATTTTCTATTGACACCCAAAGCATGATTCCATTTATTGGATAATCTTAGTAAAATGAGCATGGATATCAGGAGAAGCAAATGGCAGCAAAGAAGTTAAGCGCTGAAAAGTTAAAGCACTATGAAGAGCTTATCCGCAAGGAGCTTCAAGAAAGTAGCGCCTATATCGAGAATATTAACAAAGAGCAAAGCGTGGGTGCCCGCGAAAGCAGTGGCGACCTTTCCAGCTATGCCTATCATCAGGCGGATCAGGGTTCCGATACCAACCTTATGGAACAAACCGTGATGATGATGGAAGGCGAGCGTGATAAGATAAGACTATTAAACGATGCCATGCGCAAGATTGCCGATGGCAGCTATGGCATTTGCGAAATGTGTGGCGAAAACATCCAGGATGCTCGTCTGGAGCTCCTTCCCTATGCCATCTATTGCGTTAGTTGCAAGGAGAAGATGGAAGATAAAAAGAGGCGGCAAAGACGTTGAATAAGCCAAATGGTCATCCCAACCCTGCTCCGGCCTGGTTGATCATGATGTGTGTGCTGGTTTTAGATCAGCTTACCAAAACCATGGTACGCATCAATATAGATCTTCATGACTCCCTGCCCATCCTCAAAAGCCTTTTTGGCGATACTTTTATGCTTGCCCATGTAAATAACACCGGCGCGGCATTTTCGATAGGTTTTACCAGCGATCTGGTGAATCGGTGGTTCTTTATTATCACCACTCTTTTGGCCGTGGCTTTCATCATCTATTTGCTATACAGGGCAGAGCACCGCTTGCATGTGGTGTCTTTCGGTTTGGTTTTAGGCGGAGCCATCGGCAATCTCATCGATCGCATCATCTATGGGGGAGTTACCGATTTCTTTTCTGTAGATTTTCCTGATTTCATCATGCAGCGTTTCCCCATTTTCAATGTGGCGGACAGCTGTATTTTTATCGGAGTATGCCTGCTGTTGATTGATATGATTTTCATCAAGGATACTCCCGTTGCTCCCATCACCGAGGTTATTTCCGACCCCGAATCCAATGAGATTAATTCCAAGGAGATATAAATGAAAGGGATCTACCTTATAATTGCCATCCTGTTCCTTAGTTTGGGATTGGGTGCTCAGGTGCTCTCATGCTATGATGTTCAGTACACTGCCGATCCCAGCGGAGATTCCCCTTACAAGGATCAAAGCGTGACCGTGGCTGGCATAGTTACCGCCGTAAAAGCCAATTCCAATCTGTACATCGGCAACAGCCAGGGTGGTCCCTGGAGCGGATTGTATGTTTACGACCGCAATGTTAGCAACGTAGTTAGCGTAGGCGACAGCGTCCTTTTAACCGGAACCGTGTCCGAATACAAGCAAGCTGACTACTGGGCTTATGCGCTAACCGAACTGGTAAGTGTAAGTTCTTACACCATAGTTTCCAGCAACAATCCTGTCCCTGCGGCCACACCGGTTACCACCGCTCAAGTAACCTTTAACAATGCCGCTTCCGAGCAGTGGGAAGGAGTTTTGGTACGCCTCACCGACGTACAGATCAAAACCGCTCCCGATAGCTATGGTCAGTTCAAAGTAGCCGATACCGCTTCCGGAAATCTGCAAGCCATGGTCGATGATGGATTTTTCTCTATTGCCGCATCCTATCAGATCGTGGTAAACGATTGGTGGTATATGATCCAGGGAGTAGTGGATTACCATGGCTCCAGTTCTGCCGGCTGGAAGCTAAATCCCCGCACTCCGGAAGACCTGGTTAAGATAGATAGTGTGGAATCATCCCGCATCACAATTCCCAATGTTAATGGCACCATCAATTCCCTTATCAATGTTCCGCTTACCACCTCCAAAATCAAGATGGATTGGGGAGTGCAGAGTTACACAGTTACCCTGAAGATTGATCCTTCCAAAGTTCGCTTTCAGGATCTCAGCATCGAGGGCACGCTTACTCCCACAGAACCTGTTCCCACCATCTCTGCCTTTGGCGATACCATCAGCTTCAGCATTACCTATCCGGAGATGTTAATAGCCGCAGAGGGTGACACTCTTATCAACCTGGTGATGGAACCTCTGGCCTATGGCGATGCCGTTATCAACCTCCTTTCCTTTAAATATGATAATATCAATATCAATAACCTTGTGGGCGGCAGCATCCAAACCAAGATCAAACAAAGCATCGCCTACCTGAATATCGGCAATGATTTGAACAAAAAGAATATCTTCAATCCCGCCAACAACGAAAAGATAAACATCCAGTATGGCTGCAAATCCGGGATTTTAGGCAAAGCTCTGATTCGCATCTATGACGCTCAGGGACGCCTGGTAGCCACTCCGGTTAATCTGAATTTGCCCAATGCCAATGCTGCTCTTTCCATCGATACCTTTGCCTGGAACGGACGTGATGCAAATCTGAATCTGCTTCCTCCCGGATTGTACTACTGCCATCTGGAAGTATCAGATCGTTCCACCGGTAAGTCTGAACGCACGGTTCAACCCATCGTAATTAAAGCACGGCTGAAATGAGGTGCCCCATGAAGAAAATTATATTTATCTGCCTGATCCTGATCCAGTCTGCCTTATTGCTGGCTGTTTTTGATGACTATCAACCCTCAGCCCGGGCTCGTGCCATGGGCAATGCCTACACCGCTGTGGCTGACGATGCCAATGCTTTGTTTTACAATCCCGCTGGACTGGTAGGCCAGAGATTCATGGTTAAAGCTGGATTTGCCAATCTCTTTGGCCAGGATTTCAGCGAATATAAAACCCTGGCAATTGCTGCCAAACTTCCCAAAAGTTACGGTACTTTGGCCATTGGCGCTCGCATGATGGACGTAAGCTACGAAGATGCCAATCTGATGAGCGAGCAGGTAATCAGCCTGGCGCATGCCTTTGTATTACAAAAGGATATCCATTCGCAAATCTCCGTGGGTTACACCGGCAATTTCTATAATCTCAGCATGGATGGCGAGGATGATGACAGCGCTTTTGGAATCGATATGGGCTTTGTAGCGCTATTGCACGATCGCACCAAATTTGGCTTTGCCGTGAATAATCTCACCAAAGCCAGCATGGGCTACGAGAATCAGATCGATCTGCCCAGTTCGCTATCTCTGGGAATTTCCTATCTGCCCTATGATCTTGTTACCACCAGTATTGAGCTAAAAAAGGACTTTGGCAAGGAAACAGAATTTATGGGAGGCGTGGAAGCACACCCCTTTGAGCCTTTGGCGATCCGCTTCGGTGTTCATCAAAATCCCGCCACCTACAATGCTGGCCTCGGTATCTATGTCCGTGATATCGAGCTGGACTATGCTTACACCCATCATCCCGTTTTGGAAGGTACCCATTACCTCAATCTGGGATACAAGTTTTAAGAAATAAAAGCTTAAGGATACAAGATGAGTTTTGCCCGTTTCATTCCTGCCTTCATTCCCTTGGTATATGAAGTGGCCAAGCATATGCGCCGCGACGTGAATCATAATCAGAATATAAAAAAGAACGATAAAACCACCGAGCAGTTGGGCACTCTCGAACACATGATGGTGCGCCTGGAACGCAAGGTGCAAAACAACCGCGATATATATCAGAAAACCTTTTCCCAGGTTAAATGGTGGCTGATCATCAATTCCGCCGTACTGATCGCCATCGCCATCAAAGTATTCTTTTACTAAACTTTCCTTGGTAATAGGGGGATCACCTATGATTCCCCTCTTTACCGGAAGCAAGAAACTAACATGAGTATGATTAGCTCCCTCCGCAAATACATCACCCGTAAGAGGGTTTGGGTATCCCGCATCGTCTTTGGCGCCATTGCCGCTGAATACCTCATTACCCACTGGCACAGTTTTTCCACTCCCGATAGCTTTGATAAGGCCTATATCATTGGCACCCTGCTGATTCTGGCAGGAACCTTCATCCGCTGCTGGAGCGCCGGGATTTTGCAAAAGGTGCAGCGCCTGGTTCAGGAAGGGCCCTATGCCATCGCCCGCAATCCTCTGTACATCGGATCATTCCTCATTGCCTGCGGTTTTGGTTTTTACCTGGGTGATCTATGGTTCTGGCTGGGCATGCTATTTATCTTTATCTTCATCTACCCCAATACCATCCACAATGAAGAAACCAAGCTAAAAGCGCTTTTCCCGCAGCAGTGGGAAGTCTTTAGTGCCCAAGTGGGGATGTTTTGGCCCATCAGGATCGATTGGAACGCCGTTAAACACCCCTGGTCATATTCACTGTGGCTGAAGAATAAAGAGCACAAAACCCTCATCCTCATCGTGCTGGGACTGCTGGCTAAGCTGCTTAAGATCATTCTCTAATCTCTAAATCCATTCTTAGGCCTTACCTTTA
>CAZSST010000034.1:0-19437 GCA_964609575.1 uncultured Candidatus Cloacimonas sp.
CTTTATGGGCGATACATTTAGCTAAACGATTACCAATCATCTAGTTGTGTCGCCCTGCGGGCTTTATGAGTATTTCCATTGAAACGAGGGGTTTCGCTAAAGCTACCCACCCTCGCTATGGCATTTCGCTTTCTCCCGTATTGGCGCACTCCGATGCGCCATCTGAATTCCGCTTCGCTACCCACCCTCGCTATGGCATTTCGCCCTGCGGGCTTTATCAGCTGCTCAAGACTCCTGGTAAGCTTCTCATAATAACTACCAGTACTGGCTATACAGCTTTATTTTAACCTACCCACTTGGTTTGAAAGAGAGCAAATCTAATCAGCCTGTCGGTGTAGTCCATGTGGCTTATAAACATGGATATACGCATAAAGCTGGGAGAAGCCAAATCGACTCCACACATGCAACTATACTGTGCGCATGAGACCTGCTGGTATATATCAAATGGCGGTTTAGAAACCGCCAATACAAAAGGGGTTTAGAAACCGCCAATACAAAAGGGGTTTGGAAACCGCCAATACAAAAGGGGTTTGGAAACCGCCAATACAAAAGGGGTTGGAAAACCAACCCCTTGTATATTTTCACTGTAGTTTACTTGCTTACTTCAGAACTTTCACTTCTACGCGGCGGTTTAGCTCACGTTCAGCTCTGGTTTTGTTCTCATTCAGGGGTTTGGTTTCTCCGAAGCCTTCAGAGCGAAGCCGCGAAGTTTCCACACCCTTGGCGATGAGGTAATCCACCACGGCCTGGGCGCGCGCTTTGGAAAGCTTCAGATTATATTCATCCGAACCCATATTACAGGTGTGGCCCGAGATTTCGATGCTTATTTCCGGATTGGAAAGCATGGTTACCACAATCTCATCCACAATGGGGTAAGATTCTTTTTTGATGGTGGCTTTATCGAAATCAAAGAGGATATTCTGGAAGATGAATACCTTTTCCTTCTCGAGGGGTTGCAGCACCAAGTTCAAAGTGATGGGGCGGTCTTCCGCAGGGGCAGACACATCTTCCACCTTTTGCAGATAGCCTTCCTTGTTCACGATCACCTTGAAGTCCTTCCCTTTGGGAATGCTGATGCTGTATGCACCATTCTCGTCGGAAGTGGTGTACTCGCGATAGGTGCGGCCGTTATATTCGGTGATTACTTCCACCTCGGCAATTAGCGGATTGCCCTTCTCGTCGGTGATGGTGCCGGTGATGATTTGATATACTATTTCCAATTCTTCGGGAGCAGTTTCACCCTCTGGCTTCACAATCTGGCCTTCGTCATTAACCACGGCCACCACTTCCCCATCGGGACCAAGAATCACATCACCATTGGGGCCAACTACTACCGTGGTCTTTTCGCCGGTGGAGGGATCGGTAACGATGTAGGATGTGGGAATATGGAAGGCGACGTTCATAGCCATCATTTTTTCAAAGCCATCGGCCTTGCGATCGGTGCTGATAAAGGCTTCTGAGGAAGAACCCACATGCTGGAAATGGCGGTCGTTGCGAATGGAATTGATGGGCAGTCCCAAATTATCGGGATCGCTCCAATTTGTCCAACTTTTACCCACGCGCACACTGCGGAAGAGATCATCACCACCAAAGCCGGGCAGATAATCTGAGGCAAAGAATAGGGTTCTGCCATCTGCATCAAGATAAGGGGTCTGTTCATTACCGGGAGTATTGATTTGCGGGCCCAGGTTGATAGGGGCTGTCCACGCACCATCCCGATAGAAACTGAGGTAGATATCGCTCTTGCCATAGCCTCCTTCGCGCGACGAGGCAAAGAACATTAGTGAATCGCGAAATACCATGGGATGGGATTCCACCTGATCGCTATTGAGCTCCATAATGGCTTTGGGACTTTGCCATTTTCCGTTCTTGAATTCTGATGAATAGATGTCTCCATCCTTCTGGCCACGGGCAAAATTGCCAAAGATGTAGGCAGTTTTTCCATCGGCAGAGAAAGAGCCGATTGCTTCGTTCTTATCGGTATTCAGCTCTTCCACGGGATAAGGACGCGCCCATCCTGTGGCCAGCCTTTCAGCATGCCAGATGTTCTCTTTGTCGAAGCGGGAAGGCGCCAGCGACGTGAACCACAGGTACTTTTGGTCTGGAGTTAAAAGCGCACCATAATCTGAATTGCGGCTACTGAGATAGGAAGGCAGGCCGCGCATGCTGATGCTATCGATAATCCGATCCTGACGGCGGAGAATTTGCTTATAGGCATTAGCTTCGGTGCTGCTTCTAGTATCACCGCTGGCCAGATAGCGATCGAACCAACCCAGGGCTTTGGCAGTGTCTTGAACTGCGATATAGAGTTTACCCAGCATGAACTTATATTCTGGCACTTCCCCATCTGCAGCCTTATCAGCAGCGAGAAATTCCTCGATGGCGGATTTGTAATCGCCACGTTGGTAATATTCGGTACCGCTGATGGCATAGCGTTCACCCTTCATGCCGATCGCCCATAGCGATGCCCCAATCAGGAGCATCGCCATAAGCATAAGAGTTATTTTGTTTTTAGTCATTCATTTCTCCTTGCTCAGAATCTGAGGATCAGAGAAAGGATGTGATCATCATTGAAGATATCGTGATTGCCAATGCGATACACGTAATCAAGCTGGAAATTGCGGAATTTGATTCCCGCGCCGGCAGAGAAACGATTGTCATTGAAGCCAACGCGCAGGCCGGTTTGGAAGTTTGAGAATACATCCGCCCAGGTGTTCTTTTCCTGAACGTTAATCACGCTAAGCTTGGAATCGGCTTCGGGATCACGGCCGATGGAAGTCCAATACTCACCGCCAAACACGAACTTGGGATTTTCATCCTGTTCCCAATGCATGTCCGCAGCCACAGTTACCCCTATGAAGGGATAGGCAGTTACGCCCACCTGCAGATCATAGGGGATGCGGTCGTCGGCCAGGGTGCCATAGGCATCGCGAACCATCAGGCCTGCTTCGATGTATTGGTTCAGGTCGTATTTCAAGCCCAGGTCCACACCAAAGCCAGATTCGGATTCGCCATCCATATTGGAGAGGTAGAACTTGGGGGTGATGCCATAGCTAAGCTTTTTGTAGGCATTGGCATAGCTTAAGGCAATATTGTGTTCTGCATCGCTGAAGGTGCCGGTGAGATTGCCGCTGTTATCGGTGCCGATGATGTCGTCCACCGAAGCATTGATCCAATTAAGTGCCAGCACTCCAAAGCCGAAGCGCTTGCCCAGGGCAGCATACTGGTACTTGCGGTCATAGCCCATATTCAGGGAATACATGGAGGAGAATTCGATATCCTTCATGTCTGTTAAACCCGCGGGATTCCAATAAGCCGCAGTAACGTCATTGGCAGTGGCCGTTCCGGCTTCGCCCATGGCGATTATTCTGGCTCCGATGCCCATACGGACATAGGCGGCGGCGGAATTATTCACATCTTCGGCCAAGAGCGGAAGCGTGAGAACCATCAGCAGAGCGATCACGAAGAATTTCATGAGGCGACGGTAGTTATTACTAATCATGGTTTTCATCTTTAGCCTCCTTATTTGACCGCGATCTTGATTACTTTTTCGTACCGGTTGATACTGTCATTTACCACTACCCTTGCGAAGTAGGTTCCGCGGGCGACTTTGGTACCAGAATCGTTCTTCAAATCCCAGGGCAAGAGCACTAAGTTTGAATTGGTATTGGGAATTGCCAGGGTTTTGATCTTCTTTCCAGCAAAGTCG
Source organism: uncultured Candidatus Cloacimonas sp. (assembly GCA_964609575.1). Classification (GTDB taxonomy): domain Bacteria; phylum Cloacimonadota; class Cloacimonadia; order Cloacimonadales; family Cloacimonadaceae; genus Cloacimonas. Next base: position 3,710 of record CAZSST010000034.1, read on the forward strand.
TAGATAGTAATGGCAATCTGGACATTATCGTTTCTATTCAGCACGATCTTGAAGGTCGTGGCGGTTTCTGCGGGATTGGGATAGACATTGGAAGTTTCGCTGATCAGCAATCCCGTGGCTTGATACTCTACGGAAGCAGTGTCGCTGGGAAGGCTTTCCTGCCCATCGTACACAGCGGTTACATAATATTGATAGGATACGTTGGATTCGATGGCATAATCGTCATAGTAATAGTCCAGTCCGATCATGCTGTTTACCAGCGTGCTATTCAGCTTGGTGTAGCTTGTTTCACCCGGACGGCGACGATATACATTGAAGCCTTGCAGGGCACGGGTAACTTCGGGGCTATTCCAGAGAACTCTGATGTAGCCTTCGAATACCGTAAGCCGGATATTGATAGGCAGGCTTAGCAACGAATAGGTTCCTGCGATAGCTTCACTGGCGATCCAATCAGCTTTGTAGGCTTTGGCTTTAATCACCATATTCTGAATGATACCTTCGATCATCAGCGAATCGGTGTAAGCAGGAGAAGTTTCACTCACATCGGTTCCATCCAGGGTATAACGGATGGTGGCTCCGGCTGTGGCAGAGGAAATTCCCAATTTGAAGGGATGAGCATACAAGCCTTCGGGATGGGAGAATACTGGGGTGGCCACAGTGCCGGTAATGGTGTAAACAGCCGTGGCAATCTCGCTGGGAATCCAATCCGGCTTGAAGCCACGCACTTTAACAGTGGTTTGGCTATCGAGCGGAAGAACTATGGGATTGCCGGGATTATAAGCAGCGGCTTGTTCATCTGGATCAGTGCCATTAAGGGTGTAGCGCAAAGTGGCACCTTCGGGGTAAGTATTGGTATTAAGTACCAATTGCTGCGCAGTGGTGTAGGTGCCGCTAACAATGCTGAACAGGTCTGCAGGCAGTTCCACCTGACCTGTAACCACGTACTGCGCAGTGATGATGGGGCTATCCACCCAGTTCGGATGGAAGGCCCTGGCTTTCAGCAGCAGCGTGGAATTCAGCGGGACGTTGATAACGGTTTGTTCATCGTATTCTGCAGACTGCGCAGTGGGATCGCTGCCATCGATGGTGTAGCGAATGGTGGCTGCTGCAGGATAGGTATCTGCAATTATATGTATATTTTGAGTGGTATTATAAGTTCCCGCTTCGGGATCGAAGAGCTCGCCCACCCAATTAACCTGGCCAGTGATGGTATAACTGGCCTGGTAGGTGATGCTGGGAATCCAATCCGTGGCATATACTCTGGCTTTCACAGTAGTTTGGCTATCCAAGGGCAGAGCGATGGCGGTGCTATAAACAGGCGAGGTTTCGCTGGGTTCCGATCCATCCAGGGTATAGTGAATTGTGGCTCCGGGAGGATTGGTGCCAGTATTGATGGTTAGGGCTTGCGCACTGCTATAGGTACCTGCAGGAGGATCAAACACCGTTCCGGAGATACTGGCCTGACCCGTGATGATATATGCACCCACATATACTACGCTGGGCGTCCAATCGGTAGCAAAAGCGCGAGCACGAATGGTCGTGGTGCTATTTACCGTAATCGGAGCGGTATATTGCTGCGAAGTAACGGTGGGATCAGTGCCATCGGTGGTGTAGCGGATGATGGCATTGGTGGGCACAGTGCTTTGGTTGATGGTAACCGTTTGCGCCTGGGTATAGATATTCGGAGCCGGTGAGAACACCGGGCTGGCAATCGAAGCCTGGCCGGTTAGCACGTAAACCGCGGTCTGGGTGAGGCTGGAAGTCCAATCGGTTTTGAAGGCCTTCACTTTGATGGTATGCGTGGCATTCATCTGGGTGAGGCTGATCGGCTCATTATAGATGGGACTGGTAGCCGTGGGCTCGGTGCCATTCGTGGTATATCTTATGGTGGCATCAGCGGGGATGGTCTCGTTCACTGTGATGGTGATGGGCTCGGTATAAGTGCCGGCTGCTGGTGCAAATACAGGGGTCAGGAAAGCAACCTGGCCGGTGATATTGTACACTGCGGTCATCACAGCACTGGGAGTCCAATTCGTCATGAAGCCTCTAACCTTTAAGGTGGTGGTGGCATTCATGGGTAACTGGATTGGTGTACCGCTATAAGCAGGTGAACTCTCTGTGGGATCCACTCCATTAAGGGTGTAACGCAGGGTAGCACCCGTAGGAACGGTAGTGGTGTTCAGAGTTACCGAAGTTTGAGTTTGATAGGTACCCGCGGGAGGAGTGAACATCGGAGTATTCAGAACCACTTGGCCGGTAAAGATGTAGGCAGCACTCAGCACCGCACTCGGAGTCCAATTTTCCTTGAAGCCTCTCAGTTTGAGGTTCAGGGTGGAGGGCAGAGTGGGACTTAACGGCGTAAATACCGGTGAAGTAGCTACAGGATCAGTGCCGTCCGTGGTGTATCTAAGCACTGCATCGGCAGGAACCAATGAACCCGTAGTATTAATGGTTTGGGCAGTTTGATACACCCCGGCAGGAGGATTTAATGTTATGCCGGAGATATTTACCTGACCAGTTATCACATAGGTAGCGCTATAAGTAACGCTGGAAATCCAGCCATTCAGGAAGGCCTTGGCCTTCACGGTGGTGATGGTGTTCAGCGCCAGAGGTAGCGGCTGGCTGTAAATCGGAGAAGTTTCTCCGGGCTCACTGCCATCCAGAGTATAACGCACGGTGGCGCCAGCGGGAAGAGTAATGGTGGAGATCACCACATTCTGAGGAGTAGGATATACTACCGCAGGATCGGGAGTAAACACCGGAGCTACAATCTGAACCTGACCGGTGATCGCATAATTCGCGGTGTGAATCTCGCTGGGAATCCATCCATTTAAGAAAGCTCTGGCCCTAAGGGTTACCACCTGGCCCTCGCTCAATTGAATGGGAGCAGAATACAGGGGTGACGTTTCATTGGGATCACTGCCATCCATAGTATAGCGAATGGTTGCTCCCACAGGAATGGTAACGGTATTGATGGCAACTGCTACGGGCTGGGTATAAACTCCGGGATTGGGAGTAAACACAGGCGTAATCATCGCCACCTGGCCAGTGATATTATACACCGCAGTATGGGTTACCGAAGGCGTCCAGGTATCCTGGAAGGCTTTTACCTTCAAGGTGGTAACGCTATTCAATGGCATCACAAGCGGAGCTGTGTAGAGCGGAGAACTTTCTGTAGGCTCAGAACCATTAAGAGTATATCTGATCTGGGCTGTGGAAGGGCTAACGCTGCCGATTACTATCGCCTGCGCAGTGGTATAAGTACCTGCGGCAGGAGTAAAGACAGGGGCATTGATGGTAATCTGACCGGTTATGTTGTACACTGCCTGGCTGGTTTCGCTGGGAATCCATCCGGGCAGGAAGCCTTTCACCTTTAGCGTGGAGGTGCCATTGATGGCAATTCCACTGGCAGGATCATAGGCCGGAGAAAGCTCATTGGGCTCTCCCCCATTCACAGTATAGCGAAGGATCGCTCCAGCAGGAACGGTGCTGCCCATTAAATGTACGATCTGTGCATTCTGGTATGTTCCCGAGGGCGGATCAAACATATTGGCAGGCAATACAACCTGGCCAGTGATGTTATACACTGCAGTATAGATGGGGCTGTCCACCCAGTTCGCTTTAAAAGCCCGTACTTTAAGCGTGGTAACCGTTCCCAAAGGCATACTGATTGCACCAGTATATGCAGGGCTGCTGGAAAGAGGATCACTGCCATCGGTGGTGTAGCGTATAATCGCATCCACCGGGATGGGAATCCCCAGGTTGACATTCTGAATGGCGGTATAGGTGCCGGCTGCGGGAGTGAATACGGGCTCTGGTATTACCACCTGACCCGTGATGTTATACACTGCAGTGCCAGTTTCGCTGGGAATCCAATTAGTTTTATAAGCTTTGGCCTTTATGGTCAAAGTGCTGTTCAACGGAACCGGAATAGCCGTTACATACAGAGGTGAAGTAGCGTTGGGCTCGGTTCCATCGGTGGTGTAGCGGAAGTACGCTCCCTCAGTGAAGGAGGTGAGAACCACATTCTGCGCCTCTGGATAGGTTCCGGCAGGAGGAGTAAACACTACGGAAGCCACTTGGCCGGTGATCACATACGTGGCAGTGGCGATTTGGCTGTTTAACCACTCGGCACGGTAAGCTATCGCCTTTATCGTCATTGTGGAATTCAAAGGAATACTGACGGGCCCGGTATAGATGGTTCCATAGCTGTCGCTGGGATCAGTGCCGTCGGTGGTGAATCTGATCGTGGCTCCGGCTGTGGAAACAGATATGCTTACATTCTGTGCGGTTTGATAGATACCTCCCGCAGGATTGAATTCTGGAGTGGCAACCACGGGAACATACGTTCCGATAGCATAGGTATGGCTGATAATCGGAGAATCCAGATAGCCTGCTTTGAAGGAATAGGCCATGATCGTCTGGTTTATATTCACCAGAATCGGATTTTCGTAGATACTTCCATTCGTGGCTGAAGGTATGCTGCCATCGGTGGTATAGCGAATGGAAGCACCTGCAGTGGTAGTAGTTAAAACCACCGTTTGCGAAGTGGCATAGGCTCCACCAGGAGGAGCGAAGTTAGGCGCATCTGCTTGGAACATGTAGTTGGCGGTTTCCACAGGGGAAGCCAGCCAATTGTCTTTAATCGCAATTGCCTTTAAGGTGGCAGCTTGATTTAGCATGACCGGTGCGGTGTATAGAATACCATTCATGGCGGTGGGATCAGTGCCATCAAGGGTGTAATAAACACTGGCATCGGCAGGAAGAGGCGCTGCGATTGATACCATGATCTGATTGCCAAAGATGCCGGAAGCAGGAGTAAACACAGGTTGATTGAAGGCAACCGCACCCGTTACATTATAGGTGTGGCTCACCGTTACTGAGGGTTGCCAGCCGATTCGGTATGCTTTGGCTTTTATAGTTAGGCTGCTATTGAGCGGAACGTTAATCGGGAAAGTGTAAATCGGAGACATCGCATCTGGCTCGGAGCCATCGATGGTATAGCGGATTGTGGCACCTTCCGTTATCGTACTGAGCAGCACATTTTGGGCTGTAGTGTAGATTCCTCCGGGAGGATTAAAGCTCACAGCTTCCACGGTTCCCGTTACCAGATAATTCGCCGAAACGATGGCACTGGGATTCCATCCTTCCCGATAGGCAATCGCTTTGATGTAGAGATTGCTGTTCTGAGGAACATTGATCGCTCCAGAATATAGGGTACCATAGGTATCGGTGGGATCACTGCCATCAGTGGTATAGCGAATGGAAGCATTTTCCGTAGAAGTGGTGATGCTCACATTAAGAGCAGTGAAACTGGTGGTGGACGGAGGATTGAATACGGGATTGGCCACCACGGGGATATTAATACCTATAGTATATGCTGCTGCGGCCAGATCAGAATCCTGATATCCTGCCTTATACGCATAAGCGCGGATGGTCTGATTGGCAGCCACCTCGATGGGAGCACTATATATGATCCCGTTTACAATGGAGGGTATACTGCCATCAGTGGTATATTTGATGGTGGCTCCACTGGTAAGCGTGCTTAGTGCCACGTACTGAGTGCTTTCGTAGTATCCGGCGGGAGGATTGAAGGTAGGCACAGCAGCTTTGAAGCTATAGCTGCCACTCACTTCGGTGGTTATCCAATCCGGAAGTACGGCAATCGCTCTGATCACTGTATTCGCATCCATAGGAATAGCTCCGGTATAGGGAATGGTGGGATAGCTTCCATCCAGGCTATAATATACGAGCGCATTAGCCGGAATGGGAGCAGCGATCTGGACGTTGATGCCATTCGCATAGGTTCCGGGTGCGGGAGAGAATACAGGCTGATTGAAGGTAGTAGTGCCGGTTACATTATAGATAGCGGTACCGGTATTGCTGCTAAGCCATCCATCCTTATAGGCCTTGGCTTTTATCGTAAGCTGCGAATTCATAGGAATGGGAATTCCAGCCGTGAACAGAGGTGAAGTGCCATCGGGCTCGGAGCCATCAGTAGTGTAACGGAAATATGCTCCAGGAGTAAGACTGGAAAGCGTTACTACTTGAGTGCTGTTATAGGTTCCAGCAGGAGGTGTGAAGATTACATCGCTCACCTGGCCGGTGATATTATAGATGGAGGTGACCACAGGGCTGGAGTAAAATCCCGTCTGATAAGCAATCGCTCTGATCATTGTGTAGCTATTCAGAGACAGGGCGATCGGGGCAGCATAGATAGTACCCGTAGTCTCGGTGGGAATACTGCCATCGGTGGTATAGCGGATAATCGCACCGGGAGTTGCAGAAGTGATAGATACATTCTGGGCCGTAGTATAGGTTCCGGCAATGGGATCGAATATGGGGGCTCCCACAGTGGGGATAATTGTTCCGCCGATACCATAGATGCCAGTAGCGATGGGAGATGCACTATAACTCGCCTTGATAGCTATGGCTTTAAAGGTGGTATCTCCACTTATATTAATGGGAGCGTTGTAAACAAGGGATGAGGTGCTGGGATCGCTGCCATCCACAGTGTAATAGATAGTAGCACCTGCAGTTGCAGTGGAAATGGCAACATCGATGGAACTGGCATAATATCCAGGAATGGGATCATACGTGGGAGCAGCAGCATTAAAGGTGTACACACCGTTGATCACAGGATTATCCCAGCCGGGTTCAAAGGCCGAAACCTGCAGATTGGCATTACCATCCACCAATATCGGGCCTGTATAAATGAAGGAATTGGGATTGCTGGGACCAGGGATGCTGCCATCCAAAGTGTACCACACCTGTGCTGTGGGCGGAATCGGATCGGCAATGCTAACCCATTGAGCTGTATCATAGGTGCCAGGAGCAGGACTGAATACAGGCTGGTTGAAAGCCGTGCTGCCGGTGATAACATACTGGGCACTATTGGTATTGCTATCCATCCAGCCTTCTTTGAAGGCCTTGGCCTTAATGGTTTGGCTGATATTCACCAAAACTGCCGTGGTATATAGCGGAGAACCTGCATCAGGATCAGCGCCATCGGTAGTATAGCGAATGTAGGCACCAGGAGTGGGAGAAGTAAGCACTACATTTTGTGCGCTGGTATAGGTGCCTGCGGGAGGATTAAACGCCACAGGCAATACCTGTCCGGTGATAGTGTAGGAAGAAGTAGCCACCTGACTGCTTATCCATCCCGTACGATAGGCCATAGCCCTGATGGTAACAGTGGTTCCCAACGGGATGTTTATAGCACCAGTATAGATTGTGCCATAGCTTTCGGTGGGATCAGTACCATCCGTAGTATAGCGAATCGTGGCTCCGGCAGTACCGCAGAATATTTGTACATTCTGTGCCGTGGCATAGATTCCTCCAAGTGGATCGAAGGTGGGCAGACTCACCACATTCAGGTTAGTTCCGATACCATAGGTAGCAGCGCTGATCGGGGAGGGCAGATATGCGCCATTATAAGCGCGGGATTTAATGGTGAGAGTTTGAGATACTTCGATGGGAGTTGAGTACAACATACCATTGGTATCCGTAGGATCACTGCCATCGGTGGTGTAATAGATCATCGCACCCTGCGTGCCACTGGTAAGGCTAACGTTAACGGCAACTCCATATGAACCCGAAGGTGGATTGAAGCTGGGGGCTTCTGCCTGGAAGGTATAGCTGGCAGCAACAGTGGGAGAACTGGTCCAATCGGCCTTAAAAGCTTTGGCCTTCACCATCACATTGGAAGTGGCAATAGCATTCAAGGCAAAGCTGCCAGTATAAGATAGGGAGGCTGGCGTAGGCTCTGAGCCATCCAGAGTGTAGTACACAGTGGCATCAGCCGGATTAGCTGCTCCCAAGGATACAGTTATCTGATTGGGATAGGTTCCGGCTACGGGAGTAATAGCTCCCAAGGCCACCTGACCGGTTACGTTGTACGTCGCTTCGTAAGTAGGGCTGGGTGTCCAATCGGCAAGGAAGGCTTTCACTTTCAGATTCAGGCTGCTATTCAAAGGCACCGCCAGGGGAGTAACATATATCGCAGAGCTCTCCGAGGGTTCGCTACCATCGGTAGTGTAGCGGATTGTAGCTCCGGCAGGAACCGTGATCGGATTCACCGAAACCATTTGTGTGGTCTGATAAGTTCCGGCGGCAGGGGTGAATACCGGCTCTGAGATTACTACCGCACCGGTAATGGTGTAAATACCGGAAGCGATGTTACTGGGTATCCAGTTTGCCAGGTAAGCCCGTACTTTAATGGTGATAGTACCGCTGCTAATCGGAATGGCTCCGCTATAAACAGGCGAAGTAGCAGTAGGATCGCTTCCATCGGTTGTATAGCGTAGCGTAGCTCCCATAGGAGTGGTAAGCGTATTGATTGTAACATTCTGGGCAGTGGTATAAATCCCGGGCAAGGGATCAAAGAGGAGGGCAGCTAATTGCACCTGACCGGTAATCGTGTACAATCCGCCCACCGTTGCGCTATCCTGCATCCCGGTTTTTGTAGCCCAGGCAACCACTGTGGTAGTGGCATTCAGCACCGGAGGATTAGCATCATCGTAAACCATCTCCGCTCCGCCATCCAGAGTAAAGCGGATGGTGGAATCGGGAGTGCGGGCATACATTCTGAGGGTTACCGCGCTGTTGTAGATTCCGGGTTCGGGCAAAAGCACGGGGCTTAGCACAGTTAAAGGTGAAATAGTATAGGTTCCCGAAACGATCGCTGAGGGGGTGTAACCTGCCAGGACCGCCTGAGCTTGGATCGTAGTGGTGGTAGCAACTATTATAGGTGAGGTATACAGGCTATCGGGAGCTCCACCATCAGTAGTATAATAAATCTCCGCTCCGGCAGTACCGGTGGTGAGACTAACGCTTAAGGGATTATTATATACTCCGGGAAGAGGATCAAACTCCACGGCAGTAACCACAGGGATGGAGATAATGTAATTCATCACTGCCTGAGGAGAATCAACCCATAGGTTCCTGGTGGCATAAGCACGCACAACCGTGGTAGTATTGGTAAGGGCCAGGGGAGCAGTGTATTCCAGCCAGGCTCCTCCATCCAGCGAGTACCATATGGTGGCACCAGGAGTGCTGCAGCTTAAACTTACATTCACCGGTGAATAGGTAAATACCCCGCCTTCAGGATTGAACACAGGAGTGGCTACCTGCTGGCTGATTACAAAGTTTTGGTCAAATTCATCTGAAGGCAGCCAATCCATCAGGTTTTTGTAGGCTATGGCACGAATTCGAGTAGTTTCATTCACCACAATGGCACCGCTATAAACAGGGGATGTAAGCCCCGGAACGCTTCCATCGGTAGTATAATAAATTGTGGTGCCGGGGGTAAGAGTAGCCAGAGTAATGGCAGTAGGCGTGAAGAATACACCGGGCTGAGGAGTGGAGGTAATGGGCTTTACCTTAAGCTGATACAGTACATTGGCATCCGCAGAAGGAACCCAATTAGCCAGATAAGCCCTGGCACGAATAGCGGTATTTTCGCTAATGCTTAGCGGTACAGAATAAAGCGTGCTGTCCGCAGTGGCGCCATTCAGCCAGTAATAAATGCTGGCGCCATCGGGATAGGCAGTGATAGTAACCGTTTGCTCATCGAAGTAAATACCTCCGGTTAATGAGAATACCGGCGCTGTGAGCTGCCCATTAATAGTATAAATAGCCTCCACGATGTCGGAATCCAACCAATCAGTATGGATCGCTATGGCTCTGATGCGAGTATATCCATTAATAGTGATCGGTATGGTATAGAGCACGGCATTGGGATTGGTGGCGGAAGGAACACTACCATCCAGGGTGTAATAGATGGCATCGCCGCTGCTTACGCTAAGGGACACAGTTTGCACTGTGGCATAAGCACCTGCTGGCAGTGAAAACACCGGATTGGGCACTTTGAGATTGTAAATCGCCTGAGCTTCGGCAGAATCCAGCCAGTTTGCCTTGCGGGCAAGAGCTCTTACGGTGGTGACTCTATCCACAGTGAAACCCGCCGCACCGTATGTATAGAGAATGGAGGGAGCGCTGCCATCGGTGCTGTAATAGATATCGGCGTTTTGCAACGAAGTAATAACGCACTGAACATTTGTATTATACACCCCAGAAATAGGAGTGATGAGCGGCGGAGTAAGATTGCTATTAAAGGTATAGGTAGCACTCACCACCGGTGAAGTTATCCAATCGGGATGAACTGTCCATGCTTCCACGGTGGTATTGGTAGTGATATCGAAGCTTCCTGTATAAACCTGATCTACGCCACCATTAATCCGATACCAGATCGTACCCATGGGAGCAGCGATGGAAACATTTACCACCGTACCCACAGCATATTCATACACGTCGGGATCGATATCAGGCGCAGCCAGAGTGCCGGTTATTACATAAGTGGCCGAACCGCTGCTGGCCTGCCAACTGGTAAGGGTGGCAATCGCATTGATCGTGGAGGTGCTATTCAGCCCCAGATGTATGGGTGTGGCTGGATCGAACAGATAGGTTCCGGCAACTCCGGGAATGGGCAAAGTGCCATCCACGGTATAATAGATCTGCGCATTGGGAGGCGAGGCGATAATGGATACATTTTGGGCTGTATCATAGGTTCCGGCAGGCGGAGTAAAGATCAAGGCACCAATGATGTTGCCAATGATATAGGGCATCCGTACTATTTCGGAAGGACGGAAATTCGTTTTATAAGCCCTTGCCCGAACCGTGGTGGTGGTACTAAGTTCAAAGGGGCCGGTAAACATCGTTCCATTGGTGGGGCTGGGATCGCTGCCATCCAGAGTGTAATAAATGGTAACTCCGGGAGTAAGGCAATCGATGGTAACCATAATCGGGGTAGCCTGAATGGAATCGGCAGGATTGAAGAAGGGATTAAGCACCGTAGGAATCATCGTATAGGACTTGCTTGCCGCAGCTTCTGAAAGCCAACCGGGGATAAAAGCCTTGGCTTTGAAATTCCGTGTATATCTGGCATCGGGATTTATCGCCAGGGGAATGGGTGCAGAATACAGGTTGGAGCTGGGATTGGGATCCGTGCCATCTTCCGTGTAGCGAATCTCCGCACCGGTATAGGCATACATTTCCACATTTATCGCGCTGTAGTGTTCAGTTGCTTCCGGAAGGAAGGTAACCGGCGTAAGGAATTTGATGTAGTATTGCTTCTGCGCAATACTGCTACTAATCCAATCTGGCAACACCGCGATCGCCTTTACTGTCCAATGTCCCTGAATGAGGGTGAAGGGGCCGCTATAAAGATTAGATGAAGTGGTGGGATTGGTTCCATCTGTTGTGTAATATAGTGATGCTGAAGCCCATCGGGGATCACCCACAGGCATAGAAAGGGTAATCGCCTGATCAGTATCATAAACCGTTACATCCGGATAGCCGGGAGGTGAAATCAGCGGGGCTGGCAGCGTACCAGTAATATTGTACAATGCGGTTTGATGCAAGCTGGGAAGCGTGGTAGTGGGAGGCATCTCTCCAGCATAGGCTTCAATGGTGGTGGTGGCATTCACATAGATGGCTCCCCCACTGTAAAGCATAAAGGGTCCACCATTGAGCGAGTACCAGATCGGAGCATTGGCGGGATCAGTGGTAGTGTTGATATACACGTTTTGAGGATTGGTGTAGGTTCCCGCAGGAGGATTGAACACGGTGCCATTGGCATAGAGGGTCATCCTGGTTCTGTTTTTCACAGGTATCGGATAACGGTGTATATCGCTGATAAGATAAGGCAAACCGACAGCAGGGGTATATTCTGCCCACCATACGATGGTGCTGGTGCTATAGATACTCCAATCGGGGGGATTCAGGGGATCATAAATCAGAATTGGGGCGGGATTACTGTAGGGATCAATAGCCCCGGCACCCACATTGATGCCAGCTTGAACCTGGTAATAGATGGTGGCTTCAGGAGGAAGCGTGTTTATTCCCGTGAAATTCACCCACACACTATCGTGCAGGCAAACACAGTAAAAGCCTTCTGCATCCGGGAGAGGATATGTGTCCATTAGCGGGGCATTAAACACCACATAGCGGCGCACATCATACACATGATCCGCAGTAATCGCGCTATCTACCCAATTTGTTTTGGTGGCATAAGCCCTAAGGGAGGCCACAGTATGCGCTGGCACCATAATGGGAATGGTATATTCCGTCCAGGGACCGCCATCATAGCTGTAAAAGATCGTAGCACCGGCAGTAGGACAAGTGATATGCACCGGGTAGCGTTCGTTCGATCTGATCAGGCCGGGAGCCTCGGTAAACACAGGAGTTTCCACAATCCCAGTTAACACATACACTTGGGTATTGTGCTGCGACTCCGCATAGTCCGGATGCGTAAACCAGGCCGTTATAGTATATGTATAATCCTGAGGGGGAACAGATATCGGAATCGGCTGTGTATAAATCTGCGGCGTGGGATACACCGGCACCGTGGGATTGGAAGAGCTGGTGGTAAACCAAATGGTAGCCAGCTCCGGATTGGTTATCCCGGTAACCGAAAGCACCACCCCTGGAGTGCCAAAAGTGGCATTTACCACTGATGTGCTAAAAGTGTCGCCTTCGGGGTCGAACTGCGGCCCCTTGGGATTAACGGTGATTTGCCACACTTGGGTAACCGTGCTGCCATTACCATCATCAATAACCAGAGTTAGCACGAAATTACCCGGATTGATAAAGTCATTGGTCCAACTGCTGGTTGTGGACACAACGTTGGCAAAAGGAGCTCCATTAAGCACTCCGCTGAAAGTCCAGGTATAGCTAAGTGTGTCAAAATCCACATCGGAGGCTACCACGCTAAATACCTGAGTTTCCCCCTGATTTAAAACCACGGGGCTGGGAGGACTGAATGAATCGATAACGGGATCATCATTCACATTTATCACATTGATGCCAAATGTAGTGGAAGCCCATTGATAGGGAGCTACCTTATCCACAGCGGTAACAATGAAATACTGAGTGCCAAAATAATTCTCATTTGGCGTAAAAGTTACTACCTGGCCATTGTTATTGGTGCTTTGCGTGAAAACAATGTTATTGGGAAAGGCGGTTTGCGTAATGTACAAATCAAAATTCCGCGGTGTGGTGCCGCTCACGTTGCCGTCGTAGATGGTTACTATATCCACGAAATCTAAAGTAAGCGAAGTTTCTTCCAGGGTTTCAAAAATATAATCCGCGCTCACGGCATTGGGATCATCTACACTGGGAAAACTAAAATCGGGATCTGTGGGAATATTAGTAACGGTTACGTTTATACCTACAGACACCGGATTTACATATACTCCTCCCACTATTTGATACAGCGACACCCAAACTGGGCGTGTACCATAAAAATGGGCCGTGGTAGGCTCAAAGAGCAATTTGAAGGGGAAATTAATAGGATCAGGCTTGCTGATCGTGAAGAACGAAGATTGGCTCCAGGCAATGTACATCGAGTCCAGCGTGGTTGAACCAGTTAAGCTGATGTAGGGAGCAAAATCGAATTCGTACGAGCCGTCTTCCAAAAAAGTCCCTGGTACCGTAGGCAGGGCCGTGGGAGTACCGGGACTCCAACCATAACCTCGTACCAAACTGTTCCGGTACTGGATTTCTTTCACCAGCTCCGGAGTAATGGGGGCATCAGCGAGATCCTGCATGCTAAAAGCGCTTAACAGCCAAAAGCTGAAAAGCAAAAGCATCAAAGTAAATCCCTTTTTCATAAACCTACTCCTTGTTTTTTCCTATAATTTATCACTATAATCATTGTCCCTATATCCGCTATGGATATAGGTGTAAAAACGTTAGCAAGCGAAACTTGCTTCTCCTTGGCACTCATAAACGAAATTTTATCCATAGTAGCCAGAATCAGAATACACGCCTTACTGTCAATAAAATTTAGCCAGAAACCGCGTCTGCAAGGCGAATTTATGCATATATTTCCACAGATTGAGGTTCATTTTTCCACATATGCGATTGTATCCATATTCCTTGTTACATAAAGTTTTATTGTTGCGAATATTGCATCTGCATACAGGATAGCTGCTTATGACGCATAATAGGCAATCGTGCCCTTGCTAAAGCCTCAATTCTCAAGCCTAATGGCTGTGGATTTTTTTCCACGCCTTCCGATAGATTTTTTCCCCAGGCATTGCTTACCGCAGCTAATCAGATTATTGAAATCTTCCCAAGCTTTCGACATTTCGGCGCTTTGGAAAGCGCCGCTACACACCAAGCTTTCGACCTCCAGACCCCGATGGAATGTGCACGGCCTGTAATCTCGAAACACCAAGCCAAGGATATGGAAAAGCCCCTTCCATTACTTGAATCAAGACGAAAAGTCCAACCGAGCCACTCTGAAGCTGAACCTGGATAAGCTCTTGATACTAGTTATAAGCACTTCAGGGCTATGTCTATTGAACCACCACGATTCTGGAGCTGGCGCGGCCTCCCCTCCATTCCTGATTGATGATATAAACTCCACTGGGCAAGCCAGTCCCTCTTTCATCACAGGCATTCCAGACATAGGGGTCAGGGCCCTGAAGATACTCATCACTTTTGATCATCTGCCCCTTGATGTTATAGGTTTTCACGGACACCCGGGTTTTATCCGCAAGGTCCAGGTGGATCAGCGCGTGTCCCCGGGATGGATTTGGCCATACGGTCGGCATGGCAACCGGTATGAGCTGTTCATCATCCGCCTCCACCTGGCTGGTGTGAGAGTACTTAATGACATATCCGGGCACGTCAGAATAACCATTGGGGCTGCAAAGATTGGTGGGCAAGCCATGCAAATCCCAAGCCCAGAAGCTGCTACCCAGGTATAGATAATAGCCTGTTTCCATCTCGTGCAGCACGTATGGAATGGGATAGTCGCCCTCCCATTGATTATTGGACCAATAGCTGGAAGATATGGTGCCAATCCTCCAATCGTTGTTGATGTAGAGTGGTTTTGTGGTGCCGTCGATGGCGTAGCGCAAGGGCGGGTAGCTCATATACTTTTCAAAGTCTGCATCCAGGCCTGATGGTTCCCCAGTGTAAGTGTAGCACACGCGTTTGGAGGGGGTCCAGGTTAGGGAATCCGCGGAGCTATACTTCACTTCCCGCACGCGGCGGCCAAGGCTGTCCACTTCGCAATCCAGCCTGGACCATGATGATTGGCTTCTTTTGTAGATGGCTTGAGTAAGTTTCATATCATCATTGTATTGATACCAAATCCTCATCACATGATCAGTGTTGTCGATATCGTTCGCATAATCATCCTGCAGATAATAGCCAGCATTGGAAATCCTGCTGCTTCGATATGGAGGGACCAACGCACTGGATTCTCCCCCGGGACCTCTGCACTCAAAGTATCCATCATGTTGCTCAAAACTGCCGCTGAAGACAAAGGTGGTGTCAGTGGTGGTGGTCACATAATCGCAGGTGTAGGAGTAAATCCTTCTGATGGAATTTACCACGAGGGGATTATCCTGGGCGTGAGCGTAAAAGTAATGATAACTGGTGCTGGAGCCGGGACGCATGCCGCTGTATATGGACATTTCATACTCTGTGATATAGTACACTTGCGGGATAAGCTGAGCATCCAGAGGTCCAGACTGGACCAGCTGAAAGGCCATCCATACGGCAATCAGCACACTCGCATAAACTGAGCGGTTCAATGCTTTCATCATCATAGCTCCCTTTTTTAGTCCCAAATGTTTGTGTAAGTACCATTTCAATCAAAGCATAAATCATTCCCATGTCAAGACCAATTATCCGGGTGTCGTGTGTAGTTTGTT
>CAZSST010000035.1:0-10357 GCA_964609575.1 uncultured Candidatus Cloacimonas sp.
AAAAAAACTATGTGTTTGTATGCTGGTATGGCGGTTTGGAAACCGCCACTACATCTGCTTTTCTCTGTGGTTAAAAAAAACTATGTGTTTGTATCCTGGTATGGCGGTTTGGAAACCGCCATTACAGTGGAAACCGCCAATACTCTTCATGGCTGCGAGATAGGCAGTTCGGGGTAGTCCTTTTGCTTTTGCAGGTAGTTTTTATGCAGTCTTTGCAGGTCTTTATATTGGGATAGCACCAGGCCTATAAGGGTTAAAACAAGGCCAATGGCAGCAAAAAGGCTTAGCTTGTCGCCCAAAATAAAGTAGGCCAGGGCTACAGTGAATACGGGGATGAGATTGGTGAAAACATTGGATTTTATCACCCCCAGATCGCGAATAACGCCTGTATAGAGCAAAAAGGCTCCCACAGAAGCAAATACAGACATGGCGGCGATGGTGGCCAGGCCCATGGCGCTGTGTTTGATGCCAAAGAAATGGGCGCCATCGTAATACAAAAATAGCGGCAAAAAATAGATTAGCCCGAAAAAACACTGCCAGGATACAATGGTTAAGGCACGGTAACGATGAGTGAGATTGCGCACCGTGATGCCATAGAAAACTCCCGCAAATACAGCAATTAGCAGGAATAGAATTCCTTTTAAGGTGGCGGAGAGGTCGCTGGAACCCAGGCTCATAATCGCCACCCCGCTGGTGCTGATAAACAGCCCCAAAATAAGGTAGCCCGATAGCTTTTCCTTCAGGATCAGCCAGGCTCCCAGCGCTGCAAACAAAGGAATGGTGGAAATAACCAGGCTGCCCAAAGTGGAAGACACATATTGCATGCCATTGGCTTCGCCGATGAAATACATAAAGGGCTCGCAAAAAGCTACCAGCATCAGGCGCAGAAAGTCTTTGCGAGATATCTTTTCGCGCTGGCCGCTTATCCACATTACAGCAAAAAGCAGCACGGAAGCCAGCAGCAGCCTTAGAAAAGTGATTTCGTAGGGACGGTAACTGAGAAAGGCGATTTTGAACCATACGAAAGTGAGGCTCCAAAAGAGCATGGCCAGAATCGCTTTTAGATAGGTGATCCAGAATTTCATTCGCTAAATTCTATCACTTCCCCGCCGGGGATGCTTTTCAGTTTACCGCCATCGTTCATATCCCGGCAAGGTCCTGCTTCTATTTCGGCGCTATCTGTGTAACCCCGCTGTTCCCAGAACCCAGGATAATATTTATTGTTAAGCTCTATCTTTACAACGCTTTTGGCTGATTTGTAGCCCCACAGATAGGGGATAAAGCTGCGAATGGGCCCGCCGTAGTCTTCACTCAGATATTCGCCATTGAAGCTATGGGCCAGTAGCGATTTTTCCTTTAGGGCAATCTCCAGGGGAATGGAGGTGTCATATATTTCTCCCACGCTCCAGAAACGCACATAATTGCATGTGGATTTGATTTTTACGGCATCCAGAATGGTGCTGAGGGGGATACCTTTCCAAAGGCCGTTCACCGACCACCGGGTTACACTGGTTAGCCTGCCCTCCACTTCACGTTGTGAAAGTGCCATCAGCTCTTTCCAGCCAAAGGTTTGCGGGGCTTCGCATTCTCCCGAAACCTGTATCTCCCAGGTGTCCCGGTCCAGGTCTCCAGGATGACCTTCCGCCCAAAAAATGGGGGTATTCAATTCTGCGAGGGTACTCATCTTATTATCCTTATTTTCTTTATTATCATTGCTTTGAGCGCGGCAGGAACTGCATGTAAACAGCAGCACTGCCAGGCTGCAAAAAAGGGGGATTAGCTTTTTCATCATCTGAAGAGATTCTCAATAATATCTGAGGGGATGATGGAGGGCGTATGGCGCACAAGGCTTAGTTTTTCGGCAGTGCTTCCCATCAGAAACGCAGCATTGATGGCAGCATCAGCAATCTTCATGCCCCCTGCCACAAAGGCAGTGATTATCCCTCCCAAAACGTCGCCACTGCCACCGGTGGCAAGTCCGTCATTTCCTGCGGTATTAAATTTCAGGTGGTCTGTGTCGCAGTAGATGGAAGTATCACCCTTTAGAAGCACTCTGGCGCTGTGTTTGTGGCAAAATTCCCTTAGGGTGGCCACGGTATCTTTCTTCATCATTTCTGCCGAAAAACCGCTTATCCGGGAAAACTCTCCGGGGTGGGGAGTAATGAGCACTTTGTCGCTTTCCAGATACTTCATCAGCAGGGGATTTTGGGATAGCAGCGTGATGGCATCGGCATCGATTACAACAGGTACCTTGGCGCAGGCAAGCACCAGTTCCAGAACGCCCAGGGAATATTCATCCAGGCCCAATCCGGGGCCAATGAGAATTGCGGAAGCGGGGGCCAGAAACTCTGTGAAGCTTTCCAGATCGATGGGGGGGTAGTTGCTGACATGGGGTATGGGGCGAAACATGATTTCGGGGCTTATAGAGTTGTAACTTAGTTCCAGATTCTTGCGGCTAACCAGATAAACATAGCCTGCTCCGCAGCGCAAGGCGGCTTTGCAAGATAAGGCTACAGAGCCCGTATAACCAGGCGAACCGCCGATTACAAAAACTTTGCCATAGCTTCCCTTGTGCGCTTGAAAATCGCGATGGGGATAGCAGCAGTTATCCTGAGTAATCAGTTCCTGGCAGGGAAGTTCGTGATGATACAGCCCTGGAATGCCAATGGGGATGATATGTAGTTCGCCGCTGCTTCTTTTGCCTGCATGCAGAATGTGGCCGGTTTTAAGAGCATGGATAGCCAGGGTGTGATGTGCTTGAAAGGCATCAGGGGCTGCTTCTCCGGTATCGGCATTTACTCCTGAGGGGATATCGATGGCGATGCGGAGGGATTTTACGCTATTGCAAATGGCAAAAGCTGCAAAAACATCTGCGGGTAATTCGCCATGGAAGCTGATGCCAAAAACGGCATCGATGATTAGCGAGGCGGAGTATATAAGATGCGCAGCCAGTTTGGGATCATCCTGCCATTTCCTGGCGGGGATAGAAAGAACCTTGCATAGCTCAAAATTTACAAGGCTTTCGGGGCTGAAATTTCCTTCATGAAGCTGCATCAGCGATACCTGATGTCCCGCTTCATGCAGCCAGCGGGCAATTACAAAGCCATCGCCACTGTTGTTGCCAGTGCCATGCAGAATCACGATGTGGCCTGTGATGGCTTCGGGGAACTTTGCTTCCAGATAATCGGCACAGCCCTTGCCGGCATTTTCCATCAGAATGCGGGCTGGCAGGCCAAATTCATTTATAGTTTTGCTATCCAGTTTTTTCATTTGTTTGGCGCTGATTACGATACTCATAATTTCTCCCTTTTGGCAGCGATGGATATGGCGGGAAGCTTAATTTCGATGGTAGTGCCTTCGCCCACAGTGCTTTGGATTACCTTTATGTGCCCATTGTGATATTCTTCGATGATGCGCTTGGCAAGGCTGAGACCCAATCCCCAGCCACGGGTTTTGGTGGTAACTCCAGGATCGAAGATATGTTTCCATTGGCCACGGGGGATGCCTTTGCCCTCATCGCGAATGTGGATATATATCCAGGGGCTCTTTTCCGTGGCGGTAAGGATGATGCTGCCGCCTTTTTGGCTCATGGCGTCCACGCAGTTTTTAATAAGATTTTCCAGAGTCCATTTAAAGAGTTCGGGATCAAGCAGCACCTTCTTGCCCTCAATTTTGCTGATCAGATGGATGTTAATGCGATTACCCAAGTGGGGCATGCGCAGGCTGAAATATTCCACGATCTGGGAAAGCAGGGTATGTAGGTCGTGGGGTTCCAGCTTGGTCATGCTGCCCACTTTGCCAAAGCGTGAAGCGATATTGCGCAGATGATTCAGATCGGCGGTCATGTGTTCCACGATCTCTCCCACATTGCGTTCACAGCCTTCGGGGGGTGCTTCTTTCAGATAGTCTATCCAGCCCATCAGCGAGGTGATGGGAGTTCCGAATTGATGCGCTGTTTCTTTGGCCAGGCCAATCCACAGGGTGTCTTTTTCGGTGCGGCTGAGCAGATAAAGACCGTAACTGCCAAAGAAAATAACCATCAGCACCAGGCCCAGTTCCAAAATAACGATATTGCGGATGTAAGAAAGCGAGCGGGGAGTGGAAAAATAGATGTAGCCAAGGCTGTCTGCTTCGTTGGAGATGGGGATTTCGTCCATATTGGCGATCATTTTGGCAAGAGCTTGCCGATCTTTGCTGCTTATTCTCTGGTAATCGGAGCTTTCCGGGATTTCCACATTGCGCCAGAACAAAGGCTGTTTGTGGCGGTCGGTTACGATGATGGAGTAATTTACGTGCTTGATGAATTCTGCAAAGGAAACCGGTTTACTGTAATATACAAATCCGGTGGTTTTATCTTCTTCGATAAGGGGAGTTTGGATCATGGACAGCATCAGATTTTGCAGTTTTTTGCGCGAGGGCAGAGATAGCTCGGCAAAAAGCGTATCCTGCGCAACCCCCACGTTTTTCCACACCTGCGGCTGCAAAGAAGCATCGGTGATGATTACGGGAATGGGATTGGCGGGCATAAATTCGGTGCTGATGTAATCCCAAAGGTCTTGCTTGAAATCATCTGAAGCGGTGAATTGAAAGTATTTGGAGCTAACTTCTGTTAGCAATTGCGCATACTTTTCGGATACCCGTAAATAGGTATCTGTGTAGGCTACATATTGGGCAAAGATGCGGGGAATAAGCTCCTGTTCCTGCCTGGCCTGCTTTATCAGAATCTGGATATACAGCGCAAAGAAGATGAAAATCACCAGGCTGCCGAAGATCAGATATAAACGCAGGCGGTGATAGAGATTATGATTGCTTTGCTTTTTCCCAGTGCTTATCGAGTTCTTCAAGGCTTGCTTCATGGATGTCCTCACCGCTTTCGCGATAGTGTGCTTCGATGCTGTGGAAGCGTCGGGTGAATTTGCGAGTGCATTCTTTCAGGGCTGCTTCAGAATCGAGATGCAGCTTGCGGCACAGATTTACCAGGGTGAAAAACATATCCCCGATCTCTTCTTTTATGCAAGCTTCGTCTCCAGCAGCTAGGGCTTCATATAGCTCTTCCCGCTCTTCTTCCAGTTTTTCCATAATTGGCGCGGTGTTTGGCCAGTCAAAACCCACCGATGCGGCTTTTTCCTGGGTTCGCTGCGCCTGAATAAGAGCTGGCATGGAACGTGGAATGCCATCCAGCACCGATTTACGCTCGGTCTTCTCTTTCTTTTTGATGCGTTCCCAATTCATTTTAACGCTTTCCGCATCGTTCAGTTCCAGTTCCCCAAATACATGCGGATGGCGGTGGATAAGCTTCTCATTGATTTTCTGCAGCACATCTTCCATGTTCCACAAGCCAGCTTCTTCCGAAATCTGAGCTTGAAAAACTATGTGCAGCAGCAGATCGCCCAGCTCTTCTTTCAGCGAATCCATATCCTTATCCTCGATGGCTTCCACGGCTTCGTAAAGCTCTTCGATAAAGTTTGGCACCAAGGTCTCGCGGGTTTGCTTGATGTCCCATGGACAGCCGGTTTCTGGCTGTCTGAGGTCAGCCAGGATCTTTAGCAGCGCGTCAAATTGCTTCATGTTCCTTCTCATTTCCGGCACCAGCCAGACTGTTTATGTGGGCAAAAATAATCCAGAAAAGATAGTTCCAGCGGATGGAACTGGGCAGCGAACTGGCGGGTAAAAACATCAGCAGCACAAAGAAAAACATCAGATATTGGTGCTTTTGAGGTGATGCGGCGTGGCGATAACCGTAATACAAGCGGTAAAGCCACCAGCAATAAAGAATTAAGAAAAGTAGCACCATTCCCAGGCCGTAATTTCCCAGCAGTTCCATAATAAAATTGTGCGCATTGGTGATTCCTGCAGTGCGAAACATCCTTTCTGAGCGCATGTGCCTTTCGAAATTGCCTGCTCCCACCCCCAGAAAGTGGCTGGAAGCAGCCAGATCCATGGTCTCTACAATCAATTGCTTACGAATTTGCACCGAACTCATATGCGCGCTTTCACCTTCGCTGCCAATACTGCTTAGCTCGGTGCTAAGCATCCTCCATCCCAAACGCAGCGGTGCGGGGGCCACAATCCATACTCCCACCAGCAAAATAAGCAGCACAATCGCCACGGAAAGCCTGGTGCGCCAGGTGCTGTAACCAGCTATCACCACTCCCAGCATCCCCATTCCGGCAATGAGGGCAATTCGCGCTCCTTGAGCAGTCATAATCACCAAAATAAGGGTTATCAGCAAGCCCGCTACGAGCTTCATCCACCACTGCCGGTGCAGCTTGGGCAAAAAGAGCGGCAAGGGCATGAGCATCAAAAGCATCGCTGCCAGAATGTTCTCACCAAAAAAAGGGCCTGTGGGGGCAAAAGAAAGCTTGCCATACAGGCGTGAAGAAATAAGATGCTGCAGCGTGCTCATTTCCCAAATAGCGGTTATAAGATAAGCTCCCAACATCGCCAGGTACAGATAATAAGCCCGGTCGCGAATAGCAGGATGGCGAAACAGCCCCTCAAAAAGTATAAATACCAGCAGATAACGCGATACATGCAGACAGTGCTCCAGCACGCTTTTGCTATCTAAAGCCCAGGCAAAACTGAAGAGCGAATACACCAGCCAAAGCCCCAAAAACGTAAGTGCCAGGGCATTATCCCGGGTTATCAGCGGTCTTTTGGGAAAAATGAATACATAGACCAGACCTGCCAAACCCACCAAGGCCCGCAAGATGTCATTAAACTGCATGGCCACGGGATAAAATTCCATCACCAGATACAGCAGGAGCAACAGGGCAAAAGCCTTATTCAGGGTAATCAGGGGCTGTTTTTTGGTCAAAACGCCTTAGTCCGCTATTTGTTTATTCTTTCCCAGCAGCGTGTGGATGATTTTGGTGGTTTGGTCTTTATTGATGATAAAAAGGCTTTCGCTGATGAGAGCGATTACGCAAGCCAGAATGAAGGCTGCCATAGTGCTAAGCACCACGATGATGGCGCGCTTGGGTTTGGAGCGTAAACCTGCGAGACCTGGAGTATCCAGCACTTCAAAGGTAGGCAGGTCTTTCAGTTCATCCAGCTTTGCCAGTTCATACTGCGGGTAAAGGTATTCGATCACTTTTTTCCTGATCTCCACGTTTATCATCAGCTGCGCATATTGCAGCGAGAGATCGGGAACCTTGTCGATGCCGATGATGTAGCCGGGATTTAGTCCGCTTGCATTTGATTCCAGGTCTTTAACATTTTGGCGCAAAAGCTTCAGCTTATCGGCCAGCAGGGTAACATTGGGCGAATTTGCTGCATATTGGGTTTTGGCCAGTTCATATTCGATCTCGGTTTCCATCATCTTGGCTGAGCTTTCGCTGTATAGCGTAACCAGTGATTCGGTTTGCTGATCCAGGGCTATGGCCTTATTGGTCTTTTCAAAATCACGCAGCGCTTTTGCCAGCGAATCGGCTGCCGCCATATTGGTATTCACCTGCTTTTCCAGGAACTGCCTGCGTAGGCGCCCCTTGGTCATTCGGTTGTCCAAATTATATTTTTCCAGCGAATCAAGATAATATTGCACAATCTCTTGGGACAGCTTGCGGCTCTTGGTTTCGGCGGTGATAAACACCAGGTTGTTCTCCTGATCGAAAGACACATTGATAAGCGAGCCCAGCAACTTCTCAGTAGCCAGTTCCATCGCTTCCAGACTGTCCTCGGCGCTGATTTCGAAATAGCTGATCAGATCAAACTTCCTTATCACGTCCTCGGAGAACCCCCGGCTTTTCATTACCGAGATGAAATCCACCGCCAGTTCGCTTTTGGGGGTACTCATCATTCCCCCGCCCACCAAATCCATTAGATTGTTGCTGATGGAACCCAGGGCATTGCTTTCCACTACAGGTATCAGCGACGCCGTGGATTTCCAGTATTTGGGAGCCAGCAGCGAAAAGATAATCGCCGCGATGGCAATGAGCATGGTGAAAATAATGATCAGCTTTTTGTGTCTTGCCAGCACCAGAGCTACGTCCAGCAGTCCCATTCCCCCGGTCATAAGCTCAGCCTCATCCAGGGATTTAATACTTCGGGGATTGTGATGCTGCCATCGGCCTGCTGATAAGTTTCCAATAGCGCTATCATCAGCCGCGGAGTGGCCAGCCCCGAACCATTTAAAGTATGCACATGGCGCACTTTACCGGTGGCATCTTTGTAACGGATATTGGCTCGGCGTGCCTGAAACTCGCCAAAATTACTCACCGAAGATACCTCCAGATATTTCTCTGAGCCCGGAGCCCACACTTCCAGATCGTAAGTGCGCTGCGAGGCAAAGGACAGATCGCCGGTGCAGAGATTTACCACGCGATAATGCAGCCCAAAAGCCTGTAAAATGGCTTCTGCATTGGCCAGCATCTCTTCCAGCGCCTGTAGCGATGTTTCCGGCTCCACAAAACGCACCATCTCCACTTTGTTAAATTGGTGCAGCCGCTGCAAACCCTTGGTATCCTTGCCATAGGAACCAGCCTCTCTACGGAAACAGGGAGTGTAAGCCACGTACTTTTTCGGCAGGTCTTTTTGTGATAAAACTTCATCGGCATAGATATTGGTAACCGGCACTTCCGCAGTGGGAATAAGGAACAAATCATCTTCATCGATGTGATACATATCCTCTTCCAGCTTTGGCAGTTGCCCCGTTCCGGTCATGGTTTTGCGATTAACCGCCAGCGGTACCATCAGCTCTTCATAGCCGTGCTTTTGCAGATGAAATTCCAGCATAAAGCTTATCAGAGCGCGCTCCAGCCTTGCTCCCTGCCCGGTGTATATGGGAAAACCGCTGCCACTTATTTTGGCACCGCGGGGCAAATCCAAAAGCTTATTGATATTTGCGATCTCCAGATGATCCTTGGGAGTAAAGCCAAAAACCGGCTTCTCACCGTGGTATTTCACTGTTTCATTGGCGCTTTCATCACGTCCCACCGGCACTTCGGGCTGCGGGATATTGGGAATGGTTAGCAGCATCCTGTCCAAAGCATCATTAACTCCGCTCAGTTCGCTATTCAGGGCTTTAATCTGCTCTGCCACAGCCGTCATTTCGTTCAGTTCTGGGGTGGCATCTTCCTTGGCCTTTTTCTTTTGTGCAATCTGCTGCGAAACCGCATTTTGCCTTGCTTTCAGGGTGTCAAAATCGAATTGCAGCTTACGCCGCTGTTCATCAAGCACCAGCAGAGCATCCACATCGGCCTTTTCGTTTTTGTTGCTTATCGCTGCTCTCACAGCGTCCGCATTGCTTCGAATAAATTTGATATCTATCATCATCTCACCTTATTTATTATTGTTGTAAGTCCGAGGGGTCGAGAGGCATCTTATAACTCTTAACTCTTAACTCTTTCATTTCTATCATTCTTCAATTTCTACTGCCGTTTTCACCATACTTATGAAGTCATCTTCTTTCAGCGATGCTCCGCCGATTAAGCCGCCATCGATATCCGGGCATGCCAGCAAGTCTTTGATGTTATCGGGCTTAACGCTGCCTCCATAGAGGATGCAGAGCTTTTCGGCAATGGCTTTGCTATAGTTTTTGCTTAGCCAAAAGCGGATGAGGGCATGCACTTCCTGCGCTTGAGCTGGAGTGGCGGTGCGTCCTGTGCCAATGGCCCAAACAGGTTCGTAGGCAATGTAGATTTCCTCACCGCTGTGCATTTCCAGGCCTTTCAAACAGCCATTAAGCTGCTCCAAAATTACCTCTTCGGTGTCTCCGGATTCACGCTGGGCCAAGGTTTCGCCCACACAAACAATCGGTTTTATCCTATGCGCCAAAAGCTTGTGCATCTTGGTGCTTATGGTGGCATCGCTTTCACCATGATATTGCCGGCGTTCCGAATGACCCACAATTCCAAAGCGTAAACCCAGGCTGCCCAACATGCGGGCGGAAACCTCACCGGTGAAAGCGCCATCATTATTGGCCGACACATCCTGCGCACAGATTTGCAAAGTGGTTCCCTGTGCCAATTGCAAGGCTTCTCCCAAAAATGGGTAAGCTGTGGCCACTATGGGAATTACGCGGCCTGGCTCCAATTCCCCAAGAGCCAATCCTACCTTGGAAATGAAGCTCCTGGTCTCTGCCAAGTCCTTATTCATCTTCCAGTTACCGGCGATAATGATCTTGCGCATCTGAACACCTCACAGTATTTTGCTTATTCTATTCCGATACTTTGAAAGCTGATAAATGGTCAAGGATTTTCTTAGTGCTGGAGTGTGGGGGTGCTGGAGTGTTGGAGTGCTGGGGTGCTGGGGTGCTGGAATGATGGAGTGATGGGGTGATGGAGTGCTGGGGTGTGGGAGTGATGGAGTGCTGGAGTGATGGAGTGTTGGAGTGATGGGGTGCTGGAGTGCCAGAAAA
>CAZSST010000035.1:10367-18963 GCA_964609575.1 uncultured Candidatus Cloacimonas sp.
TGGTGATCTCCAGTGTGTTTTTGTGTTAGTCATTGCCGCTAGTTTGTAAGGTGATATTTTGTCATGGATTTTATGAGTGCTGGAGTGATGGGGTGCTGGAGTGCCAGAAAATACGGATCTCTTTCAAACTGAGTGGGTGGAAAGTAAATCTCATCCATGATTCCATATAATTGTCCGGGTGATGCCCATGCGATCCCCGGGCAAGTGCATGGTCATCGCATGATAACTGTTTATGTAGTAATCTATTGAATCGTGCTATTACTTTACCCACTCGGTTTGAAAGAAAGCCTCTTTTTCCTCTTTTCCTCTTTGTTGTTAAATCCTTTACCTCTGCTTTTCTATGATTCCTCTGCTTTTCTCTGTGTAAAAAAACGTTTAAATCCTGTTATGGCGGTTTGGAAGCCGCCACTACCCTTCATTCCAGCCACCGGAGTGGGGGCGCTGGAATTCATTTGATTTGGCTTCTATCCCTCTTGCCGGTTTACCTGAAGCTGACCAAAGCCAATTACGAATGCATGGCTACGCGACTATGGATGAGTGCGGCACACCCGAAAGCCGAAATAATCGATGGTATAGGTGGGCAGGGTGTTATTTCTGTGCCACACATAAGATGCGCCAGGGGTGGTGGACCATGATCCTCCCCGGAAAATCCTGTTCCATCCGGAGCTGGGGCCGTGATAGTCTGTTACATCCGTGTTTGGCCAATCTCCCGCGATGTCCCAGCACCATTCATATACGTTGCCGGTCATGTCATATATGCCTAGTTCGTTGGGTTGTTTCAGGCCAACGTCATGGGTTACCCCTCCTGAATTATAGGCATACCAGGCTACGCTTTCGATGTCGTCCGAGCCGGAAAAGTCATAGCCCTGGCTAAGGAGCCCGCCCTTAACGGCAAATTGCCATTCCATCTCAGCGGGGAGCCTGTAGCCATTGGCATCCCAGTCGCAGCTGAAGTATTGTTGGGAGAGATTATCGGTTTGCCATCCACCTGGCCACGAGCCTGGGTAGGTTCCGTAACCGGCGTAGGTGTAACAAGGGGTAAGGCCTTCCTGGATACTGCGCTTGTTGCAATAAGCAATGGCGTGATACCAGGTAATCGAATCGGCCGGACAGTTGGGATGGTCGCCAAAATTGGTGGGGTTAAATCCCATCACACTCTCAAACTGCTCTTGGGTAACTTCGGTTATCCCGATGTAAAAGCTGGACACGGTGGCGTAAGAAGAACGATAGGTCATCACCCTGCCCCCCTGCACATATACGAAGCCGGGAATTTGGGGGATGTTGATGCTGTAATCGCTTTGGGCCACCTGGCTGGGCGTCATCCCGTCCTTGAAAGCCTGGGCTTTTAGGGTAGTATTTGCCGCCACATTTATCGGTTGGGTGTAAAGCGTGGAAGTGGTGCCTGGAGCTGATCCGTCCGTGGTGAAGCGGATTTCCGCTCCTTCAGTGGCGCAGGTGATTCCAACCGTTTGCCATGATGTGTAGTTACCTCCAGCGGGAGAGAAAACAGGGATTGCCACTTGATCCGGTTTGGTGGTTTCCGAGCAGGAAAGCAGCAACAATGCCATGATAAACAAAGAAATCAACACAGTGAATCGGATATACATAACGGCTCCTTTTTTCTTTGCGGATATACTTGGGTTAGCCTGAGATATTGCTTTTGTCCCGCAAGCCGGACGAACCGGCTTGGTTCTTAAACAACTCAATAACCTCATATACATTAAGACTACCAATAGTTTGTGATGAATTCCAAATAACTCATGATCGTAATCTGTCAAGTTTTTTGGCCATGGTTTTCTGGGCAGGTTACTCTCGGTTCCCGCGTAAAGTAAGATTTATCTAAGCCAGTTAAAAACATTCACTTGGATAAAAGATGCCATAACTATAAGTATAGCTCTCTAAGGGCTGCCAATCAGATCTTGCCAAATATATCTATCCCCCCGATCCAGATTTGGTTCCTTCAGGCAGGCAACCTGGCACTTAGCCTCCGGGTAGGCATTATGAAAGGCTACAAAGGAAACGTAGCGCTCACCCGATACTTTACATTCGAAGGCAATAAGCTGGTTGTTATTGTTCACAATAAAATTTATTTCCTGTTTATTCCTTGTTTTCCAATAATTTATCTTGCCATAATAGGGATCGATCTGATGCATAAGGCTGGTCAGGACAAAATGCTCCACCAATTCGCCTTTATCGCCACGCCGATCCAAATCCTGAAAGTTTGCCACCAGGGCATTGCGGATTCCGGGATCTACAAAATAAAACTTCGGGCTTTTACGAAGTTCTGTAGCCAGATTTTTATGGTAGGGTTGCAGCCTTCTAATCACATAGCATTCTTCCAGAATCCTCAGGTAATCGCTAAGGGTGCGCGCATGCAATCCTACTTCATTGGACAGCCCTGCCAGAGAACATTCCTTACCGCTGCTTTGTGCCAAAATCATGCAAAGGTGATTCAAGGCTTCTGTTTTTTCGATCCTGAAAAGTTCTTTGATGTCTTTGAGGATATAGGATGACAGCAGATCAGCCAGAATCATACTTTTCTCCTGTTTACCATCTGCAAGCACCACCTTGGGGTAGGCTCCGTAAACCATGTACTCACTTGCCATATCCTGCAGTTGTTTAATGTAGGCCACGGGAATATCATCCCCTTTCAAAACGCTCAGTTGGGCCAGGTCTTCCCGCTGTTTAAAGTTCAGGAATTCCTGGAATGACAGTGGATAAAGCTCAAATACAATCTTTCGCCCCACCAGTGATTCTTTAAACTGGTATTTGATCAGGGCGGAAGAAGATCCTGTCATCACCAGCTTAAACTCATCACTGTGGTGATCCACCAGCAGCTTTATGGTTTGGGACATATCTTTGATGTACTGCACCTCATCGATGAACACATAACACCTGTCTCCGGGATACTTGCGCTGCAATCTGAGATACTTCAACACCTCATCTATCCCCCTGGAAAAAGTATCCAGCATCAGGGGATACTCGATGTCCACATAAATGGAATTCTGATAATCAGATTCGGACATCAGTTGTTTTAAAAGCGTGGTCTTGCCACATTGTCTGGCTCCAAAGATGAAGATCGCTTCGGCGGTTTGCATGGCCGGCAATATCTTCCCAAGCAGTTCACGCGCATAGAGTTTCATATCCTTACCTCTGTACCGCTTGTATATGCACTGCCAATATTGTCAAGATAATTTTAGCATCATAGTGCCACAATCGCATAGATAACTGTGGCATTTGAGCCATGCAAACCATAAGTACCAGGTGCTTTCCAAAGCGCCATCATAGGAAGTAGTGGCGCTTTCCAAAGCGCCATCATAAGAAGTAGTAGCGCTTTCCAAAGCGCCATCATAGGAAGTAGTAGCGCTTTCCAAAGCGTCATCATAAGAAGTAGTAGCGCTTTCCAAAGCGCCATCATAGGGAGAAGGGATCAGGGAATGCAACCTTCCTTTCCCAAAGTAGCTTACAATGCTATCATCGGATCGCTGGAAGGAAATAGATTAGTGAAACTTTATTCTTCCACCATCGGTATCAAGGATATCATTTCCTTCATTTTGTATTCATGCGCCGTCTCGTTGTAATAGGGATGCTTCAAAATTTGCAGGCGGTAGGCATAGATTTCGGATTTATAGATTTGCTCGCAGATGTTGTTGCTGGCCTCATAGCGCAGTTTTATCAATATTTTGTGTTTTTCACGTTCCGGGGCGGAGCTGATATCAGAATTGATATTATTGTGCTCCAGCAAATGCTTGCCAAATTTGATGCGGCCCTGATAGGCACCCTCTTTGGCGCACATCACCCATTTTGCCTTGCCCTGATAGGCTAATTGATCCAGCTCGGATTGATAGCTAAGCAATTGCCCATCGAAATAGATATCCGCCCACAGGCTTATCCGCACATCGAAAGGGGAATAGTTCTTCAGAAATAGCTTAATATCGCCATCTGCGTGGGTCCATTCGCTTTCCGAAAAACCATGACTGATGATGGGGGTAAGATTGATGGCCTGCTGCTGGTCTGCCATGCGATAAGTATCGTAGGCATAACGGAATAAGGTTAGCAGCGTTACCAGATTTACGATCAGCGACAATTGGGACATACTCTCCAGCGAAAAGGGCAAAAACTTGGTGAGAATAAGCACCACCACTATCACCAGCAAAACGAAAACAATGGTTAGCACCAAAGTTTTGGAAATTTGCTTTCCACTTTGCTGCTTTGCACCTTTAGATAAGTTCATAATACCTCCAGCCATGTAACTACGGCGAAATCCCGTACTTTTCTTAAAGAATTCTATATGCTTTTCTTATCTTATAGACCGTTGTCGCAAGTTCTCCGATGCCATTAATCCCGCTTTTCAAGTCCCTTAAAGTCCCTTATTTTATCGATCTTATAATTAGTCAAGAAGTTTGTGATTTACGCTATTCTGAGGTCGCAGCCAATGCTATCCTGGAAGCCTCCTTGATCGTCATCCTGGTTGGATATTGGTTGGTTCTTGGAGGCTGGTAGTGAGCTGGCAGATAAAGCCTGACCTTGGCAACTGCACATAAGGCTGGGTAAAATGGGGGAATGCCAGTGCACTTATTTCTTGACAAGTTGCATCCATTTTGTACATACGGAGAAAAAAAGATAAAGAGAACAATGATGGAACACTTGGAAGTATGCGCATACCTTAGTCCGAAGCGGGTTCTTTGCGTGGAACACGCGGAGAAAAAAGTGCTTATGGACATGATGCTGGAACTTATTTGCACCAGCGATAAGGTGGTGGATCCAGAAGAGCTGAAAAAAGCCGTTTGGTCCAGAGAAAAGGACATGAGCACGGGTATCGGCGAAGGCATTGCCATTCCCCACGCCCGCACTAAGGCAGCACAGGACTTTGTGGTGGCTTTTGCACTGGTGAAGCAGGGCATGGAATTCGAAGCCATAGATAATAGGCCGGTGGATATCGTATTTATGATCGTGGCCACTGAGGATCAGGACAAGAAGTATATTAAGCTGCTGTCCAGATTGATGCTGCGGATGAAAAATACTCATCTGGTGGATAATCTGCGCGGTTGCGGCACTGCTGAGGAACTATATAACTACCTGGTAGAAAGCAAGTAATGCCTCAAATCCACCTATTATCATTTCTGGGTCTGTGCCTGCTATTTTCTTTGCTAACTGGCAGGGGTGCGGGTTTGGCTAGAATTCCGGTGATTATTGCTTACATCATCACCGGAGCAATTTTGGGTCCGGCAATTCTGGGCTATGTAAATCTGGCTCAGGTGGAAACGCTGGGTTTTATTAATGTGTTAACTCTTTCCCTGATAGGTTTTAATATCGGTTCGGAATTGCGGCTGAAGGATTTACGCAAATTGGGCAGGAAGATAATCATCATCGTGATCTTTGAAGCCAGCGTGGCCTTTCTGGTAACCGCGATTGCCACGGCGTTGATAACCAGAAGCATACCCATGGGAATCATTTACGGCGCTCTGGCATGTGCCACTGCCCCGGCTGGAACTATCGATGTGATCAATCAATATAAAGCCAAAGGTGAGCTAACCTCCACGCTTTTTGCGGTGATGGGTCTGGATGACATTTATGCGCTGATCCTTTATTCGCTGGGGATTCCTTTGGCGGGTATTATGCTGGGTTCGCATGATGTTAGCGTTTCGCTGGCGATTCTGGATGCCTTTAAGGATATCGGGCTGGAAATCATCTTTGGTGCGGCCTTTGGCTACCTGCTGATCGAGGGCGGAAGATACATTCACGAGCAATCCCTCTTCCTGATTTATGCTTTGGGATCGCTATTTATAATGTGTTCCCTGGCGCAGGTTTATGATATTTCCCCAATTTTGCTCACTATGAGTGCGGCAATCGTGATGACCAACCGCAATGGCATCATCACCAAGAAATTCGCCCACGCGCTAACGCAGTGGTCACCCCCCATCTATCTGATGTTTTTTGTGATGCTGGGCACGAAGCTGGATTTTGGCATCATCGCCTC
The DNA here is from genome assembly GCA_964609575.1 of uncultured Candidatus Cloacimonas sp. GTDB lineage: Bacteria > Cloacimonadota > Cloacimonadia > Cloacimonadales > Cloacimonadaceae > Cloacimonas. The sequence goes on from CAZSST010000035.1 coordinate 16,348, forward strand.
TTACTCCCTGCTGATTGGTATCTACATAATTGCCAGATCCGTGGGGAAATTTGGCGGTGCCTATTACGGTGCCAAACTTGCTGATTCCAAGCCCCTGGTTCGTAAATACCTTGGCTTCACCTTGCTGTCTCAGGCAGGAGTGGCAATAGGACTAAGCCTGGGAGCATCCAAAATACTTACCGACATGCACATGCAAAAGCAGGCTGCCCAAGTGATCAGCGTTATGACCGCTTCCACCTTTTTGATTATGCTGGTGGGCCCGGTGCTGGTGAAATATGGCTTGGGAAAAGCCGGTGAATTGAAGGAAAAAGATTGAAAAAGGAGCTCTTATGTATATGATTCTCCATCTGTATAGTGATAAATATCTGGATGATATGATATTGGCACTGTCTGAAGCGGGTATCGAAGATACCATCGTGCTTTCGGGTGAAACTCTGGGACAGAAGATGCTCTATGACATCCCCCTCTTTGCCTCATTCAAAGATTCCCCCGATATCAGGCAGGGCTATGGCAGCATCATTATGGGTATCGCCACAAAAGAAGAAGTGCTTTTTGCCCTGGAAGAACTGAAAAACTCCGGAGTGGACTTGCAGAAAAAGGGCATGATAAAGGTATTCCTGCTGCCGATAGATGAAGTGATTACGTAGCTTTCAATGCTTATCGTCTGCCTGTTTCACTCTTTTTTCAGCTCCACCAGGCGGTATTTGATCTTTCCCAGCCCCAGTTCGTGGGCATAGCTGATTTGGCGCTTACCGCTTAGCGAATTCTCTTTCAGGAAGGCATCATCACAATTGTGGGCTTTATCCACGAGGTCATGGCTGGCTTTTTCGATGGCCACGATATCCGTGGAAGCCAGAATACCAATATCCCTGATAAACGGCTTGGGAGCACTTCCCATGCAGTCGCAGGCGCTGCTGATATTGGCCAGCACGTTGATATAGACCATCGGTTTTTGCTGGATAAGCACCTTGGTATATTCCACCAGACGTTCCATGAAGGCATCCTGGCTTTTTGGGGGTGTGGAATACACTTTCTGAGGGCATACGGAGATGCATTTGCCGCAGGCGATGCACTTTAAGTGGTCGATATTAACGGGATCGATGGTGATGGCATCTTCGGGGCAACTGGTTACGCAAAGTCCGCAGTCGATGCACTTGCTATCGTCATAAATGGGGTAATTGCCGCTATGCAAAAAGCGTTTGCCTTCCTTGCTGGCGAGGCCCATGGAGATGTTTTTTATCGCACCGCCAAAGCCTGCCATGCCGTGGCCTTTGAAGTGTGAATAGATGAGGTAGCCATCGTATATAGGGAAATGGCTGCCGGTGTACACCTTACTGAAATGCTTGCCCTGTGCGGGATAAGAGAGATTGCCCTCGCTATCCAGAATGTCGATGGGGGCGTAGTCGAAGCCATGCCGCTTCGCCAAAGCGATATGCGAAGCTGTTTCTCCCCGCTGGCGGCCATAGAGCACATTGGTTTCCACCAGAGTGGCATTTAGCTTGGTGCAGAGAGGCTTGATGAGATTAGGATCCACCAGGTTCTTGTTCCCCTCCTCGCCAAAATGCAGTTTGATGGCGATCTTGCCAGTTAGCTGCGTTTCCAGCTTACTGTAAAGCAGCTCCACTGCCTCGGGGGTGATCTCTTTGGAAAAATAAACTATGGCCTCGGTGGAATCGGCAGGTACTTCTCCAGACTCCTCTTTTTTGGATGTGCAGGCCGCGGGCAAGGCCATCAGACAGGCACAAAGCAGCAGTAAAATCTTGTAAGTAAGCATATTGTCTCCCGCTTGATAGTATAGAATGAGTTGAAGAGAAGTCAAGTAGTTTCTGGACAGTGGGCTTGATGGATAACTGGTAATGGACGACACGGACTATATGGTAACATGGCCAGGATGAGATGCTGAGGGAGTCCATAGCCATTGATGCAGAAACCAATCTTAGTGCGGGCACCGCTGATCCTCCTTGGCAGCACTTTTTTTGAGTCACAGCCCTTGATGTAGAAACTAATCTTAGTGCGGGCACCGTTGATCCTCCTTGGCAGTGTTTTTTTGAGTCACAGCCCTTGATGCAGAAACTAATCTTAGTGCGTAGCACGGAAAAGCGCATGCCCCCAGCCCAGCAATTCATTGGTGGGAAATTGCATAGAACAAGAAATGAGTCCGGAGGACGGCACATGAACCAATTAGTGCCATCTTCCGGACTCTTTGTAAATCCATGCAACATGTGTTCCCAGCAGTAAACTACGGGGTTGGGGGTCATGCGCCTTATCGTGCTCCGCACTTCCCGAATTTAAAATTTGGTGCAAAGTGACAACGAAAGCTGCAAATTGTGCAGCGAAAACTGCAAACTGTCGCATCGTTGCTCATCCTTACTCATCCTTTCCAAGACCTTTTTAGGTAGTTTCTGACAGGATTTTGCAAATCAGATCACCGAAAATTGCAAATTCTGACAGGGTTTCTGCAAATGAAAATGGCTAGCCTCAGCATGAGATGACTATGATGTAAAACTGGTCGATTACTGTGCTCAATAGTCGGAAGAATGTAGGTAAAGCTACACGAGATAGTGCTTATGGCACACTTAGATCATGCCGCTTCTTTCTATCAGCATGATATGAAGG
>CAZSST010000036.1:0-12477 GCA_964609575.1 uncultured Candidatus Cloacimonas sp.
CCAAAACCAGCTTTTGCTTGACATATCCCTGCCCTTACAAACACTACCACATATTGGAAAATTGTTTGTAAGAACGAGGTAAAAAAGATCATGCGGAAGTTAATGCCCCTGATAATAATGCTGGTAGTAGCCCTTAGCCCCCTCCTGGCGGAGGAATATGACCTGGCCAGACCGGAAACCTATCTGGATGCTTTCACCCGGGTACGTGGTGATGCCAAGGGTGGAGAAACGCTATTTTACTGGTCGGGAAGCGTGTATGCATATATCCCCGGCGAACGCAGAAGGGAGCTATTTGGCTTCGAAGGCTTCAATATTGCCCGCACCGTTCCCGGCGAAGCAGGATTCAAGCTGCTGTCCCGTGAAGCAGCTTTTTTTACCGATTACCAGAGTGGCCAGATACTGGAAAAATGGCGCAATCCTTTTACCAATACAGAAGTTCCCGTAATTCACATTTGGAACGACCCCGTGAATCAAGATATGGATTTTGGGATGGAGATGCTGCCCTATATCCACAAAATGCTTCCGGGAAGCGATATGGGCGATGAATATGTGTTTTACATGGATATCTTTCCTTTTTATGATAGTCCCCTGCCCCGCAAGGAATTCCCCGAATATTCCCAAAGCGACGTCTATCAATCCGCGGAGTTTTTCCAGTTCTTTGCCGATAAGAGTGATCTGGCGGATAGCACGCTTACTTCGGTGCCCGTAAATATCACCTGGAATCGCCTTAGTCCCTGGATGCCCTTCATGAAAATGGGGGACAGGCCTGGACAGCTAATCTTCGTATGCCGCGGGAAAAAGCTGGAGGGAGGCTTTGAAGCCCTTCCAGACAAGCTTAAGGACTACGTGAAGCAGCATCATCCGGAGTATGCATCGGCACCAAGCGAATGGAGCGAGCCCAATGAAACCAGCTGGACTTATTTCCGCAAGCTCTATGAACAGGGACTCATCGAACCCTTATCACCGGGAGGTGAAGAATGAAACGTTTGTTAGTGATACTTTTAGTGCTGCTAAGCGGCACTGCCTTTGCCCAGATTGCCAATCCCTTCAGCGTGATTCGCCATAGCGCCAGAGACGCAAATGGCAATCTGCATCTGCGCTGGGACGACGTTACCGGTGGCCTGGGAACCATGGAATGCTATTACAGCGCTGGCACCGCCAACTGGAGCAGCGCCACGGTTAATAGCCTTCCCAATCTGGAAATGGAAGCTTTGGCACCCTATACCTATGGCCAGAAACTGCGCTATCGCCTGCGCTATAACATGGATTATATGGGCGAAGCGGTCAGTGCCATGCATCCGGCCTTTTGGGATGCGGAAACTTTTCCTCCGAATATAAATCGCATGGCCTACATTGGCACCGATCCCACCGGCGATAGCCTGATGGTGTATAGCCCCAATCTGGACCTGGAAGAAAGCTATATGGCCATGGGTCCCGAGAAAATATACTTCAGCATGCAAAACCAAAGCGGGCTGTTTCCCACCATGACTGGCGTTACCAGCTTCAATATCTATATGGCTACGATCGTAAATCCCGAAACGGTAGTGGATACCCTTGCCTATGCCATGATCTATAGTTTCAATATCCCCGGAGTGCTTTCCAATGGCCTGTATAAATTGCGTTACGACAGCGTTACCAGCATGCCCACCTTCACCCGTTTGGGAAACATCCAGGCACAGGTTTCTTCCGGCACCCTGCACATGGCTTGCACTCTCTCTGATCTTACCAATGATCCCGATTTCGGAGCCTGGCCAAACATGAGCAACACTCTGGCGATGACAGGAATGACCATGGCCATCACCATCGAAAACATGCAGCCAAATCTGGGTATAGGAGATTACAGCACCCCTGCTATAGCCGTGATGGAAGATAATTTTTACCAGCAGGCGGCCAATATCCTTCCCACAGTGGAGGTAAGCTCCTTTGATTTTGATTCTAATACCCTCACCCTCAGCTATTATGACAATCAGGGAGATTTCCCGCTGATTGTAGAAGTAAGAAGTGCGTATGGCACTCTCGTGGACGTAAATCCGGTTGGCTCTGATTACAGCAACCCGGTTAGCTACGTTGCTCAGATTCCCCTTGGTGAAGTTGGCGATTTCCCATGGAGATTCAGCGATAATGGCGTGGATTTTGTTTCGGGGGTCTATCTCGCTGTTGCCAATGATGATCCTTTGCAGGTTCCCGCAGCCATCATCTGCACCATGCCCAATCCGGTGCGTAAATTGCCGCTGAGTATTAAGCTGGATGGCCTTTCCCAGGGGCCTTTGCACGTGGAAATCTATAATCTGCGTGGCCAGAAGGTAGCCAATCTCTACGAGGACAATGCTTTTGGGAAAAGCCTGGACATAAGCTGGAATGGGATGATTAGCGCCCATAAACTCTCTTCCGGTATGTATTTTATCGCGATTGAGCAGCAGGGAATGCGCAGCTTGCACAAGTTTATCTTTGTACCCTAAGGAGGATGTGTTTAGAATATGTTTATTGATTTTGCCAGAATAAAGATCAAAGCCGGAAATGGCGGTGACGGAGCAGTTAGCTTCCGCCGTGAAAAGTATGTGCCCAAAGGCGGACCCGATGGTGGGGATGGAGGCCGTGGCGGCAGCATTATCGCCATGGGGGACACCAATGTAAACACCCTTTTGGATTACCGATACACCAAGAAATTCCATGCGGACAGCGGAAAAAACGGGGCTGGAGGACGCAAAAGCGGCGCTTCCGGTGAGAACATCATTATCCGTCTGCCCCTGGGAACCGAGATTTTTGTAATAGAAGAAGATAAAAAACGCAAGCTCGCCGATATCACCGAAGCCGGAGTGGAAGTGGTGATTGCCAAAGGTGGTCATGGCGGCAAGGGCAATAGCAATTTCGCCACCCCCACGGATCAGGCACCACGTCATGCCACACCGGGTGGCCACACTCACGAAATGGAGCTGGAACTGGTTTTAAAGCTGATGGCCGATGTGGGCCTGGTGGGCTTTCCCAATGCGGGTAAATCCACCCTGCTAAGCGTTTTATCCGCTGCACGTCCCAAGATTGCCGATTATGAATTCACCACTTTGGAGCCTATGCTTGGCGTGGTGCGCGTTTCGGATTATCAGAGCTTTGTAATGGCCGACATCCCCGGAATAATCGAAGGGGCGCATTTGGGCAAAGGCTTGGGAATTCAGTTCTTGCGCCACATCCAGCGTACCAGCATGCTGCTATTCCTCATCGATATTGCCACTATTGATCCAGTAACCGCCTATCGCACGCTGCGAGCGGAGCTATATCTATACGATTCCTTTATGGATAAAAAGCCGCACCTTATCGTAATCAGCAAAATCGATACTCTTCCCGAAGAGGAAAGGGAATCAAGGCTGGCCGAGATTGGCACCATGTTCAAAAAGCAATGCAAAGAAGAGGTTTTTGCCATCTCTTCGGTAGGCCAGAGCAATCTGGAAGAGCTGAAATATAAGCTATACAAAATCCTGATAGCCAATAAATGAACTTCTACAAACTTAGTGCCTGGCTTTGCCTGAAGCACGCTCCGGAACTGGGCATCAAAAGCACCCTGGAGCTGCTGAACAGCTATCCCGATCCCTGCGAATTTGTTGGAAATCCGCATCATCAGCTATTCCAAAGCGGATTGATAAAGCCAAAAACTGCAGAGCATCTGGCGCAGGCAACCTTGCCAAAAGACCTTCCCCGCATGCAAAAGCTGTGTGAAGCGCATTGTATTGAGGCACTTTTTTTAACTGATCCGGACTATCCATCAGCGCTGAAAAGCATTGAGGAACCACCTCTTATCCTCTACTATCGTGGTAGTAAGGAAGCTTTGGATGTTCTGCCCTCCCTGGCTGTGGTGGGAACCCGCAAGGCCAGTGCTTACGGCGTGGAAATGTGTGCCAAGCTAATTAAACCCCTTTGCGAAAGGGGAGTGATGATCATCAGCGGCCTGGCGATGGGGATAGACACGGTTTCGCACCATACAGCCCTGGAAAATGGCGCCAAAACCATTGCCGTTCTGGCTTCGGGACTGGAGAGCATTTATCCCCCTACGAACAAGCCTTTGGCGGAAAAAATCATTGGAAATGGGGCCTTGATAAGTGAATATGATCCCGGTTCCAAGCTGGAACGCTGGAATTTTCCAGACCGCAATCGCATCATCAGTGCGCTCTCCCAGGCGGTATTCGTGGTGGAAGGAGATCGGGAAAGCGGCGCTATGCTAACTGCCGGATTTGCTATCAGGCAGGGAAGGCCAGTGCTGGCCTTGCCGGGAAATATCAATATCCCCAATGCCGAGGGTCCCAATCTGCTGATAAAGCAAGGAGCCAAGCTGATTTCCCGGGCCGAAGACCTTTTGCAACTGCTGCAATTGGATGCGATTAAAGATGAGCAAATAGAGCTGTTTCCCAGCCTGGAACCTGATGAACAGGAGCTTTATGATCTTTTTCGGGAAGCTCAGCAGGAGCTTAGTTTCGACCAACTGCTCCTGAAAACCGGAAAGAGCTTTGGCAAACTATCGGTGCTGCTGCTAAATCTTGAATTGAAAGGGGTTATCGCTAAAAACCGGGGTAATAGCTTTATTCTGAGGTAAAAAATCCATATCTCTGCCAAATAGATTCCCATGAAATGCCCATGCGACCACCATGCAAATGCCTGGGGATGGCATGGAAAACAGGTAGGGAAGGATTGTGGGGATTGCTTATGCGGGCTTATCCCACTCCAGATTAATCGTTATGGGGCCATCGTTAATCAGGCTAAGCTGCATATCCGCGCCAAAGATGCCGGTTTGGGGTGCAAAGCCCTGGCGGGTAAATTCCTGTATCAATTCATCATATAGCGCTTTTGCCACATCTGGAGCCGCAGCAGGAGTGAAATCCGGACGGCGTCCCCGGCGGCAATTGGCATAGAGGGTAAATTGGGAGATGAGCAAAATGCTGCCCTTTATATCCTTAAGCGAGAGATTCAGTTTGCCTTCGCTATCGGGAAAGATGCGCATCTCCAGGCACTTTTTGGCAGCAAGGGGAAGCAAGGAACCATCATCTCCATGGGTAAAACCAACCAGAATGAGCAGGCCTCTGTCGATTTCGCCCGTAAGCATGCCATTCACCCGGCAGGAAGCCTGGCTAACTCGCTGAAGGGTAATGCGCATCAGTCTATTTTGAAGCCGTGAACTTCATAGCCTCCGGCATTATCTACCCACACCGAGCCTTTCTCGAAGGGGGGAATCAAGATCGCCATGCGGCCAAACTTGGCTCCGGGACGCAAAAATCCAGCGCTGAGGGTGGCTAAATCCCAGTCTTTGCCGGCCTTATTCTTGGTGCGGAAGCGGTTCACTATTTTACCATCCTCGCGGAACACGATGAAACGGATATACACATTGGGCGGAGCGGGTGAATTGGATTTTACGAATGAACGCAGATAGTATCCCCCATAGCGGCGCACGGGGAAAGGATCGGAAAGGATCATTACAGACTTGTTCGAGGCATCGATGCGCAGCGACGTATTGCCTTCGAAGGCTTCTTTTGGATCCATAATCACGGGGCTGGAATCGGCCACAGCGGGTTCCAGATGCACAGTCCAGTTTCTTAAAATATCTTCGGATCGGGTGGAATAGGCATTGAAGCTGGAATTACTAACCAGATTGGGATTATCTCCTATATTGGCTTCCGTGAAGATAACGGTGGAGCTTACACACGAGCTGAGAAGCAGCACCATCGCTGCCAGCGCCATTAGTCCTGCACTGCACTTTGTCATTTCATAAATCCTCGTTCATTCAGGTATTTCAGCACAACACCCACCGAGAGTGCATTTATCAGCAGATTCGAGCCACCGTAGCTGATAAATGGCAAGGGTATGCCGGTAGCCGGCACCAAGCCGATGTTCATGCCAATATTGATGAAGGTTTGAAACATAAGATAAGCCATTATTCCCGCAGTGGCAACTTTTCTTTCTTTTATCTTCAATTCACCAACACAATGGATCAGCCGGGCAAATAGAGCGGCAAAGAAGGCCAGAAGGATTAAAGAACCGATGAAACCAAATTCCTCGCCAATCACCGAAAAGATGAAATCGGTATGATGCTCCGGCAAAAAGTTCATGTTCTTCTGGGTGCCCAGCAGCCAGCCTTTGCCCAGCATGCTGCCGCTGCCAATGGCGATTTTGGCCTGGATGATCTGATATCCAGCCCCCAAAGGATCGCGCGTGGGGTCGATAAAGGTGAGAATGCGATTCTGCTGATAGTCCTTCAGCCCCATCCACAGCACCGGCGTGATGAGCGAAATGAACACATTGGCGATTCCGGCTACGGTGATCGCCACCCAGGAAAGATGCGCCCTAAGGAGCAGAAACACCAGAATGATGATCCAGATGGGAATGGCAGGCCACCACACCGAAGCCACGATGCTAACTACGGGTGATATAATTAAAAGCACATAAAACAGGGGAACGTCCGCAGCAATCAGCATGGCCATCAAACTGGCCCAAAATACCATAGTGGTGCCAAAATCGGGTTCTATCAGGATCAGCAGCACCGGTACCAGCACGATTAGAAAGCCATATAGAATCTGGCGATACTCGTTCAAATGCTCCTTGGAAATAATGCGCGAAATCATCAGAATGGTAAGCAGTTTGGCGCTTTCCGAAGGCTGCAAGTTTATTCCCCCCAAAGCGAACCACCGGTGCGAACCATTTACCGCAGGCGTGAAAAGCACCACCACCAAAGCCAGCATATTTATAATAAACAGCGGCAGCACAATAATATCAAAAATCGGCATAGGCAGCTTTAGCAGCAATGTAATTGCTCCCAAGGCCACGAAGCTGAAGATGATCTGTTTCCACCAATTGCTTTCGGTGCTGATGAAAGAACCAATAACGGTGGTGGATGCACTGAAAATGGCGATGCAGCCAATAATCATAAGGAAAACCAATATCCCGAGGAGCATAAAATCAAATTTCTTGCGATTGATCATGGCGCTGTGTCCCCTTGGGGCGTTTCGGGAGCTTCTGCTTCCGGGATTTCAGAGCTGCCATTTTCGGCTTCCAGGGTGGGGACGTCTTCGGCAGTGATAAATTGTGAGGGTAATGATGCTGGTTTCTTTATCTGAGCGCGGTTTCCCAGATAATAATTAAAGATGCGGGCAGTGATGGGAGCGGCCAACGCACCTCCTCCCCCTGCATTTTCCAGAAATACAGTAACGGCAATCTCGGGCTTATCAGTTTCCAAGAAACCGCTGAACCAGGCGTGAGTGGTTTTTCCCATAGAATTTTCTGCCGAACCGGTTTTGCCATAAACCGTGCCTCCGGATACTCTGGCATTGGCACCGGTTCCTCCCGGGGCATTAACCACTGCCCACATGCCTTGACGGATGGCAGAAAGCACAGCCTGGCTCATGGGTAAACGGCTTTTTACCATGGGGATAACCTGCTCGCGGGTAAGCCTGCCACGGCCTACGGTTTGTTTAAGCAAGTGCGGCTGAATCCAGAGGCCGCCATTGGCCATGGCTGCGTAAAAAGCATTGATCTGCAAAGGCGTGGTGAGCACTTCTCCCTGCCCAATGGCCAAATTTACCTTGTGGCCGATGATACCCACTTTTTTGCCATAGGTTTTGCGATACCACATGGTATCCGGGAAAAAGCCGCTACGTTCGTTCGGAAGGTCAATTCCAGTTTTGCCAATTACGTGGCTGTCGGCTACATACTTTTTAAATTCATCCAGGCCCAGCTTAAGGGAAAGATCATAAAAATATACGTCGCAAGAATACTTAAGCGCATCCACAAGGCTGGTGCTGCCATGTCCGTGTCCAGACCAACAGCGGAAAAAGCGATTGCCGATCTTCATCCCTCCCACGCAAGAAGCCAGGCGAGTGTAGGGATTAACCACTCCGCTGCTAAGCCCCAGTCCTGCGGTAAGCGGCTTGAAAACTGATCCTGGAGGGTAGGTGCCATGAATTGCTCTGTCCAGCATGGGCTTATCGGCACGGTTCAAGGTTTCCCAGATTTCGGGAGTAATGCGTTGCATAAAGAGATTGGGATCATAATCGGGCTTGCTGACGTAGGCTAAAATCCCTCCGGTGCGTACATCGGTTACCACCACTGCTCCCCGCATCGATCCGGGAAAAGTGGAGGAAACAAATTCCTGGAGGTCATTATCGATGGTAAGCACTATGGACAGGCCATTCAAGGGCTCGATATTGGCATTGGTTTTAAATAGCTCCAGGCTGCGTCCCTGCGAATCCACCTGCATTATCTCGCGTCCGTCGCTACCCCGCAGCAGCACTTCATAGAAGCGTTCCAGCCCTGTTTTGCCGATGTAGCTATTCAGAGAATAATCTTCGGCTTTGTACTTTTCATATTCCTCTTCATTGATGCGTCCCACATAGCCGCTGAAATGATTGGGATAGAGGTATTCCCTGGTGGAGCCGATGCGAAAGGACAGCTCCGGATAATAGTTCATCTGCTCCGAAAGCACCAGGCGGGTTTCGTAGGGGATATTATCGGCCAGCAGTATCTCTTCGTAGGTCTTGAAGCGCTGTTTTAGCACCATATCCCGCAATTCTGCTTCGGGAATCTTGAAATTCCGCTCCAAAAAGAGGGCCAGGGCTTTTACATTCTTTATTTTGCCGCTGGTAAGATATAAATTGTGCGAGGGAACATTGCGTACAATGGGGCGATACTTGTGGTCATAAATTTCACCGCGGGTAGCGGTTATGCGTCTGATGCGGACAAAATTGCTTTCCGCTATTTGCTGATAGGTGCGTCCCAAAACTACCTGCAGGCGAAACAACGAGATAATCAGCAGCAAAAAAAGCACTGCCAGGGAGATGCTGTAAACAAGGATGGAAGGCGATTTAGTCATGCACTACGATCAGGCGGAGCTTGCTGAGCAATTGCATGCTCCAAAAGACCACAAAGCTAATCAGCAGATTGTAAAGCAGCGAAATCAGCGTAAGGGTCATCAATTCGCCGGTGAAGCCATGCGTTAGCCCCAATACCAGAAGCTGGATAAGGGCATAAATGATATTGGCCACAGCAATGGCCAGCATTTTGGCCACCACGCTATCCGCTTCGAAAGGCTTGCGAAAAAGGTCGATAAGAATGGCCAGCACGCAAAAGAGCAGCGCATGCATGCCAAAGGTAGCCGGATTAAGGGTATCGAACATTGCGCCAATGATAAAAACCAGGATCAGCACATGGGTTCGGGGACGGGTCCAAACCAGATAGAGCACCCAGGGAATAAGGATATTGGGGATTACCTGCGCAATGGTAAAGGCAGGCATTGCCAGAACCTGCAGATAGAGGAAAATCATGCCCAGAATAAAGGTCCAAATGATGCCCAGCAGCATCTTAGGCAAGCCTCCGCACGATGCAGAAGGGGGTTAGCTCATCGCCCTGGCCTTGGGGATTATCCTTCATGGCTTTTTCGATGAATGCCTTATCCACGCCCTTGCTGCCGCCAATCATCCAGCTTCCGCCGATATCGTTGATATCCATCACAGCAAATTCATAGCCGAATTTATCAGAGAGCTCCTGTGCCACTGTCTTTGGGTTCAAAGGCCCCTTTATAACCGTTTCATTGTAGGGCGGAACGGGAGAAGTGGTAGCTGCATCAACCAGGGCTGCCTGCATGCCTGCTACTCTGTAGAAATCGCCTTTACGGCCCAAAACTTTGCCCAAGGCTCCAATCGCCGCTGCAAAAATAATGCGCAACTTGCCGGTTTCTTCGATGGCACATTGCATGCTGGTAGGCGCACCAAGCCCGATTCCATAGGGCACTTTGGCTACATGGCGGCTTAATAGTTTGGCCAGGGGACTCACCTTGATCTGCGAAACCGGGATCGCTCGGCCCTGGGTAATCGCCAAAGGACTTTCGCTGATGGTGCAAATATCTCCAGGCTTCATCAAGGGAATGGCATAGGTGCCGATCAATTCGCCAATCTCATCCTCGGCTGTTAAGATTCTGGTTTTCACGGGGATACGCAGGAAGCGCTGCCCGTAAACTTCTATTACCGGTTCCGTCTTTTTACTGTTACTCATTTTGTTCCCCGTTTTTTTAAGATGAATACGTGTTCCAGGTTTTCCACCAGGGTGAAAGGCGTTATGTCTGCACTGATAAAGAGATTATCCTGCGATTCCCGAATGCGTTTTACTGTGCCCACTGGATAAGACTTCGGGTAAAGCCTGGAAAGATTTGAAGTTACAATGGTATCGCCTACCGCGATGTCTGATCCCAGCTTGATGATATTCATGGAGGTGGTGCCACCGATATTGGATTCCAAAATTCCCTGCACACTGGTGCGAGCATCCATCACCGGCACCTGAAACCGAGGATTGGAAAAGGGCAAAATAACGGAATGATCGGCATTTACCAGGATGATCTTTCCTACTATACCTGTAGCGGAGATAACCGGATAGCCGATCTTGATTCCCGAGCCCAAACCCCTGTCCACAATCAAATTACGTTCCTGATACTGGCCTGAAAAACCAATCACTTCCGCCATCTCAAACTCCACATTGCCGGTATCGAATTTGATGGCCAAAGCTTCGTTATATTGACGCAGTTCATTCACCAGATTCAGATTTTGCAGATTGGCCTGGGTAAGCTTTTCCCGCAGCGAAAAAACTTCCTGCTTCAGTTCGCTATTGCTGCGAATGGCTTGCAGAGAATGGATAATCGGGAAAAAAAGCGTGTTTCCCAACCATCCTGCCTTTGTGCTTCGTGCTTCGCCACTTCCCAGCAGCATCAGCAGGGAAAGAAGAATCACAATTGCCGGAACCAGGTGTTTTTTTATCAGTCTTCAATCCGTTTTATCAGAACCTGACGATAGCGATCCAATTCGTCCAAAACCTTGCCTGCACCTTTAACCACGCATTCCAGAGGATCGGGAACCACGTGCACCGGCAAATCCACTGTTTTGCGGATTTTCTCATCCAGGCCTTTCAGCAAGGCTCCGCCACCGGTAAGGAAGATACCGCGTTCAGCAATATCGGCGGAAAGTTCGGGAGCAGTACGCTCAAATAGCCTTTTAATGGCGTCGATCATGGTGGTAATCGTTTCCGAAATGGCTTCGCGTATTTCTTCCGAGGAAATCTTTACGGTAACAGGATAGCCAGAAACGATGTCCCTGCCGCGCACATCCATCACCAATTCCTGCTTCAGGGGATAGGCACTGCCGATGGTCATTTTGATCTTTTCGGCGGTCTGGATACCCACGTGCAGGTTGTTTTTCTTGCGCAGATAGCTGATGATATCGGTATCAATTTTATCGCCACCCACACGGATGGAATTGTGCACCACAATGTGCGAAAGCGATATAACGGCGATCTCACTGGTGCCACCACCGATGTCCATCACCATGTTACCACAGGCTTCATCGATGGGTAGATCGGCACCAATGGCTGCAGCTACAGGTTCCGAAATAAGATAAACTTCACGCGAGCCCGCATGCAGAGCGCTGTCACGCACAGCCCGCTTTTCCACTTCCGTGATCCCGGAAGGTACGCATACAATCACCCGGGGACGTACCAGAAGGCGCTTTTTCTGTGCCCGCAGGATCAGATTACGCAGCATTAGCTCTGTAACCTGAAAATCGGCGATCACTCCGTCCTTGAGGGGCTTTATCACGCGCACTTCATCCGGATTCTTTCCCAGCATCACCTTGGCTTGCGAACCAATCGCGATGATCTTTTTGCCGTCGTTGGAAACTGCTACCACAGATGGTTCGTCGATCACGACCCCACCGTTCTTTTTGTAAACCAGGGTGTTCGCGGTGCCCAGATCGATAGCGATATCATTGGACATCATTCCGAAAAAGTCAAATAGAGACATCTAAAACCTCTTTATCATCTTAAAAAATCAAGTTTATACATGGAAATTTACAAAAACTCCAGCATCGCACATCTTTTATTTTCAGCCTAGAATGTCAAGAAAAAAGCGTGGCACTAATATGGAACAACCAAAAAAGCTAATCTAACAGACAATAATAAACCACAGAGCTTGTTTCAGGTGTTGTGTATTGGCGGTTTCCAAACCGCCAGGGAAATGAAGAATGAAAAATGAAGAATAAATATCTGTGAAATCTGTGAGAGAGTCTCTTTTAAACCACAGAGAAAAGCTTGATGTAGTGGCGGTTTCCAAACCGCCAGGGAAATGAAGAATGAATAATGAAGAATAAATATCTGTGAAATCTGAGAGAGAGTCTCTTTTAAACCACAGAGAAAAGCTTGATGTAGTGGCGGTTTCCAAACCGCCATTCCAGGGTATAAACACATAGTTATTTTTAACCACAGAGAAAAGCAGAGAAAAGCAGAGAAAATCAGGTAAATCAGGTAAATCAGGCAAATCAGGTTATCATAGCTCTATTTCTTCCCTCTCCAGCGCAGCTTCATTCTTCATTCTTCATTCTTAATTAACATTCATCCGTGTTTATCTTTTTTAAAACCACAGAGAAAAGCAGAGAAAAGCAGAGAAAATCAGGTAAATCAGGTAAATCA
>CAZSST010000036.1:12577-18046 GCA_964609575.1 uncultured Candidatus Cloacimonas sp.
AACCACAGAGAAAAGCAGAGAAAAGCAGAGAAAATCAGGTAAATCAGGTAAATCAGGCAAATCAGGTTATCATAGCTCTATTTCTTCCCTCTCCAGCGCAGCTTCATTCTTCATTCTTCATTCTTAATTAACATTCATCCGTGTTCCCTTTTCTACACCATTTCGCAGTTCCCCACGTATTTTTTACTTGCAATAAATTCGCACTATGGATTCTTGGAAATATGGAAGATATGAATCACCTTGAATTAATCGAAAGCCTTGGCTGGCTTCGAGATGACATCATTGGCCGCAACATTCTTTTTGATACGCCTATGGGGAAACGACCGCTGGTTTATGCTGATTACACCGCCAGCGGCAGAGGGCTGAAGTCTCTGGAAAATTATATCCAGATCATCCTGCAATACTATGCCAATACGCATACCGAGGATGATTTTACCGGCAAGACCATGACCACGCTTTTGCACGATGCCGAACGCATCATCAAAGGCTATGTGAACGCCGGGGAAAAGGGCAAGATCATCTTTACGGAATCGGGAACCACCGGTGGCATCACCCGATTGATGCAAATTCTGGGGGTATATTGGCCTCCCGCCACCCGCGAACGTATTCATGGCGTGCTGCGCAGTTGTCTGGAACGCAATCCCGAAGGAACGCAGTGCAATGCCGCGCTATTTGGTTTTATGTACCATACCAAGCCGATCGTCTTTGTGGGGCCTTACGAGCACCATTCCAATGAAATAATGTGGCGGCAAACCCTTTGCGAGATCGTGGAAATTCCCCTGGGTGCCGATCAGGAATTGGATTTGGTTGCCTTGGAAGAAACCATCTCCAAGCCGGAATATAGTGGCCGGCTGAAGATTGGCTCCTTTTCTGCAGCCTCAAACGTTAGCGGTCTGAAAACTCCTGTATATGAAGTGGCGCGCATTTTGCACCGGCATCAAGCCCTGGCCTGCTTTGATTTTGCCGCCTGTGCCCCCTATGTAACGATCGACATGAATCGTGATTCCGAAAGCTATTTTGACGCCATCTTCCTTTCTCCGCATAAGTTTCTGGGCGGTCCCGGCACCTCGGGTCTGCTGATTTTTAATAGCGACATCTATCCTCTAAATCTGCCTCCCACCGTGTCTGCGGGAGGAACGGTGCACTATGTATCCCCCACCAAGGAAGAATATGTGCACGACATCGAGGGACGCGAAAAACCTGGCACTCCAGGCATCATGCAAGCCCTGCGCATTGCCCTTACCTTCCAGCTAAAAGATAGGGTGGGAATAAACACCATCGAAGCCCTGGAATCCTATTTCTACCGCCGTTTTATGGATGCTTTCCAGGATGATAAACGCATCATGTTCTATGGCCCCACCGAAGCAGAAAAGAAGGTGCCCATCTTGCCCTTCAATTTCCGCCACGATAACAAGATTCTACATCCCAAATTCGTTACCCGCCTGATAAATGACCTCTTTGGAATCCAAACCCGTGCCGGCTGTTCCTGCGCCGGACCTTATGGCCATTATCTGATGAACATCCCGCAAAATGTTTCCGATTATTATCGCTGCATGATCACCAATGCTGGTTATTCGGGCATCAAACCTGGCTGGGTGCGCCTTAATCTTCATTATGCGATGACCAATGAAGAAGTGGATTATCTTATTGCCGCGGTTAAATTTGTGCGCGATTATGGGCACAGATTCCTCCCGCTTTATGAATTTGATCTTAAGAGCGGCGAATGGAATTATTACGGCTATACGCCCAAATCCACTCTGAAGCTGGATATAAACAGCGCTTACGCTGCAGGGATAACCCCGGAAAAGGCTCCCGAAAACGTCTATGAGCTATATCAGCAGGCTCTGGATGAGGCTGTAAAAATGGCACAAACCCTACCGGAAACATACCCCCTGCAAAGCTTTGATCCCGCCTTGGAAGCGCTGATGTACTTCAAAGTGAGCCGCATCAAGCATAATTACTAAGGGTTATCCTCAAGTTCGCTGCCGCAGCTTTATTCCCCCAAAATAGCTTCGTCCCGGCTCCGGCACATATTGATGCACCTGATAATCCAGATCCATCAGGTTTTGCACGCTGAAATAGGGTGTGATTTCCCAAAAAGTATTGCGGTGGGTGTAGCTAAGTCCCGCATCGATAAGTTCATAGGCCTTATGGGGATCAATCAGATTGTCCACGGTTACATATTGCTGTCCAGTGAAGCTATATTTTCCCCAAAGCTTCAGTGATCCCACTTTTAGCCCGGCACTAAGTCCATAAAGCACCCGGGGCCGGTAAATAAGGTAGGGTGCTTCCTCAAAACTCTCCACGCTGATATCCTTGGCTTCCGTAAACAGAGCTGAGGCTTTCACATCAAAGCAGGGAAGGGGATTTAGCCACGCTTCCAGCTCCAGATTTTTTATCTCTGCCTTGCCCACATTCAGGGGCTTCCAAGCCGTATCATTCATCACCTGACGCCATTGGATGAGATTTTTGATGCGATTACGATGCACACTGCCTTTAATGCCTCCCCAAGGGGTGCTACCCTGCGCCCAGGCCTGATAACCTTCGGAATTTTCGCTCTTTAGCTGCGGATTACCAATGGCCTGGCTATCGCCTTTCCAAAAAAGATCATAGGGCGAAGGCATGGCAAAGGAAGTGCCCCAGGTACCTCCAAGCTCCATAAAGCTATCTCCGGGATTACGGATACTAAGCTCTGCCCGGCCCGAAGGATGCGTTTTGGTATCATAGATATCCAGCCTTCCCGCCAGCGAACTCTTCACCTGCAGCCAGTAAAAGGGATCAAAAACCACCTGCAGCGAGCCCCCGTAATTGTACTGAGTGCTAAGCGTATCGATATCGGAAACGAGGATATGATAGAGATCGCGATACAGATATTCCTGCTGAATCGTTTCGGCATAAAGATTAGTGAGCAGCCACCGGCTTTGAAAGCTTAGTTCCTGCTTGGCACCGTAACTTCTCATAATTTGCCGGTAATTGGCATACATGGCACCAAGGGGAGCCAAAAGGTTCTCGTAAGTGCTTCTATCCCCATTTGTCCAAAGGGTGGTTTTCCCTTTCAGCTTGCCCTTTCCGGCGGTTAACCAAAACTGCGGATGCCAGGTGAATCCCTTGATATAGGCCTCGCGATATAGCTCCAAAAAGTTCAAATTTCCTGGCAGTTCGCGCCGGAATTGTTCCAAATCGGCTGCCAAACCCATCCCAATGATGCCATATTGACGGTGTATGGCCAGATTAAGCGCAAAATCCGCTTTCCGGTTATGCAGGCGAATGCTATCTGTGGGTGCCTGCAATTGTTCCGCCGCGCTAAGCTTAAAATCGTTTTTGGCGCGGAATCCGCTGATCCCAAAGCTGTAGGTGGCATCCTCCGTAACTGCATGCAATTGTAAATTTTGCATCAAATAGCCGTAACTGCCCATCTCGGTGTGGCTGCTAAACGAGCTTTCGGGAGTGAATTTGCGCGTGGTGATCATCACTATTCCCCCGATGGCAGCAGCGCCACCATAGGCACTGGCGTTATTTTTTATTATTTCCACGCTTTGAATATTGGCCGGATCAAGCCTGCCGAAATCGAAGGGATCGCCCAAAGGATTCATAGGCACTCCATCCACCACCACCAGGGTATGGCGGCTGAGATTGCCCAAAATGCTCAGTTCGTTCACCTCTCCCTTCAGCGCTGTGCCCATGCTTTGCAGCGAACCGGAATTGTCCATTAGCTCTGCGGCATTGGCATAGTGCCTTTCTGGATCAAAAGCCACTTTCACAATATCGGCAGCGCCTTCAAAGGGATCGCCTACACGGGCAAACACCCGATAGGGACTAAGCCGCACCGGATCAGGCTGCAAAACCAGCTTTGCACTTACCTGCCGGGTAGCAATACGCAGAGGATGATATCCCAGCCTGCTAACGAACAGCGAATCTCCCAGGGAAATACTGAATCTGCCTTCCCTGTCCGTACGAACCCGCTGGGTACCCGAAATCAGCAAGGCATCTTCCACCGGTTTTCCTTTGGGATCGGTAACCACGCCATGAAAATCAGCCGCGGCTAATCCGCCCCAAACAAGCAAAATAACAATAATCGCGATCAGCGCTTTTATCCGCTTATCTGTATGCATCCTGGCCCATCCTAAGGGTAAATAATATTGGGACGCCCCGAGTGGGGATTTAGCTGAGTGTGCAACTTTACGCCAAAGAGCTTGCTTAGCTGTTCGCTTTGCATCATGGCCTCTGGTTTTCCTTGCGACAGCAGGCTGCCGCTTTTTAAAAAGAATAGCTTATCAGCGTGATTTGCTGCCAGATTCAGATTGTGCGAAACGATGAGAATAGTTTTGTGCTGATTTCTGGAAATGCTTTTCAGCAGGTTCATAATTTCGATCTGGTGATTTATATCAAGCTGCGAAAGGCTTTCATCCAGCATAATGCAAGGGGTTTCCTGAACCAGGGCCCTGGCGATATACACCCGCTGTTTTTCGCCACCGCTTAGTTCGGAAAGCCAGCGCTGCCTCAGCGAACCAAGATTTAGCATTTCCAATACCTTATCCACCACCTTCCGATCTTCTTCACTATGTGCCCGCATTATTCCCAGATAGGGATAGCGCCCCATCAGCACAGTTTCATAAACGCTGTGATCAAAATCCTGCTTCGATTCCTGGGGAACAAAGGCCAGCATCCGCGCCAGGGCAGCACGCCGGTAGCTGAAGAGATCTTTATTCAAAATCATGATCGAGCCGGAAAGCGGCTTCAAATAGCCCATCAGCGCATATAGCAGCGTGGATTTGCCCGCACCATTTGGCCCCAAAAGTGCGCAGAATTCCTCCCTGCCGATAGAAAGGCTGATATCTTTCAGCACCGGCTGCTCAAAGTAACCGCAGTAAAGATTTTGCACTGTTATCATGTTAATCTGGCCAGGATAGGGCAGTATCTTTTCCTTGTTTCATATTTTTTGGGCTACAAGCATGCTTGCACCCATAGCGCAGATTTCCACAGCGCTCTATTCTGTCAATCCTCTTGTCCCCATTTTCCGGATAGTTAAGGTCCCATATATCCCTTCACCCCGGTAGTCACACCAACCTTAGCCGGGCAAATGGGGTGGAAATCTTTTCCAAATCATAGCTATAGATCATGCACTTGTCCCAGAGGGACATAAGGTATTAGCGACGGGTTTTTAACCCGGCGGATAACGATCGCATGATTAATGACCAAGTACCGTAGGAACGGCAGGTGTAGTTTGGAGTAGTCAGCATAAACAATGGGCTACCTGCCGTCCCGCTGGGACTCAATCTCGTTTTTTACACATTATCTATCTAAAATGCCGTCCCGATGGGACTCAATCTCGTTTTTTTCACATCATCTATCTAAAATGCCGTCCCGCTGGGACTCAATCACATTGGGTGGTGATATTTATCGCCGGGTTAAAACCCGTCGCTAATACCTGCCGTCCCGCTGGGACTCAATCACATTGGGTGGTGATAT
>CAZSST010000037.1:0-6900 GCA_964609575.1 uncultured Candidatus Cloacimonas sp.
GGAAAAACGATTCAAGCCTTGTCCGCAGTTCTTAGCACCGGCGAAGGACAGGTTTCGCTGGTGATTTGTCCCAAAACCTTGCTATACAATTGGGCTGCGGAGATCGAAAAGTTCCATACCAATATTCCTTACGCAATCGTGGAGGGAAACAAGGAAACGCGGCAGGAGATTTTGGCCAGCCCCAATATTCGGCTGTTTATCATGAGTTATTCCATGGTTCTGGGCGATATTGGCACTTTGAAAGCCATGAATTTTGAATGGGTGGTGCTGGATGAGGCCCAGAACATCAAAAATGTATCGGCACAACGCACTGCGGCGATAAAAAAACTGCAAGCCAGGCACCGTTTAGCTTTGTCTGGAACGCCTATCGAGAATAATCTTACGGAGCTGTGGTCTATTTTTGATTTCCTAAATCCCGGCTATCTGGGTAATCTGAACAAATTCAAACAGAATTACCTGCCCAGTGAAGGCACCACGGAGGCTAAACTATCGCTGAAACGGATGACCTCGCCCTTCCTGCTGCGGCGCATCAAAAAAGAGGTGCTGCTGGAATTGCCGGACAAGCAGGAACAGGTTTCGTGGTGCAAGCTGAATACCCTGCAGGAAAAGATGTATCTGCAGATTTTGGATATGGTGAATAAGAAGCTGATGCCTACAGGAACCGAAACACCGAACTATGTTCATATCCTGGCAGCACTTACTAAGCTAAGGCAGCTATGCAATCATCCCCACCTGGCTAATCCGGATGTGCTTCCCGAGCCGGAGGGTTCCACAAAGCTGGAGCAACTGGTGGAACTGGTTACAGAAGCCACAAGCGCAGGACATAAGGTGCTGGTATTCAGTCAATTCGTACAGATGCTGCAGATCATGAAAAAGGTTTTTGATAATCTTGGGATCGCCTATTCTTATTTGGATGGTAAAACCAAGGACAGGGTTACTCCGATCAGTAATTTTGAGCGTGATCCGAATCTGAAGCTATTCCTGATCAGCCTGAAAACTGGGGGAACGGGATTGAATCTCACTGCCGCAGATACGGTTATCCTCTATGATCCCTGGTGGAATCCCATGGTGGAAAATCAGGCTATCGACCGTACCCATCGCATTGGCCAGACCAATATGGTGCAGGTGTTTCGCCTGATCACCAAAGGCACGGTGGAAGAGAAGATTATTGCCCTGCAAAACAGCAAAAAAGAGCTGTTCGACACGGTGATCGAAGGTGGCCAAAACGTGCTGAAAGGCATGAGCAGTGAGGATATCCGGCAGCTCTTCAGCTACACATGATTTTTTTGATTGACAGTTTGGGGCTGATGGCTTGTTCTGTCATTTCATGAGAAAAGTTTAGAGAATATAGAGGAGTAACAGATGCTTACCATTGACTGGAAAGAACGGCTGAATCAGGATACCGCAGATTACCTGGAACACAAGCTACCCAAGGGCGACTACGATTTTGAAATCATCTTCATCGCTTATCCGGAAAGGGTCAATGGCAAAATTCCGTCAGACGTGATAAACCATGTGGCAGCGGGAATGCTGCACGGTTTGGGAAAGAAGCATGCAGAATACCTTCCCTTCTACAGGGCTTTGTGGAAGAAAAAGGGAGATTATGGCAAGATTGCCTTTGCCTTTATCCTCAGCAAGCTGCTGCCCAAGAAGCAGGAGATATATACTCCGCTGCTTGATGAAGCCCTGGCCGCTGCTTCTGCTGCTGAAATCTCCATGCTCCTGGATAAAGTGATGCTCCCCCTTTTGCGCAAGCATCCCGAGAAATATCTGGATAAGGCTTATGCTTTCTGCACCTCTTCCCATGAAGAGCTTCGCAAGCAGGGTCTGCACCTGATGATAAGACTGCTGAAAAAGCGGGAAGACCTTATCCCGCAAATCATGAATCACTTTGCGCATGGGTGGCATTATCCCCTTGTGGATGGAATTGGCGGACAGGTGTTGCTGCTAAAAACAGTGGCGAAGCTGGATCAGAACTATTACCTGAAAGTGTGGGAAGAATTTGGCCAAAGCCGTGATCCGCAGATTGTGGAATTGCTCTGTGCCACGGTTACGGATTACCATCCGCAATTGGAAGCCCCCATAGAGATTTGGACCAAGAGCGGCAATGCCAGGCTTAAAAAAGCCGCTACCATTGCCCAACGGATACTTCTGAAAAAGAAGGGAGCATAGATTTTGGATTTGAGCCTGTTTATCACCAAAACCGGAATGGAAAAGCTGCAAAAGCGCATCAATGACCTGATGAGCGAGCGGCCGGAAGTGATTAAAGCCATCGCCATTGCCAGAGAATTTGGCGATCTGAGTGAAAATGCCGAATACAAGGCAGCCCGTGAAAGACAGCGGGCTATTGATGGTGAAATAGACCATCTTCGCAGGCGTAGTGCATATTTGAAGGTAGTGGATACCAGCGTGTTTCCCAAGGACATGGTACGCTTTGGCAGCTATTGCAAAGCCAAAGACACCGGCACCGGAGAAGAGATATGCTATCAGGTGGTAGGTGCCGATGAGCTGAATTATACAAATGAAGAAGGGATTCAGGCTGTGTCTGTAGTATCCCCCATCGGCAAAGCCCTGCTGGGCAAAAAGACCGGTGAAATTGCCACCGTTCACGCTCCTATGGGGATTCGTAACCTGGAGATTTTTGAGATAAGATAAAGAATGGAGAACCAATGAAGAAAACCGAAACCAAGCAACCCGCTTACAAATATGAGCGGAAAAACTTCTGGAAAAGCGCTCCCGCTGCAGAACATAAGGCTGCTTTCGCTTTTGCTGAAGATTACAAGGACTTTTTAGACAAAGCCAAAACCGAACGGGAAACCATCGCCTATACCGAAGCCCTGCTGAAGAAGCATAAATTCACCGGTATGGACAAGAAAGGCAGCAAGAAAGTTTATACCATCTTTCGCGGAAAGACCATTGCCATGGCCATAATCGGCAGCGAACCCATTGCCAATGGAGTAAATATGGTTGCTGCCCATATCGATGCTCCCCGAGTTGATTTGAAACAAAATCCCCTTTATGAAGATGCCTCCAGCAGCACCGCCTGCATGCGCACGCATTATTATGGTGGAATCAAAAAATACCAATGGGTATCCACTCCCCTGGCCTTGCATGGGGTGGTGATAAAAAATGACGGTTCCAAGCTGAACATCAGCATTGGCGAAGATGATAAAGACCCTGTATTCATCATTCCCGATCTACTTCCCCATCTGGCACGCAAAGAGCAATATTCCAAGAACCTTGCCGATGCCATCGACGCCAGCAAGATGAATCTCATCTTCTCCGGAATGATGGAGCCCAACAGTGAAGAAAAGGAAGCTTGCAAAGCCTATGCTCTAAAGCTTTTATACGATAAATATGATATCGCCGAACCGGACTTTCTGGCTGCCGAACTGCAATTGGTTCCTGCCATAAAGGCTCGTGATGCCGGCATCGATAAAAGCATGGTAGTGGGTTATGGTCAGGACGATCGCATTTGTGCCTATACTGGCATGATGGCCCTTCTGGACAATCAGGAAGCCAAGCCCAAACGCACCATGGTGGTGTATTTTTCTGATAAAGAAGAAGTGGGCAGCCAAGGGAACACTGGTGCACACAGCGTTTTTATCAAAGACTTCCTGGGTAACCTGATGGAACATAATGGCGAGAATAACAGCAGTGCCAACCTGCGTAAAGCCTTTATGAATTCCCAGATTCTCAGCGCAGATGTAACTGCTGCCATCGATCCCAATTATCCCAATGTTCACGAAAAACAAAATGCCATTATGTTCGGACAGGGCATCGGCGTATCCAAATTCACCGGCAGCGGTGGAAAGAGTGGATGCAACGACGCCAATGCCGAATTCATTGCCAAAGTGCTGAAGATTTTTGGCGATGCCAAGGTTTTCTGGCAATCCGGCGAACTGGGGAAGGTTGATGAAGGCGGTGGCGGAACCATTGCCTACATTTTGGCCAATCAGGGCGCAGAAGTATTGGATTGCGGCGTGGGCCTGATGGGAATGCACTCCCTGTATGAGCTATGCTCCAAAGCCGATCTGTATTCCACCTATAAAGGTTACAAGGCGTTCCTGATCGCCAAATAGATTATAGAGATGTAAATGCCAAATCGTTTGTTCCTGGTCTGGGTCTTTGTAACTGCCCTCGGCTTGCTGAGTGCCGTGCAGATTGCCCAGGAAGCAGATATAATTGCTGAAGCTCTTGCGCAAAGGGTTCAGACCAGCGAACCGATCTTTATCAGCATCAATGCCGGGGAATGGACTAATTCCCTGAATAACAGCTTATCACAAAAGCTTTTGGCCCGGGGCCTGGATATTCGCCAGCGTCTTGATCAGCTTCCTGATTCCGGTGAGCTGGGAATGGGTTTGGCTATGTCGGACAGCCTTGATCTGGCTTCCCTTGGCATTTCCGGAGCTCTTCTGCTGCAAATAGCCCTGAACATGAAATGGGAACAGCAAACCGAGAAGACTTTTTTTGCTTACCACAGTGAGCGTCGTCCGGTTTACAGCTTTGAGATGAAGCAGATCAGACTACCCGAACAAAAGCTGCTGGATATTAGTAATTACGATTATCTGCGGGATAATGCTCCGGAAACAGAGCATTCACGGCTGCGGCTGAGATGGTTTGAGCCTGTTGTTGCCAGTGCAGCCATTGCTTCCATGATAATCCTGCTATGGAACTTCAATTAAAGGTACTACTATGCACCGTTTACTTCCTTTTCTCTTAATAGTCCTGATGCTGCTGGCTGCATGCAGCGCCACCAAGCAGAGCCTTAGCACCGAAGCCAACATCGCTCAGGCGGATAACCTTTTCTCCCGGGGTAAATATGCCCGTGCAGCAGTTATCTACGATCGTATATCCTTCGAGCGCAGATCGGCAGCCACGGCTCATGCCACTTTCCGCCAGGCAGAATGCTACTTCAACATTAATAAATTCAGCGATGCACGGGCTAAATATGAGCAATTCATCGATTCTTTTCCGGATCATCCTGATGTGCCCAGTGCTTATTTTCATATGGGCCAATGCTACTTTGAAGAATCCCTGTCTCCTCAGTACGATCAGGATGAAACCATCGCCTGCATCGAGCTTTTCCAGAACTTTGTGCAGCGTTATCCCAATGACGAGCGTTATCCGCAGGCCGTGGAATACATTCGTAAATGCCAGTACAAACTGCTGGAAAAAAAGTATCTGAATGGCTATATTTATTATCGTATGAAGGATTACAGTGCCGCCCTGATGTATTTTGACGAGATTATCGCCCTGGGTAACAGCGATGAACTGGATCGCAAGGCCCTGTATTATTCTGCCAAATTGCATCTTCACCAGGACAACCGGGATAAGGCCATCGCCAGCTTCAATCTCCTTACCCAGCGCTATCCCGATTCCAAAGAAGCAAAGAAACTCTCTCGCAAGTTCAAGTAATGAGTTTCCTCGATCAGCGTGAACTGGATGGTTGCACCGCAATCTTGGGTGGTAGCTTCGATCCCATCCACAACGGCCATTTGCATATTGCCAGCCAGGTTTTGTATTGGAGCAGAATTAGCAAAATCCTTTTTGTCCCCAATGGCAATCACCATTTTAAAAAAGGGCTGGTGCGCCTTAGCTTTGCCGATCGCTATGACTTGGTAAAAAAAGCCATAGCAAATGAGCCGCGTTTTGCTTTTTCCGATGCCGACCGCAGTGGAAGCGGCTACACAGCCGACTTGCTTCAAGACCTGATGAAAGAGAATCCCTCCACCCGCTATGTATTCATCATTGGTTCGGACAATCTGCAAGGCCTTAAGAAGTGGTACAATTACAAGTGGCTGGTAAAGAATGTGCATTTCCTGCTTGTTCCCCGGCCTGGCTATCAGATCGATATGAGCATTATTACCGATCTGCGGATCAGCATTATTCCCATCGAGCTCATAGATGTTTCATCCACGGATATCCGCCAGCGCATAGACACGGGACAAAGCATCAGTGGCTTGGTTCCTTCCGCTTTGGAGAGCAAAATCACCGCTCTTTACACAGCTAATCCCCCCAAGGGCCAATCATGACCAAAAAAAATAGCTCATTCCTGGATAGAATTCCCCTCAGCCCCAAGCAAAGCCTGGGTGAAGAGATCGCCAATGCTTTAACTCATGCCACCGGAGTAGGTTTATCCATCGCCGCTTTAGTGATTTTAGTAGTATTTGCGGCACAACAAAGTGATGCCTGGAAAGTAGTAGCCTTCTGCATCTATGGCGCTACGATGATCACTCTCTACCTTTCTTCCACGCTCTATCACAGCTTTTCGCAGCCCCGGTTAAAGCGCTTTTTCCGCATTCTGGATCACTCTTCCATCTACCTGCTCATCGCTGGAACCTACACTCCGGTAACCATTGGCACCATGCGCGGGGGTTGGGGTTGGGCTCTTTTCGGAGTGATCTGGGGACTAACCATCATCGGCATCAATCTCAGCATCTTTGCCATGGGCAAGCTGAAATACCTTTCGGTGCTGGTTTACGTTTTGATGGGCTGGATGATCGTGATCGCCATTAAACCACTGCAAAATTATACCAATTCCGCATTTTTGATGTGGATGCTGATCGGGGGCTTGGCCTACACTTTGGGAATAATCTTCTACAAAGCCCGCAAATTGCCTTATCATCATAGCGTTTGGCATCTCTTTGTGCTGGGGGGAAGCATCTGCCATTTCTTTGGCATGCTACAGCTGCTGAGTTAGGTTTCAGGGGTCAGGTTTCAGGGGTCAGAAAGTGAAGAAGGGGAATAGTGAAAAGGAGTAACAAATTAAGAATTAAGAATTAAGATAATGGGGTTGATGACTTATAGCTCACTCTGATTTTGTTTCACTTCCAGTCTATTTCCTCCATATCGTCCATACCGTCCATCGCTTCTGCACTCCATCACTCCAGCACTCCA
>CAZSST010000037.1:7000-17458 GCA_964609575.1 uncultured Candidatus Cloacimonas sp.
CACTCCATCACTCCAGCACTCCAACACTCCATCACTTCCCCACCACAATTCATCCTTGACCGATCCAGCCCCATGGATTATCTTGTGCAGCATGCAGCTAAGTTATAACAAGGCGGAAAAATGAAGCTTGCCATCAGCAGCAATACACGCACGATAAGGCTTTCTCTGATAGCCCTGCTACCGGCTTGCCTGTTTTTGCTTGGCATTCCCAATCCCCTTTCTGCCTGTGCCATGAGTGCTGTTATCTCCACCTCCGGAAATCTGCTTGCCGATTTTCCCGCTCAAGGTAATAATGCCAGCTATTATCATTATAATGATCCCTGGGACTATTTTGGCTTTCTGATGGCTAATTCCGAGCCTTATTCAAATTCGGATGGCTATGGGGTGGTGGCCTATTCCACCTTGTCATCGCGGCTTCAGGAAAATGATATGTGGTTCAAGAGGATACAGGATGGTGATGATTTTGGCAATGTGTATTACACCGGAGATTACCTCCAGGGGGGCCTCAGCGCTACTTTGCCTCGCTATGACGTGATGGATCGTGCCCTGCAGCTAATCCAGGAACCCGTTAATGGAGTGGGTATCGCTATGGGGCATGTGCGCAATGCCTCTGGCCTCACCATGGGCAATCATCCCTTCTGGTTCCATCATGCTCGCAGAACTTACAGCTTCATGCACAATGGCAATGCCGGTGCGGCCCGAACTTTCATGATCGGCGAGATAAGTGCCATGAATTCTGAGGTCGATTGGTTTCACCTTCATCCCTCGAATTATTTTAATGATCCCAATCCTTATCGCTGGGTAGATTCCGAAGTGTTGTTCCACTATGTTATCAGCCATATCCTTGCCTGCGAAGGAGATATCACTCTGGGAATAGTAAATGCCATGCTGGGAATAAGACAATACCTGGGTTCCAGCTCCTATAATTTCATCATGTCCGATGGAGAAAAGCTCTTTGCCTTTCGCGGCAGTTCCAGCAGCAGTTATCAGCTTTCATACAAAGAGGGGGACGGCTGGTATGGCATCCGCACCAAAAGCCCCTATGCCAATGAGATCAGATTGCGTCCCAAAGAACTGGTGATTCTCTCTCGTAATGCGGAACCCCGGCACATTATGATTGAAGAATACTATGGGAACGAAGTTACCCAGCAGCCAAATCCCCTGCACATCACGCTTAGCCCCAATCCAGCGTCATCGGGGGGATCTATCACCCTTACCCCTGTGTATCCTTTTGGCAGCGGCAAAAGTCCTGCCCGCATGGAGATTTTCAATAGCAGGGGGCAACTACTGCTGAGCCGGGAAGTACCCAATTTGGATAACGGGATTCCGGTTAATCTAAGCTTGGGGAGCATGAGCAGCGGGATCTATTTCTGCAGAATCCGCAGCGGTGGATACTCTACTTCTGTCCGCTTTTCAGTAGTTAAGTAGTGGCGGTTTCAGGTGTATTGGCGGTTTCCAAACTCCGTAATGGCGATTTCCAAACCGCCAGAAAGCGTAGTGGCGGTTTCCAAACCGCCAGAAAAGAGTAGTGGCGGTTTCCAAACCGCCATATCAGTGTCTATCTAAACTACCAACCCTGACGGGACTCAAACCGCCATATCACACAAGCTCTACAGCCATGTGCAACGGTCTTCCTTCCGGCTCTCTATCAAACCGAGTTGGCAACCAACATCACGATTCAATAGATTACTACATATACATTTACGGTGCGATGCCCATGCGACCCCCGGGCAAGTGCACGGGCATCGCATGGGCATCACCTGTTCATCGATATAGGATCATGGCTGGGATTTTCTTCCCACCCACTCAGTTTGAAAGAGATCCGTTTTTTTACCACAGAGAAAAGGAGAGTCGGACATATATCGACCGCACTTCCGCATTTTATCTCTGAATAAAGCTATTGGAGTTCATGAGGCAAATATAACTTCTTGCTGATGTTGAACTTGTAAAGCCTCAAAGACTTAATAAGCAGGCAGGTTATTTATCCACCAGGATAGCCCTGGCCGTAGTGATTTTGTTATCCGCTTGCAGCAATATAAGATACACTCCCGGGCTACAGCCCTCGCCCTTTGCATCGCGAGCATTCCACTTCGCGGCCCAGGTTCCGGCATGCTTGGTTCCGAGAGGGATGCTATTCACCTTTTGTCCCCTCAGGTTAAAGATATCTATTTTAACCTCCGCAGCTTGCTTGATGTCATACTCCAGGTCTAAATCCTCAGAAAAAGGATTGGGGTAGCATTTGAGGGTGGGAGAAGCTATTCCCGGAACGCCTGGATCAGAAACCGCTGTCCCGGTATTAATTGCCCACAGCGCATCAAAGGCAATGCTATCCGTGGAGGCTATGTGGCAGCGCAATTCATGCCAACCGGGGGAATTGATAGTGGTTTCAAGGGTAAAATCGTGCTGTCCGGTGATTTGCACATCGTCCAGATACCAATCGTAACTAAGCTGCGCAGCCTGGGACGTGGCTTCGATGATGAACATCAGGGGTTCGTTTTGCGCCACTTCGAGGGTGTCTTCGGCGGGGAAGGTGCTAACGATATGCAAATCCAACATCCTGAGCTGATAGATATTTACTGGAGTGATGGGACGATTATTGGCGCCCACAGGGACATCGCCAATGGTCATTACGGTATTTAAACCCTCGATCACCTTGCCGAAGACAGCATAGTCTCCATCCAAATGTGGCTGGGGAGAAAGAGTAAAGTAGTATTGGCTGCCCGCACTATTGGGGGCAGAAGTCCGCGCCATCGCCAGAATTCCCGCCTGGTCATGATGCAACAGAGGCGAAAATTCATCGGGAATAGTGTAACCTGGCCCGCCGGTACCAGTGCCATTGGGACAGCCATCCTGAATCACAAAATCATGCACAACGCGGTGAAAAATAAGGTTGTTATAAAAACCGCTGTTGGTGAGATCAATGAAGTTATTGGCCGTGATGGGCACAATCTCGTCATACAGCTCCGCCGTGATGCTGCCAAATGAAGTGTGCCAGCGTGCAAAACTGCGTGCTTGCAGGGCAATGGGCATAAAAATCAAGCCCATTATAACGATGCTAATAGCAACTTTTACCATAGTAGTTCCTTTTAGTTACATCTTTACGCTAACATTAATACCTTTGAATCGGGCCGGAGCAACTCCATGCGAAAGCTGCATGATCTGCCCGGGTTCTCCCTTTCCGCAATGGAAGGTGCTGTGATAGCCCCATTCTTCAGGCCCGCAAATGGCGTCGCAAGCGTTCCAAAAATCTTTGGTGATGCCGAAATAGGTGGGTTCCTTCACGATTCCGGTGATCTTGCCATTTTCTATTTTATAGCCGATTTCGGTGGTGAATTGGAAGTTATTGCGGTTGTCGTCGATACTCCAGGTTTTGGTGAAATCCAGCAGATAACCTTTCTCAGTGGAAGCGATCAGCTCTTTCAGAGTACCCTTTCCGGGAGCCAGGCAGAAATTCGTCATGCGCACCAGAGGAAAATCGTCCGCATAGGACGCCTTCATATTGGACGATGGCTGTAGTCCCAGCTTATGGGCAATCTGGCGTGAAGTCTGTTGATTTACCAGGATTCCGTCTTTGATGATATCCACTTTTTGGCCGGGAACGCCCTCATCATCCAGAGGATGATAGCCCAGGCCCTGGGGATCGGTGCTATCCGAATAGATATTAACGATGGGAGAGCCATATTGGTATTTGCCAAGCATTTCGGGCTTGATAAAGGTTTTGCCGGCGTAGGAGATTTCCATGCCAAAGATGCGGTCGGCTTCGGTGGCGTGGCCTACCGATTCATGCAATTGCAAGGCCAGATGACCGCTACCGATGATGATATCAGCTTTGTCCTCGGTAATCGTAGGTGCTTTCAGCAGGTCGGTGGCTTCCTTGATGATGGTCTCGGTATTCTCGGCAAATTTCTGGCTGTAAAACAGCTCAAAACCTGCCCTGCCAGCACTCATGTGGCCGGGCCAGGTGCGTGATTGAATAGCAGCACCATCAGACGCCACCACCATCATCACGGGAAGAGTATTGTAATAAGATGTGTAGCTGTAGCTGCCTTCGGTATTGGCATAATACTTTTCCTGGTGCATAAATTCGGCGGACACATAGGAATGCACGATTTTGCCTTGGGGAGCAATGGCCGTGGCCAGCTTGCCAAGATAGTCCATTTTTTCCTGTTTGTCCATGGTGAACGGATTTATAGCTGGCTGATGGTGGTATTCACCGATGGTGGCATTCAGCGAAGGAAAGCTGACCGGATCATTCATAAACGCGCTGCCATGCCTGGCGTTGGCAATCGCCTTGTTTATCAGGGCATCGATATTGGCATAAATCAGATTAGTGGCTCCGGCAAAGCCCCAGCAGCCATTTACAAGCACTCTGATGCCTATCGCCCGGGCCTCATGTTCAGCGCCATAACCACGCAGATGGCCATTTTGGAAGGTGATGTCCTCGGAATCGGTGATGGTGATGCGCACATCGGCAAACTGGACAAAAGGAAGGTTCAATTTTTCTATGGTGCTTTTTATAAGATGTTCCATGCTGTGCCTCCTAAATCTGGTGCGTGGATGAAGTAATATTGAATGCGGAGACCAAGGCATGGGGCGCTTTGATCGTTTCGATATCGAAGATGTGATAATTTTCGGAGAAGGGAACCGCATAGCTACGGTTTTCCAGGGCCGTGATGCCGCTGATGATGCGATCGATCTTTTCTGTGAAACGCAGGTTTACCACCACATTGGTGATTTTGCCATCTTTTATCAGGAAGGTGCCGTCGCGGGTTAATCCGGTTAGCGAAGTCTCTTTGGGATTAATGAAATTCATGTAGTGCAGGCTGGAAATGTAAAGGCCGTTTTTCACTCGGGAAATCATCTCTTCCAGGCTGCTGTTACCTGTGCCGATACGCAGGCAGGAAGCAGTGTTACCGTTATTGGGCAGGCCGGTTTTGTGATGATAGTATTTATTACACATAAAGGCGCGGAACACGCCATTTTCCACCAGTTTCAAGGGACGGTAGAGCTTGCCGCCGGAGCCATAATCACGATGAATAAGCTCGGGATCGGTGGGATCATCGGTGATGTTTATATACTCTGGAAAAACCTGTTTATCAAGCTTATCTTCAAAGTAACTGCTATGCTGATCATAGGCATGAGCTCCCATGCCATAAGCCAGGTAGTTTGTGAACTCAGCCAGACAGCGGGGTGCCAGAATTACGTCGTAATGTCCCGGCTCGATATCCACCACGGGATTAGTGCAGTTCTTCACTTTTTCCAGCAAGCGGGAGGTAAATTCGTCCTGATTGAAGTATGCAAAATCTTCACCGCCAAAGGTTTCCAGCACCGTGATCTGGCTTTCCTGGTGCACTGCCTTCACTTCCAAATAGATGGGGCTGTTGCTGCTTTCTTTATCCAGACCGTTACTGTTTATCAGCCTGCCCTGTACGTAGTTGCAAATAAAGGTGCCATAAATCTCAAATTTATGGGGTGCCGTGGCTTTGGCAAGGTCAGATAGAATCTGGGTTTTCATATCCAAAGGGATAGAGTGGAGATTGTTTTGCTGCTTCCTTTCCGGAGCTTTGGCCAGATCATCCTCCACATCTACAAAATCGGGGTCTTCGGTTAGACTGGGCAAAATCTCCAAAGCCGTGGCCAAGGCCTGGTCGATTTTGGCAGTATTGGGATCGATCACCTTAAAATCATAGGATTTCTTTCCCAGATATAGCTTTGCCGCCAGTTGGGTGCTGTGCTTGCTGATGTTATAATTGGTTTGGCTGTGGTAAAAACGCAGGAAATCGGTTTGCCAATCCAGAGAACTGATCTCGTACTTCAGCTCGGGATGGCTTTGTAATTGTTGATGCAGGTAAGAAATGCTATCGTGCATGGATGCTCCTTGCTATATCCAGGTGGTATTATTATATCTGCGCTTGGGATTGGTGTGCCGCGGCACAAAAGCACCCTTACGCCTGGTTTTAAAGTTGGTTCCGGCTACTTGTTCGCCACGCAGGTAAACAGAAGAAAAACAGCCGGTGATCTCCAAATGCGGATCGGGACTGGGATGAGGGGATTTGCCATTAGGATCGTAAAGCACAAAATCGGCATCTGCACCCTTATCCAGGCTGCCTTTAACGGGATAGAGTCCCATCCGCTTGGCAGCATTTTCGCTGGTCATTTTGATGCAGGTGGCCAGGGGAACCTTACGCCTGGCATACAGCTCTGAAAGCACCCACAGGTAAGAATATTCGAGGCCTTGCATCTCCTGTCCCTGGAAAAGCTCGCAAGCAGCTTGCTTATCCGGATGAGGAGCGCTGCAATTTGAGAGCAGATAGATCTTATTGGTGCGGATTAAATCCGGCAGCAGGTTTTCAGGATCGGAAAAATCAAAATCATAGCCCGGAAGCTTGGCTTCGGGATGATAGAACCTGATTAAATCAGCGAAACACAGGGCATAAGAGATATCACTGCGTTTGGAGATGCTATTGATGAATTCGATGGTAGCCCAGGAAGGGACCCTGGGAATATGGATGGGATTTTCCTGCATGCGCCGCAGGATTTTCTTGATGGCATCACGCTGGGCATCAAATGAGTATTCTGGATATAATTCGTGATCATAGCCCTGAAAAGCAAAGGCCGTGTCGCTTTCATAAATATCCAGGAACAAATCCATAATCTCGGTAAAGCTAATCTCTGCGATGGCCGGATTTGGTGAAGGCGCACACAGAGATATGCCCACCACGCCCTTGCTCCATAGCTCTTGAGCCGCTTCCGCATGATAGGGATAGTCTGTGATATCCACCTGACCCCACAGCGCTACATCCACAAAGGCATGCTTATCAAAGAGCTCTTTGCGCGTTTGCAGTTTTATAAGATCAAATACCGGCTCTTCAGTGTGATAACTTAGCTCCGCCAGGGTAGTCCACCCCCCTTCCAGAGCAGCCTGGGTTAGTTTTGCCACATCCTTGGCAGCGGTGTCTGCTTTACTTAACATATGCACGTGAGGATCAACTCCGCCGGGAAGCAAGATTTGTCCCTTCGCATCGATCACTTCGGTATCATCGGGAGCATCAATTTCGTCGGTGCTTATTTTGATGATCTTATCTTCAAAAAGCATGTTCACTTTGCGCAAGGCAGTGGAACTGGTAGGTAACATAGCATTAATAAGTAATTTCATAATTTTTCCATCAAACGGGATGGGTGTTCATCTAAAGAAGCTTGGTTATTCCGCATCTGTGCGGGAAATGCAAACCCTATCATCTTAGGGTTTATCCTTTATGTTTGCAATTAGTTCTATTATCTTGCCCAGAGCTTCGGAATTATCATATTCAAAAAAGATACCCTGGGCTCGGCGTAGCGATGCTAACGCAGCATCATTATTCCCCATAGCAGCTTCGGCTTGACCTTGCAGCCACAAGTTATGCCCCAAAGCCATCAGATTTCCGTATTGGTAATCCAGTTTGATACAGGTTTTCAAGTAATCCAAACACTGCTGATACTCAGCGATGCTGTAGTGATGAAAAGCCAGAGAGTAGAGGGCCAGGCTGTACAATTCTGAATTAGCCCCCTTTTTCTTCAGTTGCTTGCGATACTTGCTGGCCATGGATTTCAGGGAAGCTGCAGCGCCGGGATAGGCAGTTCCCAAATGCGCATCTGCCTGAAGCTTGGCAGCAGCTAATTGCAGCTTCGCATGGGCAGGGTAATCAGCTTTACTGACCGCCATTTGGGAAATAGTGTGATAATCTTCACGTTGCTGTGCCTCATACACATTCAACAGCACCAAAAAGTAAGCCAGGCTGCTATCCACTTCGCCAATATAGCTGCCAATCTCTTGCTTCAGATTAGCATAGGCATCGGCATCACCAGCATGAAAAACCGTTCTGGCCAGGCCGCAGTTACTGGCCACGGTACCTTCAGCATCCCCCAAACTGCGATAAATTGCTTGGGCTGCTGAAAAGCTTTTGGCCGCAGCTTGCCTCTGGAGCAGGCTTTCACACTTCAGCCCGTGGTTGTAATATGTATCTGCGTCCAGCTTTTCCTGAGGCTGGATGGGTGGCTTAAGGGACGAACAAGCAGCCAGCAGCAATAGAGCAATAGCGGTAAACCAATGCCTCATGGCTTCACCTCATGCATACGCTGTGGAGCAGGCCCCTGTTTCTGCTGTGAAGGGGTTATC
The DNA here is from genome assembly GCA_964609575.1 of uncultured Candidatus Cloacimonas sp. Lineage (GTDB taxonomy): Bacteria > Cloacimonadota > Cloacimonadia > Cloacimonadales > Cloacimonadaceae > Cloacimonas. The sequence continues at coordinate 15,156 of CAZSST010000037.1, forward strand.
CCTTTGCGAAGCAGGGGGTTATTATTGAGCGCTTCCAGGGTTTTCTTCGAGCGCTCCAGATTCTCATTCAGATTTATCATCAGCAGGGTAAGCTTGGGATCATTGATCTTGTCCAAAATCCCTTCCAGCTCATCCATGGCCCCGGTAAGGCTATAGAGGGTGGTGCTTAGAGGTTTTATAAAAAGCTCCATGCTGGGATCAACAAGCCTTATAAGCAGCGAATCGGGATCGCCATAATTCTGGATTGCCACATTCAATCCCTTCATAATGCCATCTACTTCATCCATTTGCTTATTCAAACCATCGCTGATATCGGCCATGTTGTTCAATAGACGAATAACCACCCCGGCATCGGGATTGCGATCTTGGTTCAAATTCCTGGTGAGGATGGCCACTTCAGCCATAATGATCCTCGCATCGTTCATACCGGCATTCACCTGTTCGGAAATATCAGCCACGTTCACCAGCAGCCTGGGAATAACTCCCCGATCGGCATGATGATCTCCGGTAAGATCAGTGCTCAGCTTGGCCAGATTGTTTATGATCGTGGAAATGGCATCACCCTGATTGGGACTGATGATCATCAGCTGCTTTTTTCCTTCCCGAAAATCCGCCGATAGCACCTGACTTTCTTCCGCATAGGGAATTTTGGAACTGCGATCCTGAACAAACTCCAAAGTGGTTTTATTGGTGATGGGATTGGTGGTGCGAACCAGCACCGAGCCCTTTACCATCATGTGTTTATACCTATTCAGAATGTGAAAGGTAAGCCCGATGTTGCCATCCGAGCGCAGCCAGAACTTGCGAACTCTCCCAATCTGGAAACCCTTGAAGAGAATGGGCGTTTGCGGAGACAGACCCGTGGCATTACTTACCGTGGTGTGATAAATAAATTTCTTTTCCAGTACGTGCTGCCGGATAGCGATAAATACCAAGGCTACCAGCAACACCAGCACCGGAATGCTCACAAAAGTGAAGACGATCTGATTGGCATGCTTTATCTTATTAATCATAGTAGGTTCTATTACGCTCTATCATTGTAATTTGAGGGCTGAATTTCTGTCAAGCATTTACTTGGAGTTTCCGCCACAACCAATCCCCTTTTTGCTCAGATCGATCACCAGATCGGCAAAATCTTCCCTGAAGTCATCATCTGCACTGGCAATCAACAGCGCTTGCTGCTGCTTCACTTCCCGCAAAAATTCCAGCATGATGTGCCGCTGAGTTTTATTCAAAATATAATAGGGATCATCTATCAGCAGCAATTGCGGCTCGGTTATCAAACCCCGGATAAGGCTGAGAAACTTCCTTTCGGCAGCATCAATCATCACCGGACGCAGATTTAGATCCACCTTCAGATTCATGAGACTCATCCACTTGGCCACGCTTTGCTCAAAATCTGCCATGCTTCTGCTTTCAAACCTCTTGCGATAAGGCAATAACAGATTCTCCTTCAAATTCAGATTGGCCAGCATGATGCCTTCATCGAAAACATAGCTGAATACGGCAAGCTGCTCTTTATCTTCAAGATAGCGGTGATAATCAACCTCATCAAGCTGTAAACACCCCGAAACCAAATCATCCACTCCTCCCAATAGTGCCAGGATCGCACAGGAATTCTTTTCGCCAGGTTCGTGAATCACCGTGCACCCTATAGTGTTGAATTCCAGATCAAAATCCCTTAGGTTTCCGGAACTGCTTACCTTTTTAAAACTTATTTTCATATCATGAGCATCCAGAATAACCAGGTGACAACTATGTTTACAATGATCACCGTGAAGATGGAGCGCACCACCGTGCGAATAGTTGCCTGCGGAACTTCCGTGGATGCACGTCCCACCCGCATGCCTTCATAGGATGCGGTGATGGCGATAATCAAGCCAAAGATAACCGATTTCAAGATGCTCATCAGAATGAGGGGAAAACGCATTTCGGAAAATAAATCGTTCATAAAAGAATTAAATTCCAAGGGATTAAAGAATTGCGTAAACAGCCATCCCCCCAGAATGGCAATCAAATTGAAATACATGGTGAGCACGATCATGGCAATCACCACCCCCAAAATCCGCGACACTGCCAGATAACTGATCGGCGAGATGCCCATGGATTTCAGCAGACTGATCTCACGGCTCACCACCATGTTTCCCAGCTCGGTGGAAATCGCCGTGCCACTACGGGCAATTACTACCAGCGCTGTTATGATCCCGCTTAGTTCGCCAATCACGATTCTCACCAGGATGATATGCACCCAAATGCCCTGGCCAAAATTGTCCAGCAGCGCATAACCCTGCATGATCACCAGG
>CAZSST010000038.1:0-10213 GCA_964609575.1 uncultured Candidatus Cloacimonas sp.
GAAGAACAATCCCGAGTTCTTTGTAATGATGGAAGACTATGTGCGCAGCTATCTTCCTCGTCAGAAGCTTCAGGAGAAAATTAAAGCCAAAAGCGGTATCACCCTGGACAGCCTGAAGGCTCAATATACCAAGGAAAATGACACCGTTAGCGGCAAGTTTATATGGTTTGATTACAATCTTTCGCAGCCGGTAACCGTTACCGATGCGGAAATCAAAGCCTATTATGACAAGAATAAGAACACGGAGTTTAAGAAGGGACCCGCTTCCCGCTTCAAATATCTGGCTTTCGAAGAAAAGCCTTCGGACAAGGATTTTGCCAGCGTTAAGCTTAGTGCCGACGACATTTATAATCGAGTTATCAAAGGCGAGAATTTCGAAGCCCTGGCCAAAGAATATTCCGAAGATCCCGGTTCAGGCCAAAATGGTGGTTCCCTGGGCGTATTTGGCAAAGGCCAGATGGTTCCCGAATTTGAAACCGCAGCCTTCGCACTGCGCGTAGGACAGATATCCAAGCCCGTGAAAACCAATTTCGGCTGGCACATCATCCGCTGCGATAGCATTGCCACCGAAAAGCCGGAAGACCCACGTATCAAGGCCAGCCACATTCTGCTGAAAGTGGAAGCCTCCGATGCCACCAAAAACGCACTTATGGATAGCATCGAAAAAGCCGCTTCCCTGATAAAGAAAAAAGGCATCGACAAAGCTGCCAAAGAATTGAAAATGGAAGCACAGGAAAGCGATTGGGTGGCTCACGACCAAACTTACATCCCCGGCATCGGCAATAACGCCGCTCTTATCCAATTCATGAAAACTAAAAAAGCCAAGGCTGTTTCTGCCGTAGTTCGCGACGACCAGAATCGCAGCATCATCGCCCAACTGCAGAACAACGAAAAAGAGTATGTGGAAGACTTTGAAAAAGTAAAGCTGAGAATAAAATTCCAGCTTGAAAAAGAGAAGAAAGTGGCCAATACCACCGCCAAAGCCAAAGCATTTATGGCCAAATACCCCTCGGGCGAGTACTTCACCGCCGCAGTTAAAGAAGGCTGGAAAGTGCTCGATTTGAACGCCCATAAGCAAGGCGACAATATTCCGAACGTTGGCAAAGCCGATGAATTCACCACCGCGGCTCTGAAGCTGAAAGCAGGCCAAACCTCCGGCCTCGTAAGCACCAAGGAAGGAAGCTTCATCATCACCTGTAACGAACGTAAAATCCCCGATCTCAATGCTTTCAGCAAAGATAAGGACGGACAGGATCAGATCAAAAAGCGCCTTGAAGATGCTGCCTGGAACAGATGGTATGATGCCATGAAAAAAGATGCCAAGATCGTGGACAACCGCGCCGAATTCGGAATGTAAACGAACTATGAGCAAGCTAATGACAAGCGTTAGCGGAGTTAGGGGTGTCTTTGCGGACACCCTTAATCCTATGGTGGCGATTCAATATGCAGCCAGCTTTGGCCTCGCCCAAAAGGCAGCCTATCCCGAGATGGAGCCTACAATTATTGTGGGGAGAGATTCGCGCACCACGGGTGAAGTGATGCTCCATTCCATCATTGCCGCGCTGATGGGTACAGGCTGCAACGTTATAAACCTGGGTATTGTCTCCACGCCTACCGTTTTATTGGCAGTGGAAGAATCAGCTGCCATTGGCGGTATTTCCATCACCGCCAGTCACAATCCCCCGCAGTGGAACGCCATGAAGTTCGTGGATGCCGATGGGATGTTTCTTGCTGCGGACAAAGCGATGGCTTTTTTAGCAGCCGCCGATAGCGATATAGCCTGGGCTAGTTGGGATAGTATGGGCACGCTGAGAAACGATCCCGAAGCTACCGCCAGGCATATCGATAAGGTTTTGGCCATCCCCTACCTGGATGTGGAAAAGATAAAAAGCCGTCAGTTGAAGGTGGTTATCGATTCCGTAAATGGTGCTGGAGGCCTAGTTTCCCCCCTGTTACTGCGTAGCCTGGGATGCACAGTATACGAGCTCAATTCAGCTCCCACCGGTGTTTTCAGCCACATCGCCGAACCCTTGAATGAAAATCTTGGTCAGCTTGAGGAAGCCGTACGTTTTTATGGAGCCGATCTGGGCTTTGCCACCGATCCAGATGTGGACAGGCTTTCCATCGTTTCCGACCAGGGAAGCTGCATTGGCGAAGAGCTCAGCGTGGCCCTGGCAGAGCTATTTGTATTGCCCAAGAAACCGGGAGACATAGTAGTAAATCTCAGCAGTTCAATGCTTTCTGACGATATCGCGGCTCGTTATGGAGTTTCAGTACATCGTACCAAAGTTGGTGAGATTAATGTGGGCAAGAAAATGCAAGAACTTAAATCCCCTATCGGCGGTGAAGGCAATGGCGGAATCATTTGTCCGGATGTGCATTACACCCGTGATGCTCTGGCGGGTATGGCCATTATTCTCGGCTTGATTTCCGAAAGCGGAAATAGTATCTCAGAGCTGGTGCAACGTCTTCCCCACTATGCTTTTGCCAAAGATAAACTAAGCCTGGCCCCCGAAAAGATGGAACCCGTGATGGCTGCCATCCCGGAGCTTCTTAAAGGCTATGAATTTGATACTCAGGATGGCATCAAAGCCATAGGCAACAAGCATTGGATTCATATTCGCAAGAGCGGAACCGAGCCCATTATTCGCATCTATGTGGAAAGTGAAAGCGCCGCTAAATCCCGGGAGATTTGCGACAACCTCAAGGCTCAACTGCTAAGCATATAGTAGAACATAATCTTTCCAAAAGCAAGCAGCAGCCTTGCTTTACCCCTGATATCAAGCATTATCCATCCCAGATCCAACCAACATCCTGATCTGGGATGGTTCTTGGATGAATGTAGGATGATTCTTGGAAGGCTGTGGGTTTTATCCTGAGTAAAACTATTGGAATTCATGAGGCCAAGATAACTTCAGTTTGAAGGTGGATAATGCTTACTTTCTGGAAAAGCTGAAGATGTCGAAGTTATAACCGATACTAAGGAACGAATTCAGCTCTTTGTCCTCATTAAGGGACAGGGTAAGCCTTGCAGGTAACAGCTTGTTATTAAATCCGATACCTGTATAGAAGCAATGCTCCCAGTTCTTTACCACCCCCCAAAGTTCGCGGTCGGAATAACGAAGCAATTGTGAGCCCGCCTGGGCGTACCATTTACTTCGCCATTGGTAACCCAATCCGGCGCTGATGATCTGATAGTGAGGGGCGCTTACTTCGTTGCGCGAATATCCCATAAATCCATCCGAACCGCCCAGAGCAAAAGGATTTAAGCTATCGATGTTATCAGAATTAAAATATGAGCCCACTTGGGTGGATAGCTGCAGATTGATGTTTGAGAACAGCGGCTGATAGGCTTCCCACCTACCAAAAAAGCTGCTGTAAATGAAATCGCTGATATCGCGATTGCGGGAAAAAAGGAACTTATGGATTATGCGGAAACCTTTGGTGGGAAAGATGTAATCGTCAAGACTCTCATGATATACTTTTAGTCCAAAGCCGCTATCGATGGTATTCTTGGGAATGGCATGGTTTTCGGCTATTTCATTGTATAACCTATTGCGATTGGAAAAGATGAATGCCTCACCGATTAACAGGTCGCGCGCAAATATTCCCACCCCGGAGGTGAAACCCCATTCGAGGGATTTAACGCTGCGTATTTTCTCGTGTTCAAGGTAATCATAGATTGTTTTCTCATTGATATAGGGAAAGATACGATAATATGCACCCCATTGTTCACCGAAGTTTTTCACATAATCGATGTTCAGTTCATTACGTCCACCCAGCTTCAGTTCTCCGATCAACTTGGAATTCTTTAGCAGGCAATCTGTAAGGGTTAGCACTCCCCCCGCGGTAAGCTTATCTTCGCTGGTGTAGGCAGTACTCACAGCCATCTGACGGCGTTGGCGCTCCGAAACATGGATTTGCAGATCATAAGTCCCATCATTGCGTTTCTTCAGAATAGGATAGATCGTATTGTAAGCTTGAGAATTCCATGCATTTACGCAGGAACGATAGATATCTTCCGTGCTATAGATTTTACCGGTGTGTAATGCTAAATATTCCTTGGTTTTGGCTGAGCTGATATGTTGATTTCCAAAAACATCTATCTCTGCTATACTAAAGCGATCCAGATGCTTGTTAAAGTCTGATCGAGGCCGTGGTTTCTGATTTGGCAATTGTGCCTTGAACGCGCGAATAAGCTCTATTTGAGCCCGGGCACTACGTTCACCTGCGTCAATGATCTCTGCAATGTGCAAGTAGTCAGTGGCCTGAATTTCACTGAGATCGGGTTCCAGAACAAGATCGGCAGTGGAAAGATGCTCGTTCAGATTGCTGGTGATGCCGATATTGATTGTCTGATCAAGCACTTCCACCAGGTTATCCAGATTGTCAGCCTTGCGCAGCGAAGAATTAACTTTGATGGCAATCACCTTATCGGCACCCTGATCGTGAAGCAGATCGATGGGAAGGTTTTGTGATATACCGCCATCGATATAGGTTTCCCCCTCCACCTCAAAAGGGCGTACTAAGCTGGGGATGGACATAGAAGCACGAATAGCCTGCATCAACGATCCGCCAGAAAAGACCTTCGCTTCGCCGGTGATGAGATTAGTGGCATTGCAACTGAAGGAGGTGGGAAACTGGGAAAAATCGTCGGTTTGCGAAGCGGTAGCGAATAGGCGGAAAAGATCGAGATTTATTTTATTGCCAAGATACACGCTGGAAGGGAGCTTGGGTACCCAATCATCATCCAGTTCAAATACGGCGTTACCATAGGGGGCCCAGCGCTTTTGGCCAATATAAAGCTCTTGACGGCTGTGTTGTTCACGCACCAGAGACAGCCAATCGAGATTGATGCAGATGCTTTCAATTTCTGCAGGATTGTAACCAATGGCGTAGAGCGCGCCGATGATAGCGCCAATACTGGTTCCAGCCAGGTTATTTGGCCTTATTCCCTCCTCTTCCAATACTTTAAGCACACCTATATGAGCGAATCCCCTGGCTCCACCTCCGCTGAGCGCATAGCCCAAGCTTTGGGCGCGTAGCACACCCATATAGCTGCAAATTGCAAAGATAAGCAGCAGCGCTTTCAGGCGAAATGCTTTCATATCCTTCTACACTTCAAACGGTAATCTGACACTGTATCTTTAGAATTCGCTATCCTTGTTCAGGCTGTCTGGCGCTGCGCTAGATTCCGTAGTCGATGCAGGACGGTCTTTAATCACGTATTCCACCCTGCCAAACACGGCGGTGGATTCGATATTGATGGGCTTAGCCTGGTTTTCGGGATTCAACACCAGATTATCTTCGCCGAAGCCAACATAGCTGTTTCCGGGGAGATAGGTAGCTCCAAAAACAGTTGTGGGCTCGATGTCAAACTTGATGTCTGAGGGTAATATCACCGTGGCGGTGCCAAATACTACCGAAATTTCGAGGTCTTTGGCATCGGGCTTAATCCCTGTGAGGTCCAAAGTACCGCCGGAAAAAACAAAGCTATACTCGGTGCGATTACGGCTGTAATTCTGGGTAGTTCCCTTCGGGTAGTGCACGCTGCCGCTTTTATGACGTGGTGCACCGCTACCTACCAGAATTCTGATGCCAAACATGATGATCATGATGGCGAAAAACACCTTCACTAAAGGCAGATGGATGTTAAAGCCTTTCAAGAAGATAGATAGACCAAAAAGGATCACCAGGATCCCCCAGAAGAAGTTTCCAAAAAAGAAGTCCATTCTCATGTGTTTGCTCCCTTTTTATATGATTAGGCCCTGCTCCCAACTTTGGCGCAAGGTACTGATCTTGATCTTGATATCGCTATTTACACGTAAGTAATCCGCAGCGCATACTCTACCCAATTCGTGGCAGGCGATGTCCATATCTTTCGCTTTAGCATAGAGATAATCAAGCTTTGCAGGATCGATGGAGACGAGGATGCGGCTATTTGCCTCGCCGAAATAGGTTTGCATTGCCAGGCCGCTAATAGGGAAATCAAGCTCTGCACCCCAGGTATTCCCCCTTGCAAAGCAGGATTCAGCAATGGCGATGAGTAAACCGCCGTCGGATACATCGTGGGCGTTATGCAGCATACCCTCAGCATTAAGATCAATAACTAATTGCTGCAAGCGCTTCTCAAGCTCCAAATCAAGCATAGGTGGGGTGCCTGCTTCCAAGCCATGCTCCACGGCAAGGTATTCCGAGGCATCCAGCTTGGCAGCTAAATTGCCCAGTAGCACAATTATATCCCCGGCTTGCTTGAAGTATTGCGACAAAGCCCTGGTATAATCTGGCATCAAACCCAGCATTCCGATCACCGGCGTGGGATAGATAGCGCCATGGGGATTTTCGTTATAAAATGACACGTTGCCGCCGGTTACGGGCGTGCCAAAAGCCAGGCAGGCGTCCCTCATCCCCCGGATGGCTTCGCTGAAAAAGTAATACGATTCGGGTTTATTGGGATTTCCGAAATTAAGGCAATTGGTGATCGCGATAGGTTTAGCGCCACTACAGGCCACATTACGCGCCGATTCGGCCACGGCAATCATGGTTCCCAAATAGGGATCGAGGCTGCAATAGCGCGCGTTGCAATCGGTTGCAAGGGCTATTGCCATCTCTGTTTCGGGGATACGAACCACTGCAGCGTCGCTTCCAGGCTCGATAACGGTGCCAATTTGCACCATGTGATCGTATTGCTGATAAACGCGATGCTTGCTGGCCAGATTGGGGCTGCCAATCAGTTTCATCAGGCTGGCCGCGTAGTCCTGGGGCTCTGCGATAGTGCTCAGATCGTAGTTTTGCAGGGCATCGAGCTCATCCGGGCGTTTCACCTCAGGCATATAGATCGGAGCAGAACCACCCAGAACCAGCGTTTCGGCTGGAATTTCGGCAACCTTAGCGCCATGCCAGAGAATCCTAAGCAGCTTATCATCAGTTACTTTGCCAATTTGCACTGCGTCCAGGTCCCATTTTGCAAAGATGTTTCTAATCTCTTGCACATGTTCCGGCTTCACGATTAGCAGCATGCGCTCCTGTGATTCGGAAAGCATTATCTCATATGGCGTCATCCCTGTTTCCCGTTGCGGTACCAGGGCAATGTCCATTTCGATTCCAACCCCGCCTTTACCTGCCATTTCGCTGCTGGAACAGGTTAGCCCCGCTGCGCCCATATCTTGAATTCCTACCACCAAACCAGCTTGGATAACCTCTAAAGTTGCTTCCAGCAATAGTTTTTCCAGGAAGGGATCACCCACCTGTACGGCGGTTCTTTTTTCTTCTGATTCTGCACTCAGCTCCAGCGATGCGAAAGTAGCACCGTGAATTCCATCCCGTCCAGTGGTAGCTCCCACTATCAATACGGCATTTCCTACGCCGGATGCAGCGCTGCGGGCAATACCTCCATGGCGCACAATCCCCGCTGCCATGGCATTAACTAGGGGATTGCCTTCGTAACTGTCATTAAACCAGGTTTCTCCACCAACCGTGGGCACTCCAAAGCAATTCCCGTAATCGGCGATGCCATGCACCACTTCCTTTAAAAGATGTTTCACCCGGGGATTTTCCAGATTTCCAAAGCGTAGTGAGTTAAGCGCTGCAATCGGACGTGCACCCATAGTAAATATGTCACGCAGAATACCTCCCACGCCTGTGGCGGCGCCATGATAGGGCTCCAAAGCCGAGGGGTGATTGTGGCTCTCAATTTTGAACGAAACAGCCCAGCCCTGGCCGATATCCACCACTCCGGCATTTTCCTCTCCGGCTTTTGCCAGCATTGCCTTTCCCTCTTTGGGAAGGGTTTTTAGCAAATGGATGGAGTTTTTGTAGCTGGCATGTTCGCTCCACATCACGCTGAAAATGCCAAGCTCCACGATGTTTGGCTCGCGATGTAAGATGCTTACAATTTGTTCATATTCTTGGGGGCTGATGCCATGTTCGGCAATCAAAGCAGGGGTAAGGGGAGTATCTAAATTCATCCGGTTTCCTTTTGATGCAGGGTTCCGCTGGTTATTTTATCGATCAGGCGCTTCAGCCTGTCTTCTATTTGCTGGTAGATTTCCCGGTAATAATCAATTCCGGTGCCTATGGGATCGGCAATATCACCGCTTTCTCCTACTATCTCATTTAGAGTAAATACTTTATTGGCCGCGTGAGGATTTTGTGCTCTAATCCAATCGCGCTGGCGTTCTTCCATCGTAAGCACCAACCAACTGGAGCTAACCATCTGCGGGGTAATCTGTTTGGCCACATGTGCCCTGGCATCTTCAATCCCCTGTTCCAATAGGAGCTGCAGCGAGGACAGGGACATCTCATGGGCAATGGCATGAACTCCGCTGGAATCAGCAGCATAGGGCAAATGGCGATCATTCATCATTTTGCGGAAAAGGTACTCCGCAAGGGGACTGCGGCAGATATTGGCAGTGCAAACAAAACTGATGAGGGGCAGCTTGAATGATTGCTTTACTTCATAGAATGGCACCGAACCTTCCCGCAGGCACTTAATATCGTCATTATGCCCCGTAAAACCAGGTTCTCCCGCCCTCATATATTCGATTATGGTGGAATGTTCCGAACCACTGCGAATCGCGCTGCGATGGGGATATAAACCCACGTCAAACCAAGCCCCAAACATACGTTCGATTCTACTGAGGTCTTCTTCGGGCATCAATCCCGAAACGTTGATACTGGTACTGATCAACGGTTCGCCCAGATTGCTGATAAAAGTCCTTAACAGCGGGTCGGACGGTACGCGGAAGGATACCTTGCCTTTAACGGTGATAGCGCTAAGCTGCGGATCTTCATAGGGGAAAACAATGCTCAGATTCCCCGGCCAATACTGTTGCATCAAGGGTTTAAGCGCCGGTGGCACTTGAGCAGCATCAAGCACGGACAAATCGGGAATTAAAGCGATGTAGCCCAAACCTTCGGGACGCTGCTTCAGCTTTTGGATGCGCTTAATAGCCTCCAGGGATGAAGCGCGACAGCCTATTCCCCACATCGATCCCGTCCAATGCAGGATCGTGGTGTCTTGAAGCTGATTCTTAGCCAAAAATTTCTCCAGCTTGCGAGGGCCGGGATCACGCAATATCTGCATAACAGCTCCTATTCCAGATAACTTATGGGGTTTATTGCCCTGCCATCCTTGCGCAATTCAAAGTGCAGGGAGGCTTGAGTGGCCGAGCCGGTCATGCCGCTTTTGGCGATGCTTTGGCCACGTTTCACTTTCGTTCCCCGACCTACCAGCAATTCACTGCAATAGGCATAGAGGGTAAAAAATCCATTCTTGTGATCGATAATGATCATCTTTCCCTGTCCACCGTAGCGATCCGAAAAGATCACTTCCCCATCATCCGCGGCAACTACCTTGGTTCCCTCCGTAGCGGCTATTTCAATTCCTTTGCTAACCACGCTGGTGCCATAGCTGCGGGTTTCCTGTCCAAAGCTACGGATAATCTTTCCGCGCAGGGGCCAGGAAATCTTTTTGCCTGTAAACTGATAGCTGGAAGGCTCTTTGCCGGCTTTGGCCATCAATTGGCTAATCAGACTTTCCAGGGATGCGCTGTCCTTCTTCAATTGATTGATCTGATTCAGCAGCTTCTGCTCTTCCTTGGTAAGTTGTTTGCTTTGAGAGGCAAGATTCTTTATCTGCTTCTCATATAAGGCTTTATTAGTGCTTTCTTTTCTTACGTTTTTGCTGATTTTGCTGGCTTCATTTTGATGGAGTTCCTGAGCTTGACTTAAGGCAATGCGGTAGCCCGTGAGACTATCGATCTTGCGCCGGCTGCCTTCAATAAAGTGCTTCAGATAGCGATGATCACGGTGATGTATTTGTTGTTGCCGAAAAGAACGATCCACGCGCAGCAGCATATCCAGCTCGCTATTCTGCTCTTTGTGCATATCCCCAAGACGCAATTCCGCATGTTCCAAACGCTCCGAAACCGAACGCAGCGAATCGATTACCACCGATTCCTCTTGCTTCAGTTTCTTAATGTTCTTTTCGCTGCGCTGTTTAAGCGAGGAAGTACGCTGAATCTCGGTATCGGTCTTCTGCTTCTTGGATTTGGTCTGTTTTGCTTTTTGCTCCGTGCTTTCCAGCTGTTTTTGCAGTTCCTGCAACTGACGCATTTTATCGTCCAGTTCGTCTGCATAACTGAAAGCTATCATGGCACTTAGCAAGATAAATAGCAAACATTTGCGCATGGCATTCTCCTGAATCATTTCA
>CAZSST010000038.1:10223-17238 GCA_964609575.1 uncultured Candidatus Cloacimonas sp.
CAAAGTGCAATAGGATGAAAACGTGAAATAGTGAAGGCAAGATCACGGAATTTATTCCGTCAGTACACCGAATTTATCCGGATTTTCTCTTCATACACCCCAGCAATTAATCTTGCATGATCAGCGATTACATAGGCTTTGTGGAATCCGGATGGTGTAATACATGCCCCTGCAAGATAAGTGTTCTTACTCTAACCAGTAAGCATACGATCACCATGTGATTCCCAGGCATGTGCATGGGCATCGCGTGGACATCGCATTGGAAATGATTCTTGTACGTCATCAAAATAATACTCTTTTCCAATCAACAGCAGTATTCTACGCCTCTGCTCGCGCTATGCTGTGCAACTCAAAGGTGCAGCTCATTTGGCTGATAAACAAGAAGATAGGCAGATAACGGGGAAACACCAGATCGACTCCAACACTGCATCTCCATCCTCCGCATGTCTCTCAGCCCATTTAACTTACAGACTTGCTTCTGCTCGTTTAAAGATAAGAAATACTTGCTTTGATTAAACAGCTATTCCCGCTATCGCCACTTTTGCCCGACCATCCATATTGATACTGCTCTCAGAAGCCGGATAGTAGGCTGCTTCACCTTGGGTTAGTTCACCCAGACCAGGGATGCATATCTTTCCTTCCAAAACCAGGATGATATGGGGAGAATTCCTGTTTGGCATAGTGATATTGCCATCCAGGATTATGGTGCCAAGCTGGAATTCGGGAGTGTGGCTGGGGTAAAAAGCAAGGCCATTACAGGAAACGGGACTAAGTATATCAGCGTGAAATGCAGAAAAATCGGCGATGTCAAAAAAGGCATCCAAATCGATGTATTTATCGGTTAGCCCTCCCCTTATCACGTTGTCGGAATTGGCCATCAGTTCCAGACCCACACCATGAACATAGGAATGTAACATGCCAGCCTTCAAAAACATCGCTTCACCTGGCATTAGAGTAATGATATTAAAGAATAGCGGAGCCAGCACTCCTACATCATTGGGGAAGAACTGCTGCAAGGCGCGGCAGGTATCGATGATATCTTTCTGCAAGGAATCAGCTGTATGGGCACATAGTATATATGAATCCAATAACTGCTTGATTTCCATTGGCTTAAGATGCATCACTACGTGGTACAATTCCTTTAGCGAATGGCTATCGGGATTTTGGATAAAATCCTTTGCCTTATGCATGGGCTTTTCCAATGTGAAAGCTGCAAGAATTTCCATGATCTGAGGGAAGGGGCGAAACCCGCAGAGCATGGTAAAAGGAGTAAGCGCGCAGATCAGCTCTGGCTTGTGGTTATCGTCCTTGAAGGTTCGTTTAGGATCGTCCAGGGCAATCCCTGCGTCTGTTTCCGCTTTGAAGCCGTTGCTGGCAGTTTGTTTATCCGGATGCAACTGAATGGATAGGGGTTTGGCCGCGGCCAGGACTTTGAAAAGATAAGGCAAACGACTCTGGTAAAGATCGATAGCCTGTCCCAGATGCCTTTGGGGATCAGCTTCTATGGCCATATTCAAGGGAATGGCCCTCTCCCCTATTATAATCTTTGAGGAAGAACGTGGATGTGCTCCCAGCCACATCTCCGCAAGGGGGCTGCCAATCTGGTCTGGCAGATTGCATAGCTTTTGGATGTAGCTCAAATCTCCCCAAGGATAGCCTTGAAAGCTGGGAAGAAGTTTATGTGGCATGGTCTTAATCCTCTAAAATTGGAAGTAAATGAAGGGTTGAATATCCGCAGAGCGAGCCTGGAAAAGAATCCAGATAACCATGGCCAGCAGTAACGCTTGAACGGGCATGGGAACGCGTCTGAGAAACTTTTCGAAGCCCAGATCAAAGGAATCGGGAATCCAATGGAAGATAAATCCCGTTGCTAAAAGTATCGCTACGATGCGGTATTCGGCAATCCACAGCCAGAATTGATTACCGCTGAAAACAGTGAAGATGCGTGAAATCATCAGGCCCGCACTGGCAAAATCGGGCGAACGGAAAAAGATCCAGCAGAAACAAACAAAGTGGAAAGTGATGATCACGCCAAACGGCTTTAACCACTTATTTGTCATAAGCTTATAACCACCGACCAGTTTATCGAAGGCCAGGGCGATGCCATGCAGTCCACCCCACACCACGAAGTTCCAGGAAGCACCGTGCCATAAGCCTCCAAGGAGCATTGTGATCATCAGGTTTATGTAGGTGCGCACCGTGCCTTTGCGATTTCCACCCAGAGGAATATAGAGATAATCGCGCAGCCAGGTGGAAAGCGAAATATGCCAGCGTCGCCAGAATTCCGTGATACTACCGGCACGATATGGCGTAAGAAAGTTTACAGGAAGTTCAAAGCCCAATAGCGCAGCCAGTCCAATGGCAATATCGGAATAACCGCTGAAATCGCAATAGATTTGCAGGGCATAGGCATATACGCCCATCAGGTTTATTACGCCAGAAAACTGCGCGGGATTATCGAAGACTCTGTCTACGAAATTGATGGAGATATAATCGGCAATCACACCCTTTTTTAGTAGGCCTGCAAAGATCAAAACCAAAGCCCTGGCGATGATATCGCTATCCAAATGCAGGCGTTTATTTATCTGAGGTATAAAGTATGAAGCGCGCACTATGGGCCCTGCCACCAATTGCGGGAAGAAGGATACGAAGAAGGCGAAGTCCTTGAAGCTTCTAATTGGCTTTAACTTACCGAAATATATGTCCAGGGTGTAGCTCCAGGTTTGGAAGGTAAAAAAGGATATCCCCACAGGCAGAAAGATATCCATCATAGGCAGATTACCACCAAAGACCTGATTAAGCGTATTTATCAGGAAATTAGTATATTTATAATAACCAAGCGTTCCCAGATTCCAAACAAGGCTTAGAAGCAGCAACCCACGTTTGCCAGCTTTGGTATGAGAAGCATGAATGCCATTGCCCAAAAGGAAATTCACTCCTGATGTAGCCAGCAACAACAGCACGAAAACGCCGCTGGTTTTATAATAGAAATACAGGGAAAAGAGCAGCAGATACCAGGTTCGAACCTTAATTCTATCTACGATAAGCGGATAGAAAACCAGGATAAGCAAAAAGAAGAAGAGGAAAAAAGTGCTGTTGAAAAGCAGAGGATGCTGCATGTTATAACTGAGCGAGGAGATTATCCGTGTTATGAATTCCACTATTTTTCTTCTCCCGGGGTTTCGCTAAAGGATTTATAGGCCTTCACTATGGCCTGGTAAAACAGGTATCCCTGCAACATATAGCCCTTGGGCGTGTAATGTAAAAGGTCTTTGGAAGCCATTTGTTCCTTGCGCCATTTACTGACGCTGTTTTTCCCGCCCATCACCTTTCCCAGATCCCACCATGCGCAGCGGTTGTCTTTGGCATAATCCGCGATTACCTTTTCCACTTTGGCCAGATCGGCATTGTGCTTTCCACGCTTGTGCGAATCGGGTGGCAAAGTGAAGATCACGGGGATTTCGGGACAATTGGTTCTAAGCAAATTCATAAACCGCTGCAAGTTCTGTGCAAATACATCGTTGCGATAGTTACCCTGGGCATCGTTAGTTCCCAGCGAAATAACGATCAGATCAGGATTCAGAAGGCTTAGCTGCTCAAACAGTCGGGAGGAATCTGCCAAATTGTAAAAGCCAGCGCCGTTTATGCCCGCAGAGTGGTAAAGCAAACCGGGATTGGCAGTTTCCAGCATCAGCCCATAAAGTGTGGAACTATCCCCTTCGATACTAAGGGAAATGCTATTTACGGCTTGTTCCCAGGCTAAAGACGAGAATTTGTATTTACCAAGGTTCAAATCCATTCTTTTGGCCTCTTGCTGAGATACTTCCAGGGTTCCTCCGGTGGCTTCCATCAGCACCGAGAGCTTATTGAACTTGCTATCCAAACCAAAGAAATTATTAGTGCTTAGCTGTAGAGACGCCTTGGATCCCATCCCCAGATTGTAGCCACTGATGCCTTTGGGCGAGGAATCACGGCTGAATCCATAACTGCTTATGATTTTATAATCGTCAGGTTGATTCGTTCCGGCCAAACGCAAAGGAAAAACCAGGCCTCTGCCGGCATTGCCAAAATATTCTTGCAAGGAAGATCTGGCGGTGCCGGAAAAGTAACCCGATTGAATATGCGAATCTCCCAATTGGTATATACTTACTCTGTCGCGAAGCCCGCTGCGCAATTCCAGGAGCTTACGATAGAAAGGTGCCAAAGCTGCGGAGGGATCATGCAATTCGTTTTTTGAGTAATTTATAAACTTATATTTATCAAGGTATTCGTTGCTTTCCAAAAGCAAATAGTAGCTTTGGATAAATTCTTCCAGAGTATCCATATCGGGAGGATATTCATCTTCCGAAAAGAGATCGGCGGGAAGGTCATGGTCATATGTTTCCTCTGCCGTAGAGCGGCTTAGCACCAGCAAAAAGAGCAATGCCAGCAGCAGCCAAAGGAATTCCCGCAATCGCATTAATCTCCCTTTAGATAGCCAAGTAGCATGGTGGCGATATGATCCGCTCCGCTTCGTGTGAAATGAGTGTAATCTTTGCCGGCCCACGCAGGTTTGTGATTCACAAAGGCAGGCATGGAGCCCGAACCACCCATGGCCGCAAAGAGATTCCAAAAACCACAGCCAGTTTCGCTGGCCACCTTGCTTTGAGCTTGAATCAAATAGGGGATGTCCGGCGAGGTTACATATACTCCATTCTCTTTAACGCTACGATCGTGAGCGCTAACCAGCAGAATCGGCACTCCAGGAAGGGCTGCTTTGAGGTGATTGACGGTTTTCACCATACCCCGTTGATAATAGCTATAATCGCGCAGCTTGGGATTAGACACATTTTCCCCGTATTGCAACACGATCAGATCGTAACCCAAATGGCTTTGAAAACTGCTGAGAAATTGGCTTTGGATTCGCTGAAAATACATCCCGGAATAACCGCGAATAGGGAAATTATCCACATACGCCCCGCCTGGTTCATCGAAGCTTACTCCATAAACGTGGATGGGATCGAGGGCATTGAAGATCAGGCGTATTTTTGTAACCGGCGTGACAGGGCTGAGATCAAGCACTTGCAAACCCGTTCCAGAGCTTAAGCGCCGGCTTTGCTTCTCCCCTCCATTATAGGCTACCCGCACGATGCTGGAATCCCCACCATGGCTGTAAAACAAGCGGATGCGATTGAAGCCCGAAGCACCACCGGGGATATTAGCAGCAGTATATTCCACCCAAGGATCATAGTCCACATAGAATCTGGCACTTTTTGTCACCGGTTCAGGCTTGGCCAAAGCCGTGGTATCCGATAAGGCCAGGCTATCCAATTGCAGCGGTTCGATGGTCTTTTCGGCCACGTAGTAGTTACGAGGGATAAAAGTAAAACCGGTTATTCCCAATGAGATATCGTTTTTACCCGTAGTCATAAAGGAAATGCTTTCCCAATTGCGCGAAAAGCTATGCTTGATGGTTTGGCGAAAGCCCGAAACGATGGAAGTGATAGGCATCATTCCCACTCCATGGCCACCATGACTTCGCTGCAGATCAATACGCAGCCTGGCCGTTAGCAAATCACCCTCAATGATGGAATCGCCAAAATAGGCAATGCGTAGCTTGCTTGCCGGATCCTTTAGCTTCTTTAAAAAGGATTCCAGGGGTTTTAAATCGCTGGGCAAAGCACTTACGGATTTCACCAAAGCGCTGTCCACAGGCACGCCGGGAGCTTTGGACCTGATGCTATCAAACCACGCCATCTTTTTGATGGGGAAAATTCCATTCTCCCATGAAGGCATAACAAGGGCGATTAGTCCCACAATAAAAACGGTAAGGCCAACTATAACTAACGGTTTTACAAATTCTCTATTCATCTTTGTTTCTTGAAATTATGATTTTACAAGGCCAATCTGTGGAACGGCTATTGTCGTCAAGGATAATTTGGAAAAATGCGATAGTGGTTTATCTTATTTAAAAAAACATGTGGAGACGAAGTATGCGAATCCTAGTTATCAGCCTTTTATGCACTTTAATCCTGCTTGGCACTCTTGCTGCATGTTCCGCGAACAAAGAAGAGGAACTCAGCTCCGATCAGCAGCACATCAAAAATGTAGTGAACCTGCGCACCCCCCAATTAACCAAGATATATGACAAACACTATACCTACAAACCCCAAAGCGGTGCCTTGAAAATTAAGCTGTTCATTACCGACCTGGGAACCGTGCAAAATGCTGACCTGGTGGTGGATTGGGGTTCCTTTACCCCAGAATTTCTTTCGGAAGTAAAAAGCAAGTTACTTACTTGGGAATTTATAATTAAATCACCTACGGTTTATAGCTATAAAGTGGCTTTCGATAAGAAATAAGGAAATATCCAGAAAGCATCTAAGCTAATCTTTAATCCATAAGAAAAGCTGTATAGCTACATTAGCGATTTTTCTGAAAAGTTTTATAGCTTTTATGTAAAACTGGTAATCGCCTTACTCATTAAAGGTGCGACACCCATGCGATCCCCGGGCAACAGCATGGACATCGCTTGGGCACCTCGCAGTAAGCATGTAGTGGCGGTTTCCAAACCGCCATAGGAAGGTTACAGGTTTCAGCGTAGTGGCGGTTTCCAAACCGCCATTTGTAGTAGTTTCAGGTGTCAGCGTAGTGGCTGTTTCCAAACCGCCATTTGTAGTAGTTTCAGGTGTCAGGTTTCAGAAGTGGAAACGTGAAACCTGATATCAATATCTCGTTGCATGTTGGGGCGATCGGCGGATTGCCCCACTGAAATGGAAGAATGAAATTATTGAGAGTAATGAAAATGGACATCAATATCCGGAACACCGAGTTAATTCGGTCGGACCTCCGAATTCATTTGGATATATTCTATGCTCCTATGAACATTCGAGCGCACTTCTTGCAGAAAAACCAGATAAATCTGGTGGACCGACCGAATTAATTCGTTGTTCCCAATATCAGGAATACATGAAAGAAATTAAAATAGCTAAACACCTTTTATTAATAGCAGTTCTGCTGAGCATTGCCTCTCTCG
>CAZSST010000039.1:0-17173 GCA_964609575.1 uncultured Candidatus Cloacimonas sp.
GGTTCGGCCTGGGCAGAATATTCCCGTAGCAATACCATTGGCGGTATGTTGATCGCCGAAGAGATGAAAGAAAGCCAAAAATTCAGCTCTCCCCTCTTCACTCCCAGCACCAAGGTTGATGATGGGCACGACGTAAATATCAGCTATCGGGAAATGCTGATCCGCATGGATGAAAACCTGGCTTCATACATCAAGAATAAATCGCTGGAGCTCTTCAACTTTGCGCATGAACAGCTGCTGCAAAAAGGCATCATTCTGGCAGATACAAAATTTGAATTTGGCTCCATGGGAAATCAAATCATCCTCATTGATGAAGCTTTTACTCCCGATTCTTCCAGATTTTGGGAAATGCAGGATTATGAGATCGGCACCAGCCCCAAAAGCTATGATAAGCAATATTTACGCGATTATATCAGTGCCACCGGATGGGATAAGCAACCTCCCGCTCCTGCTTTGCCTCCGGAAGTGATTTCCAAAACCAGAGAAAAATACCTGGCTATACATAATCTTATAACCAACAAACAATTATGAAAAAGCAGTATATTATCTGTATCGTGGACGATGAAGAAGAATTGGGGCTAAATCTGAAGCTCGAATTCTCACAGATGCGTCCGAACTGGAAGGTTCACACTTTCTCGGACGGCATGAAAGCCATGCAAGAGATCATCAAAGGTAAGGTGGATTTGGTGCTAACCGATATTGCCATGCCCGATATGGACGGCTATGAGCTCTTCTGGCGCATCAAGGATTATGACGAAAACATCCCCGTAATCATGATGACCGGATTTGGCTATGATCCCAATCACGTTTTGGTTCGCGCCAAGGTGGATGGGCTGAAAGACGTGCTATACAAACCTTTCGATATCGAAAAACTGGCGGAACTAATAGACCTGAGACTGAAAAGCCGCACCGAAGCTTAAGCTGTGAATGCCCACCGCTTGGTAAAAAACCACCTTCTTAAACGCTCCTGCCTGAGTTTTCTGCTTTATCCCCTGGGGGAGCTGTATGCTTTTATTCAGACTTTGCGCAGAGCCAAAATGCAGAACAAAGCCTGGCACGCACCTTGTAAGATCATTAGTATTGGCAATCTTACTGCCGGAGGTTCCGGTAAAACTCCATTGACCATCGCCCTGGCCAGGATGCTGAAGGACAGCGGATTACAGGTGGCAGTGTCTCATCGCGGTTACAAAGGGATGTATGAAAACTTCCCCACTCTGGTTTCCACGCGGGACAAGATCTTGTATCCTGCCGAAAACATAGGAGATGAAGCACATCTAATCGCTACTGCCCTTCCGGGAATTCCCGTGGTGGTGGGCAGACAGCGCAAAGCAGCCATAAAACTGATGCTGAAGCTTTTTCCGAAAACTCAGGTGATTGTTCTGGATGATTCTTTTCAGCATCTAAATGTGTTTCACGACCTGAACATCCTTTCTTTTTGCACCGAAACAGGCTTGGGGAATGGCTTCATACTCCCTGCAGGATACCTTAGAGAGAGCCTGAAGGCAATTTCCCCCCCAGATTGGGCTGTAATTTACAGCCGCCAGGGCCAGGCAAAGAAGCCCCCCTGGGAGAAGCAAATTCTCATGCATACGGCTAACCTGTTTTATACCTACAGCACCATCAGCCATTATCAAAATCCTGAGGGAGAAATGTTCCCGGTGGAAGCCCTGAAAGGAAAGAAGATTACGCTGGTTTCCGGAATTGCCAGCCCCGCTTCTTTCGAAAAAACCGTTAGGGGACTGGGGCTAAGCTTCACCGTACATCATGCATATCCGGATCATTACGCGTTTAGCTCCGATAAATGCCTGGCAGAACTAAGTGCGGAACCAGCCGAAAAATTACTCTGCACTCAGAAAGATCTGATGAAACTGGCCAGGCACAATGAACTTGCACCTCGCCTGGCAGCCTTGGTGCAGGACTATCACTTCGAAGCGGAAGAAGAGTTTAGAAGCAGATTACTGGAATCAATCTCCGGTTAGTTTCGCTTCCCAACCCTCATCCAAAGGGATATTCAGCTCCTCGGTACCAGGAACCACAAAGCGGCTGTTGCGGATGATATCGATCTTATCGCCCTTTGCCGAAACCGCAGTGATGGATTCCAGCATCTCATAGGGCAACGTGATATCCATATGCTTTTGCAGGTAAGCATCCAAAGGATTTTCCTTGCGGGTGCAGGATTTCTCGTTTTCCACGGCGATCATCTCCTTGCCATTTACAAAGCTGGGATGCGGAGCATCTTCTTCATGGCTGAAGCAGGTATCGCCAATGGCAAAATGAGGCCCCATCTTTTCAATAATGAGAATCGGCAAAAGCTGCATGATATCATATTTGCGGGCAATCTGATAAGCTGTGGTATTGGTACCAATGGCAAATTCACCGATGGGCAGGGTTTTATGGGGAAGCAGCAGGTTCTCGTGAATGTACTTTTTCCCTTCCTCCGGATCACTGAAATTGCTACAACTGTAATCCTCCACCCAGCCATCCTTGAAATGCACCTTCAGATTCAGATAGCGCAGATTTCCCAGATAGATATCTTCCACGTGCAGGGTGCCATTGGTGCCCTTTAGTAAAGGAGAGGTAAATACTTCCCCCACAGGGATATTCACATCTGCCACGCAATTCTCAAAGAGGGTTTGATGCTCCGGATCGGGCAGGGGATGCATTTTTACTTTAATATCAGTATCATTCCCCGGTTTGCCCTTTACGTGCACATAATCTGCGCTGTCCAAAACATCAATAATATGCTGCTGGATTTGCGCATAGCGATTGCTATCCAGCAGGTTTATCTTCAGGGTTTCGGCAAAGATTTCCGGGAACTTGGGTCCTATATCCGGGGAGGGGAAGGCAATGATGCTGAAGCTGGCTTCATCCCTTTTATAAAACTGGTAATAGATCTGAGCGCTGCGTCCGCTATATTCACGGAAAAGCTGCTGCTGCTCCATATTCAGCTTCAAAGCGCTGCTTTTTGATTCCGGATTGAAGGGTTCTTCGCCAAAAAGCTCCACCAATACTGGCCCGGCATTAAGCCCGATTTCACTTTTAAGCATTTCCAGAGTGTTTTGGGCTGCTTGTAAACTGCTGTCCACAAGCTCGCGATCCAGAGATAACGCCAGGTCAAACCTATGATCATAGCTATATTGGCGGTTGATTTCTATATTTCGCGGTTTGGGAAGCATGGCTTCTAAGCCAATATCCTCAAGCTCCACAATCAGCATCCGTCCCAAACGTTCAAAGCCCACGGGGATCACCAAGTTTACATATTTCTTTATCCGGTAATCTTTTCGGGCACGCACAAAGCCATCCACAAAAGACTGCACGATGAACTTCGCCAGGCTCTGCAATTCTTCTTCAGGATAGCTATTAACGTATTCTGCCATAGTGAGATCATGAGTACTGATATATGAACCGTAACGGTAAAGATAGCGATTATCACTAAGATTGGCACTGCGCACAATACTGCGGAAGTAATCCTCATCGGGGCTAAAACGCTGCACATAGTTAAAGGCGATCACCATTTCCCGATCTTTGCTGCTGTATTCACGATAGGCTTGCAGCCATTCATCATAAGCATCCAGGCCTTGCTCTGCCATGGCTAACAGCCGGAAGTATAGGTTCAGAAGCGCTTTAATCTCCATAAAGTTCCGGGTAAGATAGCGGTGTTGGGTAAGATAGGCACTGCTGAAAACCACGCTTAGCAATTGCCCCAGCTCCTGGCCATAGAGCTTGGTGCTGTAATCGGGATTGGACATGCTGTGTGAATAACCCTGGCGGGGACAAAGGTCTGCATATAGCTCCAGATTTTGCTGCTGCAGGCTTTCTAAAGTCTGTTGCCTCAATTCAGGATCATTTTCCAGCATCACCGCATAGTTCCAGCGCTTTAGCAGCACCTCTTTGAAGGAGATAAAGAATTCACTGCAAAGCATGGTTTTGCTTAGTTCCAGCTTCTCCATTTTCGCGATCAGAACATGGCAATCAGATTTCGGAGCTGCCATATACTCACGAATAGCTTGCACATTCATACCCATTTTCACCTCGGTTTAGTTATTTTTTGCTTTTGTAGCGTAATCCCCCCATTTCGTCAAGCTAAATCTGAAGATATACAAAAAAGGTGGGAGAAGTGTCCCACCTTTAATGATCTTACCTGGGGATTCTATTTAGCCAGTACCATTCTCCGCGAAGATGAGTACTTACCAGCATTCATACGATACATATAAATCCCGCTGGAGCATAGGTTTCCATTCAAATCCTTGCCATCCCAGCCGATCTGATAGAATCCGGGATTGACGTGATTATTGGTGAAGGAACGCACCAATTGGCCTTTGGTATTGTAAATGTCTATCTTAACGCCGGAAGCGTCCTTCAGATAATAGCGAATATTGGTATTGGGATTGAAGGGATTGGGGAAGGCCGGAAGCAGAGTTGTGGCCACTGGAGGCAATTCCGGAGTCTCGGGATCGTCAGGCGTGCCATTTACCAGCACCGAAACAGGGCCAAAGAGCTGGGACGTCCCACTCAGGGACACGCCTTCCAGCCAATACCAATAGGTGATTCCGGAAGATACTTCCGTATCCAGATAGGCGTAGCTCCTTTGCGTGCCAAGCTGCTCACATTCTGTGATCACGGTATCATTGAGTTTTATGGCAGTAGCTGCATCATCGCTTAGTCCACGCAGGATATTATAGCCAAGGTGATTGGTTTCCGATTGGCTTACCCAGGCGATGTTTACGAACATCTCCGAGGTGAGTACTGCTGCGAAAGAGGACAATTCCACAGGCAGGGTTTGATTGTCATTGATCACTACCGTGGCCGGTGCCTTAGTTCCGAAATCCACTCCGGTGAAGGTATGGAACAGGGTGGCAGCAGGAATCGGATTTGGCCCTGCAATGAGGTTTCCGCCTACATTGATCCAGCAATACCAGTCGGTAGTCCAGTCTGCGGGTTTATAAACCGTTATATCCCAAGTTCCGGTAGCTTCAATGGTATATAGCACAGCCGGAATGCCTGAATCAGGCCCCACCAGGTCTGGAGGTATCGTTCCGCCACCGGTTACAGTAACTCCAGGGGGAGGAGTTATTACTGGGTCACTTATAATAATCTGGGTAGGAACTCCTGTATAAAGGTTATAACCCATGTCATAGTTCAAAACAGCCGCGACCCGGTCTGCACTTTTCTGCTTTTCGTTGTTAACAGGCATAATAAAGCTCAAGGGGACAGCACCTTTAGCTCCGGTATTTTGATAGCTTTGCGCATCTCCACCTATGCCGGCCTGCCAGAGGAACCACTGTCCCGATCCGTTTAAGGGATCATTTTGGGCGGAAATCCATCCCTGGGCCAAGTTTATGGCAGTGGGCAACGCTACTTCAAATTTATACAAATACCATACATCCCATGGTTCTACATAAGTGGTAATCGCATTAACATCGAACGTGTAAAGTGGATTCTGCCAGTCTGGTTCATAAGTTATATAAGTGGAAATAAACCCAATTCCGCTGGGATTTGGGCCATCTGTAGCCACAACGGTTCCAGTGGGATCAAGGATTTCATACCAATTCTCAGCAGGCCAGCTACCAGGGGAATAGACTGTGGCAATAACTTCCCCGGCAGTGGCAGGGAAAGTATAGGCCTCGGGACCTGTTCCACTAGCCAAGGTAATGCCATCCAACACTAATAGCCCATTAACATACACATCCAGCGATCCTCCATTCCAGCCATCACCGTAAGTGTCACAGAGATTAACTGTATAGATTCCGTCTGCCGGAGCCACCAAGGGAGGTTCTGATAATACTCCGATTCCAGTGGGATTTGGGCCATCTGTAGCAATAATAGCACTAAAAGGATCCACGATTTCATACCAATTCTCTTCAGGCCAGCCACCTGCCGTGAAAACGGTTAATATATACTCACCGGCATTGACGGGGAAAGTATATGCCAATGGACCAGCCCCAGCTGCCAAGGTAATGTCATTCAGCATCAATGTCCCATTAACATACACATCCAGCATTCCACCATTCCATCCATCACCATAGGTGTCATATAAATTCACTGTATAGGTGCCAGTGCTGGGGGCTAATACACCCGGATTGGAGGCAGGAGGTTCTGTCCATCCCCCTTCAAGTTCATAGAATCTAATCTTGAAAGGTTCTACAAGATCGGGATGTCCGGGAACCCACTCCGTACCATACAATCCACAAACTCCATAGAATTCAAATTTGGTGATGGGCTCAGTAAGCCCACTGAAGTTATCCGCTACCATATAATCGATACCAAACCCGGGATCGTAAGTGCTTGTGTAAGCTCCCTGACTGATATTATAAGGTTGGGTAAAGATTGGAAGATACTGCGCAAATGATGTACTGAACGCCATTAGCATTAGTATCAAGGATGCGACTCGTGCCTGTTTCATAAACAATCTCCTTTAATAAGTCTCCGTGTTTTTTTATGCCGAAATGCACCTGGGCAAAATCAGCATTGTAGAGACCGGCAGAGTGTTTTCCGGCCTCAGCCATACATAATCTATCTGATAAAATAAAGGAATTATGTTACACAGATCACATATATTTTCGCGCCGAATTTCTGTCAAGTTTAATCTCAATCTTTTTTAGCTTTCTCAAAATCCTTAAAGCATTACCATGCTCTCTCCCATTATGCAACCCTTTTCCTTCCTTCATCGCGATCTTGGATGGTTCTTGGATGGTTCTTGGAGGGTTCTTGGTGGGGATTGAAATGAGATTATGATAGTATAAAAGATGTGCTATGTAATTAATATTGGAGAAGTAAGAATTAAACCACTATTCCACCCTTTCACTCCCTCGCTTCCCCACCTCCCCAAGAATTGACTTGACAGAAACGGCAAGCGGGTTTCTATGATTAAACTGAGGTAAAGTATGATAGATGTAATAGTATTTTTAGGCATCCAGGGGAGCGGAAAAGGCACCCAGGCAAAGCTGCTGGCGGAAAAGACAGGATATCAGCATGTAAATATCGGTGATCTTTTCCGGGAGCAGATAGCCTTGGGCAGCGAACTTGGAGATAAAGTGAAAGCCATTATCACCAGCGGAGCTTTGGTGAGCGATGCGCTGGTTTTTGAACTGGTGAATAGCGCCCTGAAATCCCAAAGCAAGGGAGTGATCTTCGATGGCTTTCCCCGCACCGAAGCGCAAGCAGAATTCCTTTTGGAGCATTATCACGTGAAGCGAGTCTATTATCTGGAACTGAGCGAAGCTGATGCCATCGCCCGAATCGAAGGACGCCGGATTTGCCATGATTGTGGTGAAAATTTCCACTTGCAAAACCGTAAACCTCTGCATCCGGGGATTTGTGATAGCTGTGGAGGTAAACTGATCCAACGAGCTGATGACGCCGGTGAGGCCATTCGCAAACGCGTGGGGGAATTCTATGCCCAAACCTTTGCTCTGAAGGAAATCTTTGCTAAGCAGGGACTTCTAAAGGAAATCTCAGCACTAAACACAATATCTGAAGTTAGCCAAGCCATTAGCGAGGACTTGGCAGTTCTATAAACAAGTTACTATGCCAGCATCCAGTTTTGCCCGATATCTGAAGAACATCGAGTTTTTTGCCTACTTGCTGTCTGCCTGGAGCTTTCTGGTTCTTTTTATGGAACCAATCATCAGCTATTATCTGGATTACCGGGCCATGGTATTGGGAACTGCCCTGGCCAATATCCTGCTTTTGTCATTAACGGTGCTGCATCGGATGTTACTTGGCGAATCCAAACGGAAGCGCATCACCTTTCATTTGGATATCATCCTGCTGGCACTGGGGATTGGACTGCTCACCTATCAAACTAAATTCGTAATTTTTACGCTTCTTATCCGGCAAACCTATTTTATCCTGGAGTTTTTCCTCTTTCGCGCCTTCGAAGGTAAGCTATATCAGATGCTGGCCAGTAATCCCCCCGTGTCGCTGATGAGCAGTTTTGGTGCGGTTATCGGCTTTGGCACAGTGATGTTGATGCTGCCTTCGGCTTCCACTTCGGGCTATGTAACCAATTTCATCGATGCCCTATTTACCGCCACTTCTGCTACATGCGTTACGGGGCTAACGGTTTTGGATACCGGTACACATTTTACACTCTTTGGTCAGATTGTGATCTTAATGCTGATTCAAGTGGGAGGTTTGGGGATCATGACCATTTCCACTGCTTTTGCCATCATCCTGGGACAGAGGATTACCCTGAAACTGGAAAGCGTGATGCATAGCGTGGTGGGCGAACCGCAACAGGTGAACGTGCTGAACCTGCTGCGCAGCATTGTTTTGGTAACTGCTCTAATCGAATTTATCGGCGCTGTGATGCTATTCACAAAATTCAGCACCTACATGGCCACCGGCAAAGCGATGTACTACGCCATTTTCCATTCTATTTCGGCCTTTTGCAATGCCGGATTCAGCCTATGGAGCGATAATCTTAGCATGTACATCGATTCTCCGATCGTGAATTTCAGCATCACCGGATTGATTATTCTGGGAGGTCTGGGATTCTCGGTATTGATCGATTTGTACCACTATCTAAGCACCCCCAGGAAAACCCGAAGATTAACCCTGCACAGTAAAGCAGTGCTTTTAACCACTCTGATTCTGGCCGTGGGGGGATGCATATTGCTATATTTGGCAGAATATTACGGCGTGATGGATGATTTCCCCATTTGGCGACGGATCATGGCTTCGTGGTTCCAGTCCATCAGTGCTCGCACTGCAGGATTTAACACTCTGAATATCAATGGTATCGGCTCGGCCGCAGTATTGATCACTCTGGTGCTGATGTTTGTAGGAGCATCACCCGGCTCTACCGGAGGTGGTATTAAAACCACCACCTTTACCGTTTTAATCATGTCTGTAATCTCCATGCTGCGCGGGAGAAAAGACCTCGTGCTCTTTAACCGCAAAATCCCAGCATCCAATATCAGGGAAGCCACCAGTCTGGTAACACTTTCGGCCGGACTGATCTTCGTTACTGTATTTATCCTTATGCTCATCGAACCCTTTAAGTTCGAGCAAATCCTGTTCGAAGCCATATCCGCCTTTGGCACAGTTGGCCTCTCCATGGGAATTACTTCTTCGCTAACCCCCCTGGGAAAACTTCTGATAACCCTGCTGATGTATATCGGCAGAATAGGCCCTTTAACCCTTATCTTTGCGGTTTCCATCAGCAAAAAGCAAGCGAATGTGAGCTTTGCGGAAGAGAAGATGGCGATTGGATAAAAGATAGGGAATAGGGAAAAGGGAAAAGGGAGAAGAGATGGTGAACAGCTTTAAAGATCTGATTGTGTGGCAGAAAGCCATGGATCTTACCAAAGAAATTTATGGCCTGAGCGAGAAATTCCCAAAGTCGGAGAATTTCTCACTTACAAATCAAATCCGGAGAGCTGCCGTATCAATTCCATCAAACATAGCTGAAGGATATGGAAGATATACTACACCTGAGTATATTCGCTTTTTATCAATAGCGAATGGCTCGCTATTGGTACTTCACACTCAAATTCTATTGGCAGGTAGTTTGGGTTATGCATCCATAGCTGATATAGACATTATTGAAAAGCAAATAGCAGAAATCAGCAAAATGCTTAATTCCCTAAGAAATAAGCTTAGCAACAAAATTCAGTCGGAGTAAGGATCATGGAAAAGTTAAAAGCAGAGCTCACTTATCACCCTTCACCCACTTTTCCCTGTCCCCTTTTCCCTCTTCCCTGAAACAAGGAGACCCCATGGCACGCTACGCAGTAATCGGATTGGGACGCTTTGGAATGACCGTGGCCAAGATCTTGGCAGAAAACGGCATGGAAGTGATCGCCATCGATAAAAACAAAAGCATCGTGGATGAGGTGAGTGGTCTGGTAACCACCGCCGTCCAAATTGACAGCACCGATGAAGCAGCTCTAAGAAGTCAGAACCTCAATGAGGCAGATGCCGTGATCATCGGTATCGGCAGCAATATTGAGGAATGCATCCTCACCGCCGCCATCCTGAAAAAGATTGGTGTGGGCATCATTTATGCCAAAACTGAATCCCAATTGCATGGCAGGATTTTGCAACTGATCGGGGTTCAGCACACCCTCCTCCCCGAAGAAATGATCGGCACCCAGCTTGCTAAAACCCTCATCTCCCGAAATGTGCTGGAATATGTAAATCTCTCCAGCGGACATATCGTGGTGGAAATGGTGGCCCCAAGTGATTTTGTGGGAAAACCGCTGCAAGATCTGGCTTTGCCTACCCAAAGAGGGGTGAATGTGGTGGCCATTAAATATAACTATCTAACCGTTACCGAAGACGGCCGAAACGTGATAGAGCAACGAATTAACGATATGCCTGGGGCAAATGACATTGTGAATGAAGGGGATGTGCTAATCCTTCTGGGGCCCAAAGGCAATATCGATAAATTGATCTATGAAACCGCGGTTTATAAGGATTAGATAATGAAACGCTCGCTAAAATCAAAGTATCATCTGTTTATCAGCATTATGTTCATCCTGGTAGCGCTGCAATCGGTTAGTTTGATAATCGCTGTAAGCCAGGCCAAAAACCTGATGGGGCTGGCCAGTGATATCCAATCTATTGTCATCATCTTCCTCTTTGGCATCTTTGTGTATTTTGTGTTTCTTTACAATTACATCCCCTTCAAGCTTCATAAAGCCATCAACGAAGTGGAAAAGCTGGTGGAACAAATATCCAATGGCAGTTACCAGATTGATATAGACAGCTCTGTTTACGACCAGGATAAAGATATCCAGCAGCTCATCTTTGCCCTGGAAAAGATGCTGAACATCGTTTCCCGCTTTGACCAGGTGAAAGCGGATAAGATCTTTGAACACCATCAGCGCATTCAATTGCTGATCAATCTGATCAATCAAAGTGTGCTAATCACCGGAGCCAATGGCGATGTGGTGTATTGCAACGAGAGATTCCGCAAGCGCTTCCCCCTAATTGCGGAAACCATGAATATCGGCGAAGTAATATGGAAAGATGATTATCACGTGAGAATCTTTTCCGTGATCTCCAATGCTTTGCGCTATGGCAATAATATCTCCAATGTAGTGGTGGATAACCTGGTTTACCTGGATAAAGTATCTATCAGCGGTTCTATCGTTCGCAGCCGCAAAGGCGTGTCCACCGGTGCCGTGTTCGTGATGAACTTCAGCGATCATGAAAAATAAAATCAAGATTGTCTGCAGCGCAGATGATCCCATCAGGCTGGATAAATATCTGGCCGCGATGAATATCCAGGAGCTTTATTCCCGCTCCTTTGTAGAAAGGCTAATAGATGAAGACCGGATATTGGTGAATTTCATTCCGGTGAAGAAAAGCTATCTGGTGAAATCCGGGGACGATATTCAGCTTAATCTGCCCGAACCGGAGCCTTTTGAAGTGTATGCCCAGGATATTCCCCTGGAAGTAATATATGAAGATGATGACCTGGCAATTATCAATAAAGAAGCCGGAATGATTGTTCACCCTGGCTTTGGCAATCCGGAAGGGACTTTGGTGAATGCCATTCTGCATCGCTGGGGCACAAATCTTTCCAGCGGTAGAGAGCAAAACCGGCCTGGGATTGTGCATCGACTGGATAGAGGTACTTCCGGATTGATTATTATCGCCAAAAATGATCCCCTGCAGGCTGCATTATCAGAGCTTTTTGCCAGACGGGAGATAAAAAAAACATATCTGGCCATCACCACCGGAGTACCCGATCCCCCCTCAGATACCATCGAAACCTATCTTACGCGCAGCATCAAGAATCCGCGCATGATGTGCATTGCCGAAAGTGGAAGGTGGTCGCTTACTCATTATGAAACGATAAAAACCTGGCACTATTTTGCCATGCTGCAGATAGGCCTCGAAACAGGAAGAATGCACCAGATAAGAGTACATTTGGCTTCCCGACACTATCCCATTTTGGGGGATTTGCTGTATAATACCCGCGCTTATGTTCATTCTCAGCTTCCCCAAAATATGAAGCGCAAAGCTACAGAATTACTAACCACTCACCTCAGACGTCAGGCCCTGCATTCCTGGAAATTGCAATTCACTCACCCCTTTAGCGGAAGGGAAATAAACGTGGAAGCTCCCCTTCCCGAAGATCTTAGCTATACTATCAATTGGCTGGATAGATATTTTGCTATTGACACTGATCCCAGAGATGATTATCCAGACCTTACAAAGGAAAATGACCGTAATGGAAACACATAAAAAGAACAAACACGAATTTAGCACTATTGAGGATGCCATCAAGGCTATCCAGGCCGGGAAGATGATCATCGTAGTGGATGACGAAAACCGCGAAAATGAAGGTGATCTGGTGATGGCTGCCGATCTGATTACCCCAAAACACGTAAACTTCATGATCAGCCAGGCCAAGGGACTATTATGCGTACCCATGGAAACAGAAGTGGCTTCCCGCTTGAATATTCCGCTGATGACTGATAAAACCACCGACCGTCAGGGAACCAAATTTACCATTTCCGTGGATGCCATTGCTGGGACAACCACCGGCATCTCAGCTAAAGAACGTGCTATTACCATCAAGTCCCTTGCCGATCCCCATAGCACTGCCGCGATGTTTATGCGTCCGGGACATATCTTCCCGCTTCTGGCAGAAAAAGGCGGAGTATTGCGCCGTGCCGGACACACGGAAGCAGCAGTGGATTTAGCCAAGCTGGCAGGACTGAATCCCGTGGGTGCCATATGTGAGATTATCCGCGATGATGGAGAAATGGCCCGTCTGGATGACCTGCTTTCCTTTGCAAAAAAGCATGAGCTCATAATTGTCACCATTGCCGAACTCATCCATTGGCGACGCAAGCAGGAACGCCTGGTGCATCCTTTTTCCAAAGCCAAGCTTCCCACCAAATACGGGATGTTCGATATCATCACCTATGTTAGTGATATCTCCGATGAATACCATCTGGCCCTCGTAATGGGCAATATCTCCAAAGACAGGCCCATTCTGGTTCGAGTGCATTCCGAATGCCTCACAGGTGATGCCTTGCATAGCCTGCGTTGCGATTGCGGAGCACAGCTTGCGAAGGCTTTTGAACTGGTAGCCAAGGAAGGAACGGGGGTTATTCTTTACATGCGTCAGGAAGGTAGAGGAATAGGACTTCTTAATAAAATTAAAGCCTATCACTTGCAGGATAATGGTGCGGATACGGTTGAGGCCAATCTGGAGCTAGGTTTTCCAGCCGATTTACGTGATTATGGGATTGGCGCTCAGATATTAAAGGACCTGGGACTAAAAAAGATAAGGCTGCTCACCAACAATCCCAAGAAGATAGTGGGGCTCTCCGGATATGGACTGGAAATAGTGGAACGTGTTCCCATCGAAATCCAGGCTGTGGATACCACTCGTGAATACTTACAAACCAAAAAAGATAAGATGGGACACCTGCTTAATGATGTGTAAGCGCATTCAGGGTAGTCGTTTATGGGCATGGTTATTTTGCATGCTGTTCATGCTATCCTGGGGAATGGGATTTGCCGCCATTCCCGAACCAGTGGGCTTTGTAAACGACTTTGCAAATCTGATGAGTGAGGACGTTCGCAATCGCATTAATGACTGGGCGATAGAGCTTAGAGAAAAAACCGGATCAGATTTTTTTATCGCTACCTTTGCGGACATCGGTGGAGCCAATGAAGTTGATTATAGCGTAGCCGTATATAAACAATGGAAAATTGGCAGCCAAAAGGATGAAGGTGCGCTTATCATGCTTGCACTGGCCGAACGTAAGCTGCGCATCGAAGTTGGATATGGCGCAGAAGGTTACATCACCGATTCCTATGCCAATGAAGTGTATAATACCATGCGCGGTTTCCTCAGCAAAGGCAATGAAGATTGGGATCAAGCCTTCACTCAGGGTAGCTTGATGCTTCTCTCAAAACTGGCAGAGGAAAAAGGCGTAACCCTTACCGGCATGTCTGATTACTCCAAACGCAAGTCTTCAGGCTCTTCCGGGGGAATAGGAATTCTGTTGTTTTTCATTTTCCTGGTTATTGTTACCCGGGGACGCATCCTGGAACTACTGATGTGGCTGTCAATTTTTGGCGGAGGTGGCAGTGGTGGAAGCTGGGGTGGCGGAAACTGGGGTGGTAAAGGTGGCGGAAGCTGGGGCGGCGGAAGCAGCGGAGGTTTTGGCGGCTTTGGAGGTTTTGGCGGCGGTGGAGGCGGTCGTTCTGGTGGTGGTGGTGCAGGAGGAGGTTTTTAATGATCTTTCTAAAATCGCTTTTATTCATAGTCTGGAACATAGCTCTGGGGGTGTCTATAGTCCTTATCTTCCGGTGGCTGCTGTTCAATGCCAAAGCGCGTTTCATCTTTGGTAAACGTATTCCGCTCACACCGGGATTTCTGGTAGCCAAGCGGGAGTGGCTGTTCAACAAAGCCAGGGCTGTTTTGCACGACTATCTGGATCAGGCAGCCGATCCCAAGCGGGAAACTGGTTACCTGGCCGAATGGCTTGGTAAAATTTCCGATTTCCTGTGGGATAAAACCGAATTCATGGCGCAGTGGCGTTTTGTGCCCATGATGCTAAAGGAAAAAATCAGGCACAAAACCGTGGATTCCTTTACCGGAATTGCTGCAAACATCCTCCGCAAAACCGTACCTCGCATGGTGGAACAATACCGCGTGGAATACCGCATCGATGATTTTGACGACCAATTCAGCATCGATTTCTTTTATGGCTATTTCCGCAAGTATGTTTATAAACCAATGCTGATTGCTTTTGCGGCCATCAATCTGATTATTGGGATCATGAATATGATCCTCTTTCTATTTCTTGCATAGCCCATGCCAAAGCTGCATAGCCTGCTGCAAAGTTTAAACACGCGGCTTAGGCTGAAATCGGAAAACCGCAGGCTAATCACCCAGTTTTTGTGGGTGTGCCTTATAATCTTCGCCCTGCTCTATCTATCTGCTTTGCTAGCCTGGATTTTTGAGCGTCATGGCAGCAGTGGCAATACCATATCTTCTTTCTGGGATGGCATTTGGTGGGCGGTGGTAACCGTAGCTACGGTTGGCTATGGAGATAAATTTCCGGTTACATACCCTGGCCGGGTGGTGGGAATTGTACTAATCACGGTTGGTTTTGCAGCCCTGTCTGTTTTCACCGGCTTAATCGCCTCCCTCTTTGTAGAGGACAAGTTAAAAGGAGCAAAAGGCTTGAAACAAATCCGGACTCATGATCATGTGCTTATCTGCGGCTGGAACAACACTGGCGATTTTCTGCTGAAAGCCATGCTGGAAAAGAACATGCAGAATATCGAAGTATGCATCCTGGCCAATGAAACTCCCGAATTCTTTGAACACCTCGAAAGCTGCTACCCCACGCTTTCTTTGCGCTTTGTGCGGGGTGAAGCCACACAGGAAGAAACCCTGAAACGCGCTGCGGTTGCTTCTGCAGGACAAGTTATTATCCTGGCTGATCAAAACCTTAGCCGCAGCTCTGCTGATGATCGCAGCATCATCATCGCCAATGCCATTCACTATCTGGTGAAAAAAGAAAAGATCACTGTACAGCTGATAAACACCGATAACCGCAGCATGCTGCAGCGCATCGGGATCAAGAACATCATCGTGTGGGAAGATATCGGAGGTTACATTCTGGCCAATAATATTGTGGCCCAGAATAACTTATCGGTGTTTTACAATCTTGCCAAAGACCCCGAAAGCCATCTGCAATCATGCAAAGTTCAGGATAGCTTTTTGGGAAAAAGCTTCGGCGAATTGCTCGATTGGTTCTATCGCGAGCATGGCCAAATCCTTTTGGGACTGCTTACTCTGGAGCCGGAACTGGATGTGGCCGCAATATTTACGGACGATAATGCCGGAGTGGATCAATTCATCAAAGCTGCCCTCAGCAAATCGCACCGGCTGCTAACGGAAGAGAAAAGCAACATCCGCTGGAATCCTGGCAAAGATACCCTTATCCAGGCAAATGATTACGCCATAGTGCTATGCAGAGGTTAAGATGATCACGTTAGAGGTTCTCAGCCGGGTTCCGCTTTTCAAAGGTCTGAACGAAGCTCAGCTTATCGCTCTACAACCCCTGCTAAAAGAGCTGAAAGTGCCCAAAGGCGAATATGTAATCCGCGAAGGCAGCATGGGAGACCTCATTTATCTGCTATTTGAAGGTAAGGTGCAGGTTACTAAAGACTTGGTGAAAGGCTTTGATGAAGACCAAGCCTCCACCGAGAAAGTACTGGCTTCACTTAGCGGGGAAATGCTGGCTACCTTTGGAGAGAATGGCGTGCTGGGAAACGCTCCCCGCACTGCCAATATTATTGCGGTGCAAAACTCGCTGCTTTTCACCCTGGCCAAAGCCGATTTCGATGCCTACGCGGCCAATAACTACGAAGCAGCGTACTATATTATGACCAATATCGCCCGTAAACTGTCCGACAGCCTCAGCATTACCGATGCCAATGTGGTGAAGTTGGCTACGGCGCTGTACATTGCTGTAAGGCAGTAAAATCGAAAAATGAAAAGTGGAGAGGTGAAAGGGTGAAAGAGTGAATCTAAGCTGCTCATTTCGTGCTAAGCTTTCCATTTTATCCATTGCGTCTTAACTTCCCTATTCACTTGTCACTTGTCTCTCACTATTCCCTGTTCACTTATCCCTTTTCCCTAATACCACAACGGATGAACTACGCATGAACTACGGATGCGATCGGCAGTTCATCCGCAGTTCATCCGTAATTCATTTAAGAAGTTTTAGGTGACGGTCTGTGTGCCATTTATGAGGCAATAATAATGATTAAGGATACATATCAACAAAGCTATGTCAGATATTAGCATAATTAGAAATTTCATCTTGACATGAATACGGACTCATGAAACTGTGCATTTAGACTAGCAATGTTGATAGAACTTTACCAAAGGGAGGTTGTTGTGAAACAACTTATTATAACGCTGCTTTTCGTCTTCGTTTATGTTTGTCTATTTGCATCTTGGGTACCATTCAGGGCCGGTGACAATCAGCTTCATCTTAACGTTACTAAATCAGACAATACAGGAGTTAGCTTCACAATTGCTATCAATGGTATGGATTCTGAGGAAGTTGTGCATAATGGAGTAACTTATCAGAGAATCGCGATTCCTGAAAACTCTGGGTTTGGGGCGGTGGGAAGCCCTGCGATTCCTCGAATCATAAAACTTGTTGCTATTCCT
>CAZSST010000040.1:0-17164 GCA_964609575.1 uncultured Candidatus Cloacimonas sp.
GCACGACGGAGGCTTTTTTATTGGGAGAAATGGGCTTTGTCAACAGCCTGCGCCCTGCGGGCACTATCAGCTGCTTAAGACTCCTGATAAGCTTCTCCTACTAGCTACCAATACTGCCAGACAGCTTTGTTTCAACCTACCCACTTGGTTTGGAAACCACCAAAACATTGACGCCCAACTTTTACTACTACTCATGGCGGTTTGGAAACC
The DNA here is from genome assembly GCA_964609575.1 of uncultured Candidatus Cloacimonas sp. Taxonomy (GTDB): domain Bacteria; phylum Cloacimonadota; class Cloacimonadia; order Cloacimonadales; family Cloacimonadaceae; genus Cloacimonas. Next base: position 211 of record CAZSST010000040.1, read on the forward strand.
GCCAATACATTGAGCCTAAGCCATTTCTGCTGGCGGATCGGAGTCCGCCAATACATTGAGCCTAAGCCATTTCTGTTGGCGGTTTGGAAACCGCCAATACATAGCTGAAACCTTACTCTCGATATTCCAAGCCGTATCCATAGGGAAAGAGGGGATTGTAACCGGGATCACCGATATTCCAGTTTTCATCGTCGTAGCGTGGCCAGGAGAAGCTCAATTTGCCTTGCATGGGGTGGTCGCCGAAGATCACATCGGCTATTCCCATTCCCTCAGAGCCAGGGAACCAGGCCACTACAAAGGCTTGAGATTCCGCCAATTCGTCATTGATAACCAGAGGGCGTCCACAAATCATAATGCAAATAACGGGAATGCCGCGGGAATTTATTCTTCTAATTGTGGCGAGGTCTTCGGGATGGAGCTGATGCAGATAAAGGTGGGTGCCATAGGGGCCTTGTTTCATGATGGGAATGGGCTCAAGGTTCTCGTTTGCGGTGGAGCCTTTGCTTATTTTTAGTCCCTTGGCCAGGCCTTCCACGCGGATATCCCCCAGCATTTCGGCATAGGGCACTTCACCGATTACCACGATAGCCACGTCGTGCAGGGCAGGATCGGCATCGGAGCCATCTTCGCTAAGTACTGCATGGGGTGCCACGGCGCTTATTCCTTCCCAAACCGAGGTTCCGCCAATTATCAAAGAATTGTAAGAAGGAGCTTTGCTTTCGGAAGCTTCGCGGGTTTTTTCTCTGTCCACATCGTCGTAAATGCCTGTATCTATGGGCTTTTTATCGTCCACTCCCTGCCAGGCAACAGTGAATCCTCCGCATTGATGGCCGCGATTGTGGGCATTCTTTCCCGTTACCAGAATGCGGGCATTCTTATTAAGAGGCAGGATATCATCTTCGTTCTTCAGCATTACCAGGGATTTGCGTACCGCTTCACGTGCCACGGCGCGATGTTTCGCAGAGCCGAAACAGCTATGATCCAGGGATAGCTTTCTTTGGGCGGGACGGGGCTTGGAGAACATGCCAAAGGTGTATTTAACCCTCAAGATGCGGCTTACGGCATCATCAAGGCGGGCCAAGGGGATGCGCCCATTCTTAATGTTAATTTTCACCAGTTCGATGAATTCCTTCCAGCGGGAGGTAACCATAAACATATCCATTCCAGCATTAAGGGATATAACCACCGCTTCGCCATAGTCTTCGGACAGATAGTCAATGCCGTCCCAATCGGAGATTACGAATCCCTGGAAACCCAGTTCTTGTTTTAAGAGATCGGTAAGCAGGAATTTGTGCCCGTGGCATTTAGCACCATACCAACTGCTGAGGGAAACCATAATGGTAAGCACTCCGGCATCGATGGCAGCTTTATAGGGCGGAACATGCAGCCTGCGCAGTTCTTCCTCGCTGATGCACATATCGCCTTGATCGATGCCGTGCAGGGTGGCACCATCGCCAACCCAATGCTTGGCACAGGCGATCACTTTATCTTCCTCAAAATTTCCTTGGAGCCCTTTTACAAAGCGCGGAGCATATAGAGAAACGATTTTGGGGTCTTCCGAGTAGCTTTCGTAAGTTCTGCCCCAATGGTCATTACGGGCCACGGCCAAAGTGGGAGCAAAGGTCCAGTCCACACCTGTGGCGGCGATTTCTTTGGCAGTGGTGGCAGCAATGCGCTCTAAAAGGTCAGGATCGTGAGCTGCGCCAAGGCCAATATTATGGGGAAAAACCACGGCCCCCAGAACGTTTGTATTACCGTGGATGGCATCCACTCCATAGATCAGCGGAATAGGCAAATGACCGTCATCTGCTTCCATGGAGGCCGCCCAATAGGCATCATTCATGGCGATCCAATCCTCGGGTTTGTTCTCACCTGGAACAGAGCCTCCGCCGCTTAGAACGGAGCCGATGTGGTATTTCTTCACTTCTTCCGGGGTTATAAATTGCCGTTCGGGCTGCAGAATCTGGCCAATTTTCTGCTCCAAAGTCATTCTTGCTAAAAGGGCTGCGACCTTAGTTTCTATCTCATTCATTTCCTGATACTCCAGTATTATCTTATGTTTCAGCCTTGGTTGCCAAGCTCCACGGTGATACTTGCCACTTTCAGATTGCGGATCTGATGGGCTGTTTCGCCTGTTAGTTCCGATGTTTCGTAAACCTGGGTATTGCCTTCCAGATCAGTGATTTTCCAGAGGGTGGGGCTTACTTTGTCCGGGCCAAAAGTGTCTTTTTGCAGGGGATTGTGATAGGTAACCAGAATATTCCCCAAAAACATGAAACTGAAGGTATGCTCGGCAAAATGAAGCTCTTGCCACTCTCCATCCTTTAGCAAGCGGCTGCTTCGGGCTTCCCTGGTAAAAAGCCAGGCGGGGAGGATGGGATTAAGAGCAAACTGCAGTTCCCCTTGGGGGGCAAGAGTAAAGGGATTTTGCCCCAGCATCATCAGCTGCAGAATGTGAATAAATTCTGCCGTGGCTCCGCTAAGGCGCGCCACAAAGCCGTTGCCATGAAGGGAAGGATCGGGATTGGCACTGCTGACGATGAAGGATGAATTTTCCAGGATGCTTCTGCCATAGGTTTCGGGCTGGAAAAAGGGGACAAAAACGTGCTTGAAATCGCGATAAAACTCTTCGTATAATCCATTGCGCAGCAGTTCCAGCATGTATTTGTATTCCATGTGCAGCCAGATGGATTCATTCTCGAACCATCCGGGAGAAAAGGTTCGGGCGCGGCCTATTTCCATGGGCTGATTTTCCAGAGATTCATTTACTTTGTACATCATTAGTTTGGCATCGAAGAGAGGGCTTTCACGGAGATGCTTTGCCAGCTCTTTGGCTTCTTCTTTGCTGATCTTGCTGCGCAGGTAATGCACTGGCCCTTCCAGAAAGAGGGGCAAAGGTATCTGGCGGAACCTGGTGGCGCGGAAATAGGGTAGGCCTTTTTCGTTGCATTTGGATTTGTCGCTGCCTGCTTCTTTAATCAGCTCATATTCGGTAGCTTCATTGATGAAATAGGTGGATATCACTTTGGCGTGGGGATTCCAGGCTTTGGCGATGCCTTCCTCCAGTTTTCCAAGGCCACTTTCCAGAAAATCGCGCAGGGTGGAGATGCTTATCTTTTCTTCATTGCCGCTTATTCCCAGCCTGGTTTTAGCCCGGTATTCTTCCTTCAGAGTGCTGGCCCGATCCCAAAAATCAAAGGGACTAAGCTGTGCCTTTAGCAGGTTATGCAATGCTCCGATGAATTCGTGCAGTTCTGAGTAAATATAGAATTCCGGGGTGCCTGGCAGTTCACCAAGGGCTTTTTGCAGGAAAAGGATATGGCGTTTTATTTCCAGGGTTTCGCTGAGGCTGGAGCCGATCAATCCCGGCATACCGTTCAGGGCGTCATACCAGTTGGGTTTGCCAGCTTCCATTTCCACGCCTACGCCTTCGGGATCGAGGGAGGCAAGTTTATTCACGATAAGGGATAGGAGAATTGTATTTAGATGTGTATGATACACTTCGCCGTATCCATAGTTGGTGCGTATTTGGTTGGGATCATGGGTACGCTGGCAGATAAGCTGCTCTTTTTCGTGATCCCACACCACGGCATTAAGCTGCATTGCGCGGCCCTCCCACACCAGATATTTCTGGCTGCGGGGCTGCACGCGATGGGGATTGTCATAAAAAGCAAAGGCCTTCTTTTCGAAGAGGAGCTGGCTTTTTTTATCGGGATAAACGGCCAGATAATTTTCCAGCAGGTCCAGATTGTAATGCCAGTGGTCTGTCCAAAAGCCTTCGCCATAATCGATGCCATATTTCCTGGTGCAGATACCAAGTAAATCTCCGATAAAGGTATCGGCATTGCCATGCAGCTTGATGTGCTGTTCATGCAGATGGAGCAGCAGTTCTCCCGGCGTGAAAGGATTCTGTAGATATGCTTTTACGGCATTAAGAGCTTCTGAATCCAAATACTCAGAAAGGAGCTTATCCAGGGCTGCCGGATCGGTGGCCACATAGCGAATCTCTTTTATCACCAGGGGATTGAAGCCATCCAATTGCATTAGATTAAAGAATTGGATTACATTGGCATCACCCACTTCGGGATTAAAAAAGAGATCGCAGCGGCGATTTTGATTTACATCGCGGAAATTGCCATTACCCTGGGAATAGGGAGTGGGATTGAGGCGATAATCATTGTAATCTCGCTCCAGGTCTCCGTGTTTGCGTGAATAGAGGTGCAGGGTGCTGGTGCTATTTCTGCCTTTCAGTGAATGCGGGAAACCTCCCCGCAGCACGTTATCGAGAAAATTCTGCCTTGCATAATGATCCAAAACTGGCTGTGAACTGCTAACGAAGTTCTTTTGGGTCAATGCTGAGACGATCTCTTGATTTTCCTTAGCCATTTCTTCAATATACCCGCTTTTAATAATCTTGGGAACCAGTTCGTTTAACTCCCCTGCCGAACCGGCATGACCAATAACAGAAGTATATGTGTAAGTGCGATTGGCGGCTATGGTGGCTTCAAAAGATCCCATCGCGCAAGGCAGACGATTCTCGAATATTTGTCCTGTGGCCAGCTCTTCGCAGGAGCTGGTGATAAATCTTTCCGGATACTGGTAATCACCACGGTTGCCAAAGATCTTTACGGGATCATAGATGGGGCTAACAAGGCTGGAATCGGGCCCAAAACCCAGATAAAAATTGCCTTTTGTAATTCTCACCACGTCCGGGCGGTCGGCGGGCTCCACCTTCAGCTTGTAAAAGGGGACACCATGTTCAAAATTTGTAACCTCCACGAATGCCTCAAAGAGCCTACGCATGTGTTTTAAGCCCCAATCATCCAAACCATAAGGTACTATCAGAGGCAGGCCGTCCAGAACCTGCATGGTTACCGGCTGCGGATTTAGATTCTGGATGCTTAGCCTACGTGCCAAGCCGGCATAGTATTCCTGAGGGATATTGAAGTATTCCACGGTGAATTTCAGGCCCAGGGTGCTGTTTACCTCTTCCAGAGTGAGCTTGGCCGGGGTAATGATCATGCTTTGAGTGCGCACCATCTCTTTATCTTCCCCTTTGTTCTGGAAGGGCTCATAGAAGGTGCCGGAAGTTTTTACAAAGGTGCGGAATCCCTGGCTGGAAACCAGATTATAGGCCCAGTTGGCAGGTAGAAATTCCATGATGGGATGATGTTTACCTTCTATTCCCATACTGCAAATGCATTGGCCGCGATTAACATAGAAAGTCCACATGGGAATGCCATTTTTGCCGGCTACACCCGGAAAGAAACTGGAAAACAGCTTGGCTGAATTGTAGCCACTGATAATGAACTCGCCACTTTCGGTGAGCCGGTACCTGGTTTCAAGGGAAGGATCGAACACGCTTTTTATCTCCAAATTCAGGTTATGATTTACTAAGGAAGCTCAGCCGATGCCGGAAAAGCACCGGCTGAGTTTCAGGCTTAGGTTACATTATGTCATTTCTAATCGTTACTTGCGGTTACATAGAAGAAACGGGCAGCGCTGGTGCCGTTGGAAGTCCATGAGGTACCGCTGTAGCTTCCACCCACTACTTCAAAATAGGGGCCATCGGGATTGTTGGCGCCATATAGAGTGTAATAGGTGGCACCGGGAACAGCATCCCAGGAAACGGTTACATTGGCTGCAGACCTGGTGATGCTCACGTTGGTGGGGATATCGGGTCCGGCAGCATAGAAATACAGATTATCGATATACATGGTGCCCATCGGTCCTTTGGAAAGGATGTATTGGGCCATGTGACCGGTGATGCTGAGATTGGTGAAGGCGGTAAGCGGAATATCGTAGGAAATCCAGGTTCCTGCGGCAGGAGCGGCAAAAACAAGCTCATGCTCGGTATCATCACCACCGCTCCAGGCTCCATCCATACCCCAATCCACCAGCTTCAGCTTGAAATCGTTGGTATCGGGAGACCAAACGTCCACATGCACATGGCTCATGGCAGTTACGTCGAGTTCATTGGCTCCGGCGGTTTCGATGCCTACGAAATTCACCGAGGTGTATCTTTTCACGGGATTTCCTGCTACTAATATTTCGGTATAGGTTCCTTGTGACCAGGGAGTTAGCCAGGTATCCACCACCACATCAGGATAGGAATCGCTGAAGAGGGAGATCACGTTCTCCGGATCGTGAGGAGGATCGAGCGGCACAGAATTTGGCAACACGATGGAATAGGCCACACTGTAGGTTTTGGTGGTGGTGCCATCCTGGGCAGTAACTACCACTGTGGCCGTTCCGGGAATGCCAGTTGCCTGGGTGATTACATAGCTGGCATTGGGATTTGAGGTAACGGCATGGGTGATCTGCGGAACAATCACGGTGCCTTCCAGCAAGCCATAAGTGTAGTTTTCGGTTAAGGGCGCAAATCCGGCTATGGTGGTTCCATCTACTTTCAGATCACTGAGCGTGGCATCAGATACTTGAGAAGTGGGGTTTTTCCAGAAATAGAGATTATCAAACCATACTTCTCCATTGCCCACTACCTTGAATTGGAATACATTAGATAGCACTACCGGGGGAACATAGGAGGATAAGGGGATATCCACACTCACCCAGGTTCTGGGAGTTATCGGCAAAGTATATCCAGTTTCCGCACCAGGGCTGATCAGGAAAAAGGTGAGGCTGGTGGAAATATCAGTCCAGAAATCCACGTGCAGAGCCTCATAGGCAGATACATCCTGATTGGGATATTCCGTACCCTGGTAATTCAGGTTTTGATAGTGCAGGGTGTTGTTTCCAGCGATCTGCTCATTTACGGTAACGATGGTGCTTTGTCCCCAATTAGGATTGTAATTTACGCCGGGAACATTGGCATAGGCATCGCTGTAGATGGAAATTACGTCTGCGGCAAGTTCGGTGGGGTTTGGAGCTGCCACGGTTGGCACTGCGGGAGGCAGGACGTTTGCTTCCGGGATGCGGATATTATCGAAATAGAGCAGATTATCCTGATTCCTGGGGGCAAAATCCGGGATGATCACAATTCTATTGTAGTTATTGCCGATGGCGCCGGTGAAATTGAAAGTAAGTTCTTCCCATTGGTTAGTTAAGGTATTGGGAATCTGAATTTCTACGGGAGCGCTGGCACCTTCAAATTTAATTCCCACATTGCTGGTCACCGGTTTGTAAATCATGATCTTCACGATCACATTGTCGGCATTGAACTGGAAGGGTTCGATATCATCCGTATAGCACAGTGCCCAATCCGCTCCTGCGTCAGTGGCAATAAACTGAGCCACAGTGGGGGAGGTATTGATCCCACCACTTACAGGATTGGCAGGAAAAGTGAGGGGTGGATTGGCACCATTTTCTCCCATTACCCAGTTCCAGCTTGCGCCTTGGCCGGCCGGTTCGAAATCGATGGTAGTATATTGCGCGAATAACACTGCGCTAAATACCAGCATGAACATTGCGGTAAAAAGTGTTTTTGCTTTCATTGCTTTTCTCCTTTTTAAGCTAAGCTTGTACTATAGTTTTACTTTAGCAGAATCATCCGCTTGGTGGCAATCGTTACACCATCTACCGTCAGGCGGTAGAAATATACTCCGGAGGGGGCGTTACTTGCATTCCAGATACGCTGATAGCTATTGGCAGGCAGGTATCCATCCACCAGGGTATCTACCAGGCGTCCCTTCACATCGTACACTTTAAGGGTAACCTGGGAAGACTTGGCAAGGCTGTATTCAATGGTGGCAGCCGGTTTGAAGGGATTGGGATAGCTATCTCCCAAAATGGCAGGCGCAGGAATAGCAACGTTATCTTCGGCATCAGTACCGGAGCCGTGGAAGAATACGTTGTCCACATACACGGTATTGGGATCGCCGGAGATGATCAATTGGGCCAGATGCCCACGATTCACCATGCCCGTAAAAGCACTGAGGGGAATATCAAATCTGATCCAGGCATCGCTAACCAAAGCCGGAGTAGTGGTGGCATTAAAGGTGAGCTCATGTTCGGTATCATCTCCACCCGCATAGGCTCCATCCGCACCAAAATCTACCAGCTTGATCTTGAAAATCGCAGGCATGGCGGTGGGATCATGAGTCCAGAAATCCATGTGGAAATGGGTCATGCTGGTGGCATCGATGGGCTGGGAAGTGAATTCAATACCCGCATACACCAGATTACTGTAAAGCTTGGTATCGTTTCCGTCAATCTGGATATTGGCTACATCTGCCATATCCCAAGGGGCCGACCAGGTGTCCACGGTTACGTTGGAATAGGCATTGCTGAACAGCGAAATTACGTTGCTGGCAGCATAACCGGGAGTGGGAGCTGGGGCTGCAGGTTCCGGAATTTCCACCTGGGGAGAGAAGCTGATATTATCAAAGAGGATGATGTTATCACTGGTTCTGCCGGCCAAATTAAAATCCGGGAAGATAATAATCTGATCATTGGTTTCGCCGATTCTGCTGGAAAAATCGAAGGTGATTTCTTCCCATTGGTTTACCAGGGTATTCGGAACCTTTATCTCTCCGGTGGAAGCTCCGGTGCTTGATGCGAATTTTATTCCCACATCACTGATCACGGTTTTGTATACCATAATTTTGATAGTGCAGTTATTGGGAGTGAAGGTAAAGGTGCCAATATCAGAGCCATGCAGTGATTCGCATCCTGCCCAGGGTTGTCCTGCCATCAGGGCTGTAAACTTGGCCACTGTAGCCGAAGTGTTTATGCCAGTGGCATGAGGATTGGCCATAATCTCCACAGCGGGATTGGTGGCATTTTCGAAAACGGTCCAGGTCCAATTTGCACCCTGACCGCCAGTCTCGAAATTGATCGGGGCGTTCTGGGCAAAAAGAGCCGAACCTGTCATCATCAGGAACATCGTGGCGATAAGTAAAAAAACTGGATGTTTCATTGTGATCTCCTTAATTAGGATTTGATTTTTCATTTTTGTTCTCGTTTGCTTAGGTAATTTACAAATGATTGTTTGGGAATCCGGTCTTTATAATACACGCCCCAGTTCTTTTCTATTTCCCTGGGACCTGAGGATATTCCACCGCCCTTCCAGGGTTCATCAAAAACCTCAAACAGGAAGGTGATTACTTTGTGCTGTTGTATCCATCTATCCAGCTCCAGCAGAAATGCTTCCTGAGCTGCAATGCCTACTTCTCCCTTTATTAAAGTTCCCTGTTCTCCATCTCCTTTTTTATCCGGATTATAATTTGTGGCCCAGCCGATTTCTCCCAGAACCAGTAGCTTTTCGGGGTGAAGCCGTTGTACTTCCGCATAGTTCTTATCCAGCCATGGTATGGCTTTCTCCAAGGTGATGCCGTTCCACAGCGGATAGATGTGGGTGCATATAAAATCCAGCTCGGCTGCTACGTTCTTACTTTCGGGTTTGTTCCAGAAATTGAAGTCGTCGGCAGTGGTTACTGGAACGCGGGTGTAATGGCGCATCGCTCTGAGGTATCTGATCAGCCGGGAGCTTTGCAACCGGTGTCCAGACCAATACACCTGGGTCTCATTGCCCACATTCACCGCTGCTACAATATCCGGAAAATCATTGGCAAGCTCTATTCCACGCAGTACATTGCTGATATTGGACTGTCTGGCAGAGGGATTGCCATCCTCATTTTCCAGCCAGATTCCCAGCATCACTTTCAGGGGGATGGCATTTTCCTTTATCACTTCCAGGATACGCTGTGTATCGTTATCGGCATTGTACACCCTTATCAGGTTCCAATGCTGCACAATTATCTCCAGGTCTTCCTGAATTTCTTCTTTACTGGGGCCCAAAACACCGGGAGCCTGTCCTTCCCGATAGCAGCCATAGGAAGCTGCGGCACCTATCCACTTGCCATTTTGCCAGAAGGCGGCTTGCCTTTCTCCAAAGGGATCAGCCCTCTTTATCTCCTGCCCGGATTCCAAAAGGATTTTAAGCTGCTCACGTGAGTATTCTGCCACTCCATGCTGCCGGTTTACGCTGCAGGAAGAGATCAATCCCGCGGTGATGATAGCGATTAGCAGGATGGAGAAACGCTTCATGGCTTAGTTCCCTTTGGCAGTTGCACTCTCACCGTTTGTAGCGAATTTGGCGCGATCTCCAGGCTGGCATACTCTGCGCCAATTTGCAGTTTGTAACTTATTGGCTGCGATGAGGTGTTTAAAAGCTGCACGCTTAGCATTCCCTGGTCATTCAGGGTGGCACAGCAATGCAGATCATCCTCGCCCAGGCCTTCTTTTTGCAGATCGGTTTGCACTGCCTGGTCACCGGGACGTATCGTACGGCTGAATTGGGAAAGGATGTAGTAGATGGGAGTATAATATACCTGCTGAGTATCTGTATCGATCATGATTGGCGCTCCGCAGAAATTCCCCACATGATTGGGGCCACCTTGCTTGTCCAGCACCACATTCCAATCTATCCAGCCCGTAACCCAATGATCAAGGCTAACAATGATATTGCGGGCATAGCGGTGCACTGGAACGTACATGGGATGATCTTCCGTTTTGGTGCCTTCCCAGGTAACCGAATAAGCCCAGTCGGTGGCAGTTCTATTCCACCAGAAGGCATCATTGGCGAACCACCCGGATTCCTTGTATCCCACGGGATCAGTTACTCCTCCGGGAGCATTCTTTCCCAGATCGTCGATGCAGCCCTCAGTGTGTATAATGGTCATTTGGGGGTTTTTGCTGTGCATTCGCTCGAAAACATCCTCATATACCTTAAAGGTGCTTTCATACCAGTGCACAGCCGCTCCATACAGGTAGGGAGTGGTTTCCTTATCGGCATAAATCACATCTGTCCAGTGTTCCATGCCATCGCGGTTTTGATCATAAATCATTAACCGGGTGTCTTTGTGCCCGCTGCCCCGAAGCTTTGGTCCCAGATGCTTCTTTATGAATTCATTTTGCGTTTCCGGGCTAAAGTGCATGCTTTCCCATTGCCCGTTAACTCCGTAGGGTTCATTAACGGGAGTAAATCCCCAGATGCTGATTCCCTCATTTTGGTAGGCATCAAGGTATTTTATCAGGTAGTCTGCGTAAAGGGAGTAATACTCGTCTCTTAATGAACCCCCGGTGCCCTGCCAGTTGTTTTTTTCCGCTCCGGGAATATACCAGGTTTTAATATCCTTCATCCAGGGGGGAGCAGTCCACGCCGCAGCTACAATCTTCAGTTCCATATCCTGTTGCTGTGCTTTGATGGCCAGGGCTTCCTTTATCAAGGGCAGCAGATCATAGGTTTCGTCTTGCAGTCCGGAGTATTCTCCGGGATCAAAGCCCTGTTTATCTGGAGCGATGCTGAAGTATTTCAAAGCCATGTCTCCGGGAACCTCAGCATAGGAGTATTTTCCTTTCAGGCTGAAGTCGCAAGCGCCGATATGGGTGCGGCTTATGGCAAAATTAGCTCCTTTGTCCCCAAAGATATCCTCCATCACCTGATGTCTTTTGTCATTGTCCAAATGTGCCAGTACAAAGGCTGAGGACTCCGTGAAAGAAGTTCCGATTCCGTCGATAGTCTGCTTTATCTTTTCGGGATAAATGCGGATAAGGGTTCCCCTGGCAGTTCCTTTGGTAAAGGGGACATTCTTTTGCAAGGCCAGCTTATCCCCGGCGGCCGAGGTTAGCAGGATTTCTGCAGTACTCTTCATTAGGGGATTTGCTCCCCACAGCAGGCTTTGCAACAATAGCAAAGCCAGTAGTGGAACAGTTCTCCTTCCTATTTGTCTTTCGATCATCTTCAGGTTTCCGGGATTTCAGTCCCTTTTTTGTGCCGTGCTTCCAGAGTGGCGCGAATCTGATAAACCCGCTCTTCACTAAGGGTGTATTTGGCAATAAGCCAGATCGCAATAGCGGAGGTGATAATGGGGATACCCACGTCGAACACTCTTAGCAGAAAGAGGGTTCTTTCTTCCTGTCCAGCTCCCAGAGCCAGATCGAATTTTGAAACCTTCAGCAGCACGCCGGTAAGCAGCCCTGCCAGGGACATCCCTATCTTCACCATCCACCAGTAGATCGCCCCGAAAACTCCTTCACGTCTTTGGTGAGTGGAAAGTTCGTCATAATCGCACACATCGGAAATCATGGCTCCCATCAGGGTGAACAGTGATCCACTTCCAAAAGCTACCAGGGGTGCCGCAAAAAGCAGCCAATAAGGATGAGCAGGATTGTAGCCCACCCACTTCAGCGCATAGCCCAGAATGGAAAGGGATATGGTGATCAGGAAGGTTCTCCGCTTACCAATTCGGGTGGCAACCCAACCGGTTAATTGGATAACCCCTAAAGTGGCGATGGAGGTAAGCATCCCATACCAGCCCAATAGCTTTCCGGCACTGGCATCACTACCCTTGAAGAGGTAATAGATCATTACATACAGCGAAAAGGATGAACCCAATTGAAAACCATTAAATACCAGGAAAGTAGCTCCACATAGCTGCACAAAGGGTTTGCAACTGAAAGTGGTCTTTATCCCTTTGAAAAACTCGCCGAGGTTTTTCCAAAGCCCTCTGGCTACTTTTTCTACGGGTTCCAGAACCTGGGTTTCACGCAGGAAGATCGCGGGTATGATTCCCAATCCGGCTACCAGGATTCCCACCACCACTGCCAGAGAACGTGCTCCATGCACTGTGTCCCGGAATAGGGTGCTGCTCATGATCGCATAGAACCAGGGCACTCCTAACCAGGCAATTTGACCCACGGTATTGGCAAAAGTATGCAGCCGGGTACGCTCGTGGTAATCGGGAGTCATTTCGTAGCCAAAAGCCACAAAGGGAGTTGCATAGATTGTATAGGCCAGGAAGAAGAGAATGCTCATCACCAGGAAATAGATGAAATACTTGGTGAAGAAGCCTTCATGCTTCCTTAGTTTGAAGGAACTGAGAGAGGCCACTCCGGCACCTTCCAGACCACTGAGTTTTACTTCTACACTTTCTACAGAACCCATATCCAGCTTATCATTTCCGTTCTGTCCTGCCGCTTTTTTAAAATCAACAACAGCGAACTTATACAGGTTACCCTTGGCATCCTGGGAATCCTGGGTATCCAGATCGATATAATAGGATTCCGGGATATCCGTCTCGGCAGTTTTTGCCTCTGTAAACACCACCTGCATGGCTTTATAGGCCGGAAGTTTTACGTTCATTTCGATTTGCGGGAAGCCATCGAGATTGGAGGTTACTCCGTTTGAGCTCAAAGCGGAAAACTGTCCGGGGCCATATAGTTTGAAGGCCACGTCGGGATGCTCGGCATCGAAACTAAAGTCTATCCCGCCATCTTTATTCAGCACCGCCTTCCTGGTTTCGCTTGAAATAGTCTGGGGTTGGGCAATGGGATCTTTGCCAAGCATATTGATGTATCCGGGAGGAACCTGCCACATTATGGCAAAGATAAGCCCTGCCAGGAGGGCTCCCATAAATATGAACGGTCTCCGGCGTCCCCATCTGCCCCGGTGATTATCGGAAATGTATCCCATGATAGGATCTGAAACCGCATCAAAGATGCGGGGAATGGAACCAATAAGCCCCACCAACATCACATCCATGCCCAGGCCCAGATTAAGTATCACCACCATGGCAGGAAGGGCTGCGGCTTGCAGGTTGTTTACAAACATCCCCACCGAATAAGCTGCTTTTTGCTTCAGGGAGATCCTGTCTTCAGGTTTAGTTGTGTGACGTACGCTTTTTCCCATTTTCAGTTTCCTTTATTGCATTAAATGAATATCGTCGAAATAGAGATTGCCAAAGATCAAGGCATTGGTGCTGGTAGTGGGATTCCACAAACCAAGGTATTTTACCTGGCTGAAATTCACCGCCGTAAAATGGCTGAAGGGAATCTCAAAACGCAGCCAGTTGCCGGAGACCACAGGAGTATAAGAGAATAGCTCCACTTGGGTGTTACCCCCGCTATTGTCTTCCCACTTTATCCCAAAATGCGCCAGATCGGGCATGGCGGTTTTATTGATATTGATCACCAACTTCGAATAGGCCGTGATATCCTGCGAGCCGAAATTAAAGGCGATTCCACCCCAGGCGGCACCCAGATTCGTGAAATTAACCCCCAGAACGTAATTGCCATCTACCGGAGTAACCGCAGTGCTTTCCACATTTGGTTCTGCTGAGTTTCCGCTCCAATCGGCACTATTGATAATCTGGCTATAGGACAGCATAGGATCGGTATGCGATTCCGAATATATTCCCATGGCATCGGGAGAGCTTCCGCCTGTTATTGTTGCCGTATCGGTTCTCACGGTTCCGTATGTATCGGTATAGGAAGCTATAAGGGTATTACCAGTGGTGATGGCAATGGTATCGCTGGCGTCGTTGGTAGCGCCGAAATTAATGGTTCCACTGCCTGTGCCGATGGCGTTCAAAGCTATCTCCACGCTTATCGAAGCCCTGCCATTGGATACACCCACCGTTACGTTATCGCCTGCTGCGGCAGGATCGTTCACCGTAATGGTGGCGCCTGTATCTGTGATAGTATAGCTATCGGCATTAAAACTAACGCTGCTGGCACTGGCTCCTCCGCCATCCCAATAGATATCGTCGATGGCAAATTCGCATTGCGTGCCGTTCTCCTCCAGGATAATGAATTCGTAGCCAAGCATTTCCAAATCTACATTGCCTTTAATTTCCGATACAGGAATCACCGCCTGGCCCCATTCACCATTACGCACCAGGCCATAGGCAGTTTGATTGGCAGGAAAAACCACATAGCTTTCATTATTGGCGTCGTTTATCCCGATCTTGAACCGCACATTTGCCGGTATCTTTATCATAAACTTTATGTTCCCCTCCGCAAAGCCAGAGAGATCAAGAGGAGCATTGGAACTGATTCCGGCTCCGAACCATCCTACTCCCGTGGAACTGAAGGATATGCCATTTGCTCCCTCGTAGGGCGGAATCGTGCCCGCCGCAAGAGTATTTTCCCACACATAAATCTCGGCATTAAGTCCCACCGTAAGTCCATCATCCACCGGAGTATTATCGGTGAAGATGCCATAGGTTTCTATCGGAATAAGCGATTCTGAATTTTGATATACTCTCACCCAATCCACATACATGTTTTGCGGCCAATTTGTACTTGCATCGGGAGCTCCACCCAAACTTCCCCCTACCGCTACATTAAGCACCAGGAAGAACTCTTTTAAAAACGCATCCATGCTTGCCGGATCGATCACCTTTACAAAATAAATGATATTGTCGATCTTGCCCACGATACGCTGTTCGTCCCATTCCACTTCATATTCATGGTAATCTTGGGATAGAGATTCGCCAAGCTGTTTTTTGGTGCCATAGGCTTGGTGGGTATTGCTTTCTTCGTCCTTCCAGTGAATGGTGCAAAGGCTGGTTTTGTCATTATGCAGATAGTTGCTGATCTCCATAATGTCTATTTCTCCGCATCCAGGCCAACCCTCAGAATCGATATTTTTGCCCAGCATCCAGAAAGCAGGCCACATGCCCTTGTCGGTGGGTGCCTTGATGCGGGCCTCCACTTTGCCAAATTTGAAGGAGAATTTGTTTTTGGTATTAATCCGCCCCGAAGTAACAGAGCCGTTACGCTTTCCCGGAGCTGCGAAATTTGCAGAATCCCACACTGCCGAGATCACCAGATTGCCGTTTTCCACTCTCACATTTTGCTGATCGTTGGTATATAGCTGCCATTCATCATTGCCCCAGCCATCTCCACCGTAACCGATATCATAGCCCCAGTTATCCGGATCGGGGGTTGGGGATGCCTGGTCAAATTCATCAGCCCACACCAACGTATAGTTTACGGGGTCTGTGCCATCGGGCACCGGCTTGGGCGCGGTAACCTTGTCACATCCGAAAAAAAACAACAGAAGCACTGCTAATATGGCCAAAACAAAAGTCTTTCTTGCCATCGTGAACCTTCCCTTATAGTATTCTGATAAGATATTAGAATAAATCGTCACGGCTTAAACTGCTATATAGCACCTTCAGAATTTCGATTCTTCTTGTCAAGCTTTTTTTTCTATTTTTCGCTTTCACCTTGCGCTGTACTATGGAATTTTATCCATGTATAAAAGATATCTTGACTGATTCTTCAGGTATGTTTTTCTTGGCTAATATGCATTATAGCAGCATGCAGTGATTTGCTCGCCTTGCATGCTAAATGAAGCTGGTTGCTATATATTCGATATACAAAGGAGTTGTCCGGAATTTATGACTGATAGCACGCACAAGTACATTCGCATCAAAAGCAAGATAAAGGACAGCATCAAAGCTGGAACCATCGTTGATAAGCTGCCCGGCGAAAGAATTCTGGCCGAAGAACTGGGCGTTGCCTATATGACTGTTCGCAAGGCCATTGCGGAACTGGTGGAGGAAGGAGTATTGCACAAAGCCAGCACCAGAGGTACTTATGTAAACAATAAATTCCGCAATTCCAAAGTAACCGGCAATATCGGCTTCTTTCTGGATGAAGAGATCAAAGAGGGTATCTCCAGTCCCTATTACTCTCTCCTTTTCAAATCCCTGGAGGAAGAAGTGGCCCGCAAAGGCTATAATATGCTGCTGTTCTCAAATTTTGACGATCTTGATCCACTGAAAAACCAGAAGAAAATCGATGGCGTGATCATTTGCTGCTTTCCGCGTATCGAAGATAAAATTCAGGCCATAAAAAAGTATCTGCCTATCGTGTTGCTGGATAATATCGCCTCCGACAAATCCATTCCTTCGGTTACCATCGACAATTTCAATAGCACCGGGCATGCCGTGGAGTATTTGCTATCCTTAGGGCATCGCCGCATCGGGTTTATCTCTGGTTTGATGGATTCAGATATCTGCAAAGACCGGCTGTCTGGCTTCAAAAACGCTCTGGCACGTAAAGGTCTGAAAGCAGATAAAGAATTGCTCTTTAAAGGAGACTATTCTTTCGAATCGGGAGAACAAGGCGGAAAATACTTACTCTCTCTTCACCAGGTTCCCACAGCGGTTATTTGTTCAAACGATTCCATGGCCATCGGCGCTAT
>CAZSST010000041.1:0-17014 GCA_964609575.1 uncultured Candidatus Cloacimonas sp.
ACTGTCATGGCGGTTTGGAAACCGCCAATACGTTTGGAAACCGCCAATACAAAAACCACCGACGGGGGATGTCGGTGGTTTCAGTTCATCGCCGGCATTACAAGGAGGAGTAGATGCCGGGTGTATTTATATAGTTGGTGTTATGATAGCATAACAAGTGATCCCGGGGTTTGGGTGCTGCTTCGCATATCCTCGGTTTAGTCCAGAGCTTTCAGGAAAGAAGGGATATCTGTACGCGGAGTGGAAAGGCGGGAAGTTTCGCTGGCGGTAACGGTTCTTTCCTCTTTGGGCTTGGGATTATTATAATCCAGTACATCCAGGATACTCTGTATTTCCGCTTCGGGATTTTTCTCCACGGAAGGAATGGCCGGAGTAGCAGGCTTTAGGGAAAGTCCGGGGAAATCGAAGACTTTTTCCTTTTCATTGCTTTCTTTGTCCAGTCCCGTGGCGATGATGGTAACGCTGATCTTTCCAGACATGGTTTCATCAATTATCACGCCCATAATGATATTGGCGGCTTTTCCGGTTTCATTTACGATCACGTTCGATACTTCGTCGAATTCGCTGGTGGTAATATCTTGTCCCGCAGTGATATTGATTAGCAGGGACTGACAGCCCTGGAGATTGATATGCGATAGAAGCGGATTATCTATAGCAGCACGGGCGGCATTGATGGCGCGGCTTTCACCTTCGGCCTGGCCACGTCCGATGAGGGCCAGTCCGCCATTTTGCATGATGGTTTTCACGTCGGCGAAGTCCACATTCATCAAGCCGGGGATGATGATGATGTCGCTAACGGCTTTGGCTGCTTCGTAAAGGACTTCATCGGCCTTTCCGAAAGCATCGATGAGGGCCAGATTGGAATATACTTCCAGCAGCTTTTCATTGGGAATAACGATAAGAGTATCCACATATTCGCGGAGGTTCTTGATGCCATAACTGGCGTTTTCTTCACGTTTACGGCCTTCGAAGGGGAAGGGAGAGGTAACGATGCCCAGGGTAAGAATTCCCATTTCGCGGGCGATTTTGGCGATCACAGGTGCTGCTCCGGTTCCAGTTCCACCCCCCATACCGGCTGCGATGAAAAGCATGTCGGCACCGTCCAGGTGGCTTTTTATTTCATCTTTGGATTCTTCGGCGCTGCGAGCTCCGATTTCGGGATTGGCACCGGTGCCCAATCCACGGGTAAGCTTTTTGCCCAGCTGCATTTTCATGTTGGCCAGGCTCTTTTTCAGGTCGCTACCATCGGTATTGGCGGCGATAAATTCCACGCCAAAAAGATTGTTGCGGATCATGTTGTTAATGGCATTGCCACCGGCACCGCCAACTCCTATGATCTTGATGTTGGTTCCAATTTGGGCAGGTTTTTCGTCGAATTCGATCATTATTCCCCCTTAATTAAGTGAAATCTTTTAATATTTTCTTTATTTTATCTACGATTTTTTCGGTTCCCAGGCTGGGCAGGCTGAAGCTTTTTGTGGGAGTTTCGCGATCGGTGGAAGCGGCATGATACAGTATTCCCACCGCGGTGGTATAAGCCGGATCTTCCAAACGGCTGATCATGCCATTCAGTCTGGAGAGATCAGGGGTGGCCACTTTTACATGGAGATTGAAAGCATCGCCTAAAACCAGATCGATATTGGGCAGATTGGCAGTGCCTCCACAAAGCACGATGCCGGCAGTTACCAGCTCAGGAGTGTATGCATCCTTGGCCTTCTCATAGCAAAGGGAGAGCATTTCGTCCACCCGGTGTTGAATTACGTGGCTAACCAGGAACTGGGTTTTTCGGCTGCCAGAGCGACCGCTGATGCCTTCCACGTCTATCTCGAGGCTTTGATCCACGCTGCTGGCCAGGGCATTGCCATATTCCAGCTTGATGTATTCGGCGTTACCCAGAGTAGTTTTAAGGCCTATGGCAAGGTCTTCGGTGATGTTTTTTCCGGCCATGGGAACCACGATGGTGCGTTCCAAGCTGCCTCTATTGTAAATGGCCAGATCACAGGTGCCACCGCCAATATCCAGAACCAGGGCTCCCAAACGGCGTTCGTCATCGCTAAGCACTGCAGCTGCATTGGCAATATGATTCAAGATAAAGTTTTCCGGACTGATGCTATAACCCGCCAGCTCAATGCATTTGCTGAGGTTACGCAGTGGAGTTAGCTCGGAAAGGATGTTATAAACACGGGCAATCAGGTGGAATCCGTTCATATTGATGGGATTGCGGATGTCGTCCTGGTTGTCGATAATAAAATTATGGGGGATGCCGTGGAGAATGCGGAAGCGCTCGAAGCCCTTTTGGATTTTAACGCTGTTTTTTGCATCGTTGATTACCTGTTCCACATGCTCCAGGGTTATTTCGCCCGGTTCATTGGGAGTTTCGGTGGGGATGGAAATGCGTCCGTCGCTTACATGGGTGCGGATATGCTCGCCGGTGATGTTGGCGAAGATATTCTCGGCCTGGGTGGAGGCAGCTTTTTCGGCTTCGCTGAGGGCGGTTCTTACCGTGGAAGAAAGAGCCTGAATGTCATTAACGATGCCATGATCGATACCTTCGGAAGCAGTTTCGCCTATTCCCATAATCTCCAAACGGCCGCCGCCAACTTCTTTGGCGATGATGGCACGGATGGAGGAAGAGCCGATATCGAGTGCGGTTAAGATATTATTTTTCATTGTTCTCCTGCCTTTACCACCACCTGATTTTTGTAGCGTAGGTCCACCACACCACGGCGATTGATATTGCCATTGTCCTGCACAAAGAGGTAACGCTTAAGCTGTCTTGCCAGATCAGTTTCAGAGGGAATTATCCTGGTTCCATGACGTGCATCCACGATATTCACGGTATTATCGATGAGGTAATATTCGGAAATGTAGGGTAGAAATCCCGGAGCTTCCCTGGCAATACGCAGATGCAAGGCAAGGATGCGGTTCAAAGCAGGTTTCTTTAGTTTTGTACCAGGTTTCAGGCTTTTACTGGAAAAATAGGTGCTGAAAATGGGCAAATCCTCGGTGTAAACCGGGGAATACTGAGCCAGAACTATCCCTTGGGCATCTACGGGGAAAAGATCGCCTTCGAAGGACTTTACGTAGATAAGACCCTTGCGTTCTGTGATCTGAAGCTGGAGTGTATGCAGCAGCTTTTTGCGGATTTTCACTTCACCCACGCGGGAGTATTGCTTTAGCCTGTCTTTTATCTGCGCTGAGGGAATAGCCAATAAATTGCTGCCCATGTAGGGAGCCACTACCTTTTGAATAAGACTGTCCGGAATAGCAGCATTGCCTGAAATAACCAGATTCTGGGTGGAAAAGATATTCACATGCGTAAGGGCATACCATAAGCCATATCCGAAGCCGGATATGAGTAACAGGCTTACCAGAAAAAACAGGTAATAGCGGCTGTTACCGCGACGCTTGCGGGTATGCGGGCTGTTCTTCATGATCTAAAACGGCCTCGAAGCCAGTTGAGTGGCTTGAACGCTTAGAGTGATAAAATTACTATCTTTCATATTTACTAAGTAGTTATGTTCGTATTCCTGCTTTTTCATATTTTGGACTTACTTCTTTAAGTTGCTAAGCTTTTTAGTGTTATGCTTTGTGTCAATGTTTTTTTTCAGTTCATTTAGGATTTCTTCACCATATTGCCAGATGTTTCCGGCACCCATGGTGATGAGTATATCTCCTTCTTTAAGCAGGGAAAGGGTTTGCGCTACTATCTGGCTGTTTTCATCAATAAGGTGAACGTTGTGATGACCGGATTGAATGGCAGCATCGGAAATGAGCCTGGCACTAACTCCGGGGATGGGTAGTTCCCTGGCTGGATAAATGGGGGCCATAATGAGGCAATCGCATGAGAAGAAAGCTTTTCCGAATTGTTCATACATGTCTCGGGTACGGCTGTAGAGATGGGGTTGGAAAATCACCACCAGACGGCGTTTAACACTATCTTTGAAGCCTTCCAGGGTGGCCTTTATTTCTGTGGGGTGATGTGCATAATCGTCATAAACGGTTATTCCAGCGGCTTCACCTTTCAGCTCGAAGCGGCGGTATACTCCACTGTACTGTTTCAAGCCTTCCTGAATCGCCTTAAAAGGTACGTCCAGTTCCAAGCCAATGGCCGCTGCCAAGAGCGAATTCTGAATATTGTGCCTACCGGTTACGTTCATGGTGATGCGTCCCAATTTGTAAGATTTATAGCTGAGGTTGTAGGATGCACTGAAATCTTTCATACTGATATCCAGAGCTTGCACATCGGCCTGACGTGAGAATCCGTAGGTTACCAGTTTTTTATTGATCATGGGGAGGATGGATTGCACGCCTGGATCATCCAGACAGGCGATAACGCTGCCGAAGAAGGGGACTTTGTTGGCATATTCTACGAAGGAGCTTTTAATGTCGTCCAGATTGTGGTAACAATCAAGATGATCTACGTCCACATTAGTAATTCCGGCAATGCAGGGAGCCAATGAAAGGAAGGAATGATCGTATTCATCTGCTTCCACCACAATGTATTTACCGCTGCCCATCACATTGTTGCTGCCGAAGTTTTTCACTTTTCCGCCCACAATGATGGTGGGATCGAGCCCTGCTGCTTCCAGCACCATTCCTGCCATGGAAGTGGTGGTGGTTTTACCATGGGTACCGGAAATGCCGATACTGAAGCTCATGCGGGTGATTTCTGCCAGCATCTCTGCGCGGCGGATAACGGGAACTTTCAAGGCTTTGGCGGCGATAATTTCAGGATTATCGTCTCTAACTGCGCTGGATTTCACCACTACATCGGCATCACCGATAGATTTGGGATCATGGCCTTCGCTTATCTTGATTCCGATGCTTTCCAAATGGGCGGTAAGATCGGTCTTTTTCATATCGGAACCTGTGATTTCCAGGCCTTGGTTATGAAGAAATTCGGCGATACCGCTCATGCCGATACCACCGATGCCGATGAAATGTATCTTTCTGGTTCTGCCAAGCATAGCTTACTCCTTGTTGGTTTTATGTGAGGGTTTCAGATAGTCCAGGATGCTATCTACGATGTTGATTGTAGCGTTGTTTGGTGGGATCAGGGCAAGCTTATCCCGATATCTGTGCTGGTCGGCTGTCATTATCTTTATGGCGTTCAGCAGGGAACTGGAATTCAAGGCATTTTGAGGCAGCAGGATGGCCACGCCTTTGTCCTGTTGCTCACGGGCATTAAGAAATTGATGGTTCTCCGCTGCGGTGGGAAGTGGAATAAGGATCGCAGGAACCTTGTATTCTTCCAGCTCGGCAATGGTCATCGCTCCGGCACGGGTGATAGCCAGAGTTGCCTTTGCCAGCATACGGGGAAGATCAGGCGAAAAAGCAAAGAGGTACACGCCTTTGGTGGCTTGGTGCTTTGTGGCAAAGCTTTGGAAAGATACCTTTCCTGTTTGCCAGATTAGTTGGTATCCTTCCTTAATGATTTCCGGTAAAGAGGCGTCGATAACCTTGTTGATGGCCAGGGAGCCCTGACTGCCTCCACTCACGAGAATGGTGGGCATCTGGTCATTCAGCCCCAGACTTTGCAAGCTGAAATCACTTTTATCGGGAGTTTTTATCGGGATGCCGTGCAAGGTTGTGCTTGCCTTGGGAAGATAGTCTTGGGTAGCTTTGAAGGAGATGAAGATGGTATTGATGTGCTTGGCCATGAAACGGGTTACCAGACCCGGATAGCTGTTGCTTTCATGGAAAAAGAGAGGAACATGCAGCATGGCGGCAGCTATGGCCACAGGGCCTGCCACAAAACCACCGGTGCAGATAACGGCATCGGGCTTGGCTTGCCTTATTATCTTTCGGGAGCTTATGATACTTCGTAAAAGATACCATGGGAAAAGCAGGTTTTCTGCGCTTAAGTTGCGATATAGCTTTTGCACTTTGATGAAGGCGATAGGGTAGTTGTTGGTGGCACAGAGACGGGATTCCACGCTATCGGCATTTCCGATGAAACTGCAAGTGTGGCCACGCTTGCGCAGTTCGTCTGCAAGTGCCAGAGCTGGAACAACATGACCTCCGGTACCGCCACCCCCAAAGATGAATTTCATACAGTTCTCCTTTCAGCGCTTATATTTAGTAAAGCACCCACGGAAAGGGAATCGATCAACAGCGCGGAGCCCCCATAACTGATGAAAGGGAGGGTATTGCCTGTGGGGGGAAGGATGGACATAGCCACTCCTGTATTCACCAGCACATTGCAGAAGATATTCATAGCCAGGCCTACTCCCAAAAAGCGAAGATACTGGTTTTGCTGGCGATGGGACATGCGAATACAGCGGAAAAAAAGCAAACAGTGAAGGCCAAACACCACAATCGCACCCAAAAAACCTGCTTCCTCGCCAATGATGGTAAATATGTAGTCCGTACGTGCTTCCGGCAGATAATAGTGCTTGGCACGTCCTCGGGCGATGCCTGTTCCAAACAACCCTCCGCTGGTGAGGGCGGTGAGACTTTCCTTAACCTGGTAATCTGAGGCATCAGCCTTGGAAGCATCCCGATTCTTGAAGAATAGGCTGTACTTTTTATAAGTGGTTATGCGGCTTTTACGATAATCTGCGCCTTGAGTGAGGATTATTATCCCGCCCAGCAGACCTATGGCGGCAATGGTTAAAAGCAGCCGCTTCCTGGCTCCGGCATAAATAAGCATCCCAAAAAGAGTCATTCCTCCTATAATCAAAGTACTAAGATGTCGCTCCAGAATAATGAGAAGGAAGATGACTCCCGTAATGGTAACGAGGGCAGGGAAGTTTGATAAGAACTGCACCGGGGAAGAGGAAAGCAATTCCTGATGTTTTTTGTCCAGAACATGCGCAAAATAAAACACCAGAACTACTCGAGCCAGGAAGCTGGGCTGGAAATTGATAAAGCCAAGGCTGATCTGACGAGTGGCACCTTTAACAGTGTTACCCTTGATCAACACAAAAGCCAAGAGCAGGATGGTAATATATGCAAGATAGGGAGCCAACACCCGTAGTTTTTCCAGATTAAATGCATAGAGCACCACAATCGCCGCTACTCCGGAGATGATCAGAAACACCAGGTGGCGGAAGAAATAGGTCATGCTACTCTGCACGGAGGAAATATCCAGCATCAGGATGAGCCCTACCAGGCACAGCAGTCCATAGCAAAGCAGTATAACTTTGTCGAAGCCTACTACATAGCGCTGGCTTCTATTTCTTTTCATGCTCGCTTACCATGCGGGAGACGATCTCTTTGAATACTTCTCCCCGGTGTTCGAAGTTTTTGAAATGATCAAAGCTGGCACAGGCAGGCGAAAGCACTATCACATCGCCAACCAGGGCTTCCTCAAAGGCGGTGCGTACGCATTGCTCAAAATCATCTATACAAACCAGAGGAACGATTCCCAGCCAGGCCTGGCGCATCTTATCCTGTGTATCACCCGTAAGGTAAACTTTTAGTGCTCGCTTGCGGAGATCATCAGTAAGCACCGAATAGTCTTCGCCCTTATCGGAACCTCCCATGATGATGCGGATGGGACGTTCGAAGCTGTAGAGGGCGCTACGTACAGAATCGGTATTGGTGGCCTTGGAATCATTGTAAAAGGATACTCCACGGGCACTTCCTGCATACTCCAGACGGTGGGGAAGGGGCTTGAATCCCTTCATAGCCTGTCCGATGCGGTCAGGATCGAGGATGAGGGCCTGCACGGCCAACATGGCGGCCATGGCGTTAGCATAATTATTTGGGCCCTTCACCCCCAGATCGTATATGGATACCGAGGTGGAAAGACCAAAACGGATAAACTTGGATTCCAGGCAAGCATAAGCCTTCGGTTGACAATCTTTTAAAGAAAAGAATAGCTTGCGGGATTTGATGCCTGCTGTCCAGCGCATCACTTCCGGGGAATCCAGAAACAGCACGGCGCTGTCGAATTCATCCTGATATCTGAAGATACTGGCTTTGCTTGCCGCGTAGGCATCGAATGATTCATAACGGTTCATGTGATCGGGAGTGATGTTTAAAAGCACTGCCACATCGGGCTTGAAGCTTGAGATCAAGTCTAGCTGGAAGCTGCTTATTTCCAATACAATATAGTCTATGCCCGGTTTATGGATGGGGTAGCTGCAAAAGGCATCACCTATGTTACCTGCCAGGATGGAATTACAGCCCATCTGCTTCAGAATGTAATAAATCATGCTGGCGGTGGTGCTTTTGCCATTTGAACCTGTAACTGCTATTATTTTGGAATCTGCTGCCTTTATCCGGTAGCCGAATTCAATTTCACTGATAAGTTCTATGCCTTTTTCTTTGGCCTTCATTAGAATAGGTATATCCAAAGGGATTCCGGGACTTACGATCAAACAGTCGCAGGAAAGCAAGCGCTCGCTGTGACCTCCGAATTCACATTGAAAGTCCCGGCAAAGCTCTTCGGCGTTGCCTATTTTATCTTTGGGTTGCAGCTCACTGATGAAAGCTGTACCTCCCAGTTCCTTGATCATATAAGCTGCGGCAATACCGCTGCGAGCCATGCCCATTATTCCGTATCTGGTATTGGTATTGAACATCTGGTAATCCTTAGCGGAGCTTGATAGTTGAAAGTCCGGCTGCCACCAAAAGAATGGCAACAATATAGAAACGCATAACGATCTTGGCTTCGTGTATGCCCTTCAATTCAAAGTGATGGTGGATGGGGGCGATAAGAAATACTCTGCGCCCCTGTCCGTATTTGCGCTTGGTATATTTAAACCAACTGCGTTGAATGATTACGCTGAAGGTTTCAGTTACAAAGATAAGGCCAATAATCAGAAGAAAGATTTGTTCTTTCAGCAGCACCGAGATAATCGCCAGCATTCCGCCCAAAGCCAGGGAACCGGTATCGCCCATAAAAACCTGAGCTGGATAACTATTAAACCATAGAAATCCTATGAGAGTACCTATTAGAGCGCTGATAAATACTGTCAGTTCACCTGCATTAGGGATAAACTCCAGGTTAAGGTAATCCGCCACAATGAAATTACCTTTCAGATAGCTCATAACTCCCAAGCCCAAAGCAGCAATGGCCATAGTCCCTGCGGCTAGCCCATCCAAACCATCGGTTAGATTCACGGCATTGGAACTGCCAGTGATTAAAAAAACCACGAAGGGAATGAAAAACCATCCCATTTCGATGTAGAATCCTTTCAGGAAGGGAATTTGAAGCGCGGTGATGGCATCTTTACTGCCGCTGCTGTAATAGATCGCCAGGGTCAGGATCAGCCCGATGGAGATCTGTCCCCAGAGTTTATACTTCGGGATAAGACCCTTTTTTGATTTTACAAAGTTCTTCAGGTAGTCGTCTATAAATCCAAAAGCTCCCAACCAGAAAGTAGCCAGGTACATCATCAGAATTGCCGAATTGGTAAGTATATTCCACAGCAGAGACGACACCATTAACGATACCAGAATAATCAGCCCCCCCATGGTGGGAGTTCCCTGTTTAATCCGATGCTTTTCGGGAAGGTCCTCATCGATAGTTTCTACTGCGGCTTTGTTTTTTAGCATCCGAATAAACGCAGGACCTACCAGCATGATAAAAATCAACGAAGTAATGAAAGCTCCAATCGAGCGGAAGGTGATGTAGCGGAGCACATTAAACACAATGCTGTACTTAGCCAGGGGATATAGCAGGTGATAAAACATCAAGCTTCTCCTTGCAAAATCTTTAGTAGTCTTTCCAAATGGACCCCGTGCGAAGCTTTTACCAAAATAATGGCTTCATTGGGTATCTCACGGAGCAGCTTGGTATCTATCAAAGCATTAACCGTGGCAAAACTACAGGGCTGCAGTTCATTTTGGGGGTGGTAATGCAAGGCCAATTCCCCCACAGTGATTAACTTGGCGTAGTGCATTTCTGCCAGCATCGCAGAGATCATTCGATGATACATTATTCCCTGATCTCCCAATTCCAGCATATCACCCAAGATGGCATAGTGAGGTTGATCTGGCAGCAGTTGTTGCCAGTATTCCAGAGCTTTCTGCATGGAGACGGGATTGGCATTGTAGCAATCTGCCAGGATAAGCCCTTTGCCCCGGGGTAAGTTCTGATTGCGCAAATGCAGGTCTAGGGGTTCATTCAAGGCACCTTGAATAGTATCTGGTGAAAATCCGAGTTTTAGGGCCAGCGCGATGGCGAAGGCTGCATTTGTGGCCAAATAGGGTGCATCCTGGGGTAGAAACCATGTTTGATCTGCAAGATTGAAAGTCTGAGAGCCATTTCCAGTAGTGTGATCACAAATTTGATAGTGGCTGTTCAAAGAGAAGCCTATGCTGATTCCATCGGGGAATAATCCCCAAAAGCGCTGATCGTCTCCGGGATAAAAACGGTAAGCGAGAGGGCGCAATAAAAGCTGGCTCTTTTCCTGCAAAACGCCATTCTCATCGCCAAAGTACTCCAGATGCGAAGGTCCCACGTTCAGCACTATGCCAATATCGGGAGCACATACATCCGCCAGAGCAGCAATTTCCCCGGGGTGATTGGTTCCCAATTCAAAGACTGCATACTGATGCTGCGGCTGGACTCTCAGGATGGTCTTGCAGAGGCCGATGAGGTTATTCTCATTGGCATAGGTTTTCAGTACCGGCGCTTTGGCTTGTAAAACCCTGGCGATGTATTCCTTGGTGCTGGTTTTTCCTGTGCTCCCCGTTAGGGCGATCTTCTTTATCCCAAACATCTGCAGATACTTCTTGCAAATAATCCCCATGGCCTCGGTGCTGGAAGATACTACCAGATAATTAGATGATTCCATTTCGGGGGTTTGCTCACAAATGGCATAGTTATCGTTATTCTCCAGTGCCCTGGTGATAAATTGATGTCCATCGAAATTCTCGCCTTTGATGGCAATGAAAAGCGATTGGGGCTTCAGAGTGCGGGTATCGGAAGATAAATAGCGATAATGCCGGGGGCTTGTATATCCGCTACGCTGTGAATCACCATTCTGATTGAAGAGCACTTTCAGCATGCATAAATCCACTGGCAACACCAGCTCATCATCTTGCTTGGCAGCCACTTCATTCCTTTTACTCAGGGCGGAAGCAGCTTCTTCCATATCATTAAAATGATGTTTTGTGCCTTCTATCTCCTGATAATCTTCGTGTCCTTTTCCGCAAACTACTACTACATCTTCAGCCTGGGCAAGATCGATGGCAGCCTTTATGGCAGTGCTCCGGTCTCTGATAATCCACCACGGCAAGCGGGGATCGCTATCGATCACAATATCCCTGATAATTGCATCCGGAGCCTCACTTCGCGGATTATCATCGGTTACTATTACCGCATCGCTATATTTTAAAGCGGATTTTAGCATCAGGGGGCGCTTGCCTCTGTCTCTGTCTCCACCAGCACCAATAACGCTGATAATGCGGCCATGGGGCAATTCGGACAGCGATTTCAGGATGTTTTCGATCGCATCGGGAGTGTGAGCATAATCAACAAATACCCCTATCCCCAGGTCGTTTTCCACTTTTTCTATTCTCCCTTTCACGGGAGATAGCATGGCTATGGCACTTTCGATGTCATTGGCATTATATCCCATCACCTGTAAAGTGGCAGCAGTTAATGCCAGATTGCGCACGTTGAAGCTGCCGATCAACTTGCTGTTAATATTCAATTTGGCAGTTGCAGAGCGCATGATAAAGTTGCTGGAATCGATGCTGGTTTTAGCTTGTTCTATTATAAAATCGGCGTTTTCACTGCCCACGCTATAGCAAATCCCCTGCTCAGCGGTGATGCGAGCGCAGATTTGTGCGCCAAATGCGTCATCAGTATTGATTACTGCCTTTGCCTGATTGCCTATTCCGGTCTTGAAGAATTGATACTTCGTTTCGCCGTAGCTATGCATGTCTCCATGGAAATCCAGGTGATCACGGCTAAGATTACTGAAAAGGCAATAATCAAATCTCACGCCATATATCCTGTCCAAAGCCACTGCGTGCGAAGAAACTTCCATCACTACCTGCGTTATTCCTTCTGCAATCATTTTACGAAAGATTCCATTCAATTCCACGATGTCCGGGGTGGTATGCTGGGTTTTGAAATGCTTATCCTCAATGTAATAGCCAAGAGTGCCTATCCAGCCGCATTTGTTACCCAGTTTTCGCAGGGCTTCAAAAAGGATCAGCGAAGTGGTTGTTTTTCCATTGGTACCGGTAATTCCGGTTAGCGTAAAGGTCTGTCCCTGTGGTAACATTACTATTCGTGTAAGCAGTGCTGCTGCCTTGCGGGTGTCACATACTCGAAGGGAAGGGTAATCGCCATATAGCTCTTCCTGGGTAACAATTAGGGTAGCTCCGGAACTTAGCGCATGGTTGATAAAGCGATGACCATCGAAATGCTCGCCCTTGATACATACGAAGATGTTACCCTTTTCCAGTTTTCGGTTATCAGTGGCCACTCCGGTGAATTCCTGCGGCAAATCATCCAGATTGCGGCTATCCATCAGCAAAGCGTGCTCTTTCAGGATGTCCAGAATCTGCCTGATCACAGCGAAGCCTCCAGTATGCAAGAACTCCCTTTTAGTATTCTGCTTCCTGGCAAAACGGATTGGCGTCTCACAGTTCCCGAACCGTTTATCTTTATGGCCACGTGATGTCTGGCTGCTTGTTTCAAAGCTTCGCGCAAGCTCAGTCCCACCAGGTTTGGCATGCTGTTTTCTCCGATTACCGGCAGGTCTTTATTCTTTCCCCGCCCAATTTTCAGGGTGATGGGATGATTTCGATCCACGGTTACCCCTTCCTTGGGGAATTGATCTATTACCACCGATGCCGAATCCGGCCCTTCCACTTTGTATAAAAATCCGTAGCGGTTCAGAGTGCTTTCTGCTTGCAGCAAGGACATCCCTGTGATTTTGGGCATGGTTAGCGAAGTCTTCATAAGCCTTTCATTATAAGGAAGGATTTGGCACTCGGGCATAAAGAGGATGTTTTCTACTATTTTCTTGAAAGTAGGTGCGCTGCTCATACTACCATAATGATAGCCATAAGCTGGTTCATCATAGAATACCACGATCACCATTTGGGGGTCCTCGATGGGAAACATCCCCACAAATACGGCGCAGTATTTGTTGCCAGCGTAACCCCGCATTCCTGCCAGGTTCTTCTGGGCAGTTCCGGTTTTTCCGCCAAGCTGAATATAATCCATCTTGATGTGCCTGGCAGTGCCATCGTCCACCACTTCCTGAATGTATGATCTGAGAGTATCGGCAGCTGCAGCAGTGCTTACATTACGCATTACTGCAGGCTCGAATTGTTCCAGGATTTTGCCACTGTCATCGCGGTAAGAATCGATGATGTAAGGCTTCATCAGCTTGCCGCCATTGGCGATAGCGCTGTAGGCAGTGGCCAATTGAATGGCGGTAAGAGAAATCGCCTGACCAAAGGAAATGGAGTGTAAGGTGTATCCATCCCAATTCTGCAGTTTGGCAAATATACCACTGGATTCTCCAAACAGATTCAGCGCGCTTTTTTGTCCGAACCCATAGGAGATAAACTTTTCGTATAGCTTCACTGAGCCGATCCGTTCGGCAATTTTGGCAATGCCTACGTTGCTGGATTTGGCTATGATTTCCCGGGGAGTAAGATCACCATAATGATGCGTATCGGAGATAACCCTGCGGCCTATCTGATAACGTCCGCTGGGAATTCTTTCGTTGCTGCGCACATATTTGCCTTCCACTGCAGCCAGCATGGTTAGAGGCTTCATTGTGGAGCCGGGTTCAAACATAAAGCTGGCAGGGATGTTTGATTTTACCCTCACCATCCCCGGATCTTCGGTTTTATCTTCGGGTGAAACACCTGCCATGGCCAGAATTCTGCCGGTTTTGGGATCCATCACCACTGCTCCGGCGTTCTTTGCACTATATTTTTCCACACCCTCATAAAGGGCGTTTTCCACAATTTCCTGAATATTGGAATCGATGGTAAGCCACAGGTTTTTGCCATTTTCAGGCTTTTTTTCATGCAAATCAGGATAGGGCACCCGATTTTGATTGGCATCCAGCACAACCTCGCGCCAGCCATAGGTTCCTGCTAGAATTTTATCATAAGTGGCTTCCAATCCGCAGATTCCGGCCAGTTTATACAGCGATTTGGCATTGGTATCGCTGTCGAAACCATTGGAGAGTTCTTTCACCGAACCCATGATTCGTGCTGCCAGAATATCCTTGGAATAAATGCGTTTCATAGAGGCAAAGCTATGGATCAGGCCTGGCAGATCTTCCTTATTAAAAGCCTTGATAATCTTATCCAATTCCGCTTCGCTTATCTTGTTCGATATCTGGATGCTGCTGCGTTTGTTTCCCAGATTTAAGCGACGTAGCACTGCTTCCTTGCTAACCGAGCTGTTTGCACCCACCAATTCAGCTATGTGCGCAAAAATCTCTTCTGTTTTTTTGCCCCGTTTTTCCGCCCAATTTGCCACTGCGCCGCGATCCACATCCACTTGGTAGAAGCTGACCGACGATACCAGCAAATTCCCCTGTGAATCCAAAATTGCTCCTCGTCTGGGTACCAGGATTTCTTTTCCTGGAATATAGCGGATGCGACGTACTCTGGCGAAATCGAAGGGATCGAGCACCTGGATGCTGAACAGATACACCGCCCAGAGCAGTGAAACTGCACAGAATACGAAAAACAGAAATAGGTACCGTGATCTCATCTTATCAGTCGGGAATAATCTGAATGTTTTTGGCTTCTGCCTTGGAGGCTATTAAATCGATGATGCAATACTTCCCCTGCTCTTGTTTGGGAGATGGCTCATGAACATAGAGGATGTTTTTCGCTTCATTCTCGGGTATGAAATTACTCATTTCCACCCTCACCAACGAGGCAATGTGCCGGCCGCTTTTCAGATCGTCCAGCTCCACCATCAGCTCAGTATTGATGTTCTTTTCCGCATTATATGTTTTTTCCAGTTCCGAGAGCTGACGGGTGTATTGCACCACGCGGTTGTTATTGAAGAAATTCAAAAATACTGCCACACCCAATACTGCCGCAAGAATCAATATTTTTCCTCTCATGCTTCCCTCTTTACGGGTTTATTATATTTTTCATGGTGAATTATCTTGGTATGCCTATCCAGTTTTTCCGCGGCCCTAAGCTTGGCACTGCGGCTACGGCTGTTTGTTGCCAGTTCCTCTTCTGTGGCTATTTGTGGCGATTTGGTAAGCAGCTTCAGTTGCTTGTGATGATCACAATGGCATTGGATGGATCCGGGCTCGCAGATGCAATCCCTGGCAGCCATGGCAAAGCGCTGCTTCACTATTCTATCTTCCAATGAGTGGTAGCTGATCACCACGATCCTGCCTTGGGGAGCAAGCAGATTGATCGCATCATCCAAGCCTTGCCGCAGGCAGTCCAACTCTCCGTTCACGTGAATGCGCAAAGCCTGAAAAATGCGTACCTTGCATTTCAGGGAGTCCTTGGTACCCTTGCCAACTACACTTTCTATCAGCAAGGCGAGATCGGTGGTAGTTTTAAATTCTATATCGCTGTTCTTGATGGCTTTGGCTATGGCATAAGCCTGCTGCTCTTCGCCATATTCTCTGAATATTCTGGTTAGTTCTCTTAATTCCAGTTGCCGAATGGCATCTGCAGCCGTATATCCATGGCTTTTGTCCATTCTCATGTCCAATAGAGCAGCCTTGTCAAAGCTGAAGCCTCTCTCTGGAGTATCTATCTGATGCGAAGAGATGCCCAAATCAAAGAGGATGCCATCTATGCTCTTTACTCCCCGATAGGCCAGCTGGGTGCGCAGATTGCTAAAATTGGCCTTTATCAGCTCTACATTTTCCTGCCCGGGAAGACTTCTGAAAGTCTTTTTGGCCTCTGCCAATGCTTCCTCATCCTGATCCAGGCAATATAGCTTGATCTGCGGACAAGCCTTTAGCATGGCGGCACTGTGTCCTCCACCTCCGGTTGTGGTGTCTACATAGATCGCTCCTGGCTTCAAGGCCAAAAAGTCGATGCATTCTGCCAACATTACCGGATTGTGGAACTTACTCATATCTGATAATCTTCCGAACTGAATTCTTTGCGATGAAGCTCACGCTTTCTGGCGCGAACGGCATTGTAGGCTTCGGGATTCCATAGCGAAATGTAATGTCCCTCACCCTTTATAATCACACTGTCCGTGATATTTACTTCCTGCAGTAGCATATCCTGGATTCTGATCCGGCCTGGCCCTTCCAATTCCTGCTCCATCATGGCAAAATCAATTAATTGCGTACGTAGTTGCCGGGCATGATCATCACCGTTTTTCAGGCGTTCCAAGGTGGCACGCCAATTGTCCAGCGGGTAAATGGCAATGGTATCATTGGGCCCCATAGTTACCACCACGCTGCGTACGGCTTCATCTGCGAATTTCTTTTTGAAAACTGCCGGAATAATCACGCGTTGCTTGTGTACGGAGTTCTCAAATGTACCTAAAAATTCACCTGACATTACTGCCACCTATTTTGTGGGGTTCGCATGCAGACATCATTTTTTCGCATCCATTAAGGCTTTTCGCCATTTCCTTGGTACTCCGCTTTGAGTTTTTTTGAGTTTTTATGACTTTCTGTGGCGCTTATATGATATCCTCTTATTCTTGTCAAGTGCAAAATGAGGTTTTTTTCACGTTTTTGCAGCTTTGTTCGTTGCGCCAAACATTCAGGTAGTGACAGTAAACCTATGATATAGATGTTATTAGGGGATAATTGTCCTAATAGTATATCTGAAGTAAGTGTACTTAAGCATCTGCAATACATCAGATTACAAAATAGCAAAAAATAGTTGTGACTTTAAGGTAATGACGGTTATGCAGGATATGGACATTAGTAAGGGTGTGAGGTGTCAGCGTAGTGGCGGTTTCCAAACCGCCATAGGTAGTAGCTTCAGGTTTCAGCGTAGTGGCGGTTTCCAAACCGCCATAGGTAGTAGCTTCAGGTTTCAGCGTAGTGGCGGTTTCCAAACCGCCATAGGTAGTAGCTTGAGGTGTCAGCGTAGTGGCGGTTTCCAAACCGCCATAGGTAGT
>CAZSST010000042.1:0-16872 GCA_964609575.1 uncultured Candidatus Cloacimonas sp.
TCCAGAGTCCCATCGGGACGCCAGTTTAGATAGATTGACGTTCCCAATATCATCCCCCAGAGTCCCCTCGGGACGCCATTTTAGATAGATTGGCATTCCCAAAATTATCCTCCAGAGTCCCATCGGGACGCCAGTTTAGATAGATTGACGTTCCCAATATCATCCTCCAGAGTCCCATCGGGACGCCAGTTTAGATCTACCAATGAATGTGCATCGCTTAAATCCCGATACTGACATCATACCTGGGTCTTACGTCCCAAGCTATCGTATTTCACTCCTGGCGGGGTTTCATTGAACTCTTAAAATGCTTGTGACGAGAATACGATTTATTACTATGTGCCACGGTCTATTGTAGATGATATGGCGGTTTGGAAACCGCCAATACGCTTTTCGCGCGACGCCCATGCGATCCTCATGCAATTGCCCGGTCGTCGCATGGGTATCGCATGGCCAAGGACTTGACCGCCAGTGATGTCCAAGTTCTTATTTTTAAGCATAATGTAAGAATACTGACTCGCTCCAAAATTTACCTTGACAGAAAAACAATCTTGAAATACAAAGTATCTTGATGCTCGGCAGTGCCGGCAGCTAAGTTATAAATTATTACATAATATAGAGGATAGAGCAATGAATACTGCAGACACTTTAAACCGGATCGCTTCCCTGGATTTGCTGATCAGCAATCCTGCCCGGTTGATGATTATCTATCTGCTGGAAAGAAAGGGCAGGATGGATTATCTCAGCTTGATGAACAGCACCGGGCTAAGCTCC
Organism: uncultured Candidatus Cloacimonas sp.; assembly: GCA_964609575.1. Taxonomy (GTDB): domain Bacteria; phylum Cloacimonadota; class Cloacimonadia; order Cloacimonadales; family Cloacimonadaceae; genus Cloacimonas. The sequence continues at coordinate 772 of CAZSST010000042.1, forward strand.
GGAAACATCACCACGCATCTGGGTAAGCTGGCGCAAAGTGGCTACGTAATGATAAAAAAGAGCTTCAAGGGCAATAAGCCTCACACCGCCATCGAGCTTAGCAAAACAGGTAAAGACGCCTATTACAACTGGGCGGAGCAGATTCTTGCCGCGCTCCCCCTGCAAACCATTACGAAATTGCAGAAAGGCATTCTCTATCAAGGAATCAGCCTGGCGCGCTATCAATTGATAATGAAAGATTGGCTGCCGATGTCCGCATACACCGATAAATTTGCCTATTCTGCCCTAAACCGCCTGGAAAAAATTCCCTGGCCACCCCGGGAGGAACTATGGACCTGAAGAAAATCCTAAAAAAGATTACGCAAAAACCTCCGGCACTATCTCTGGAAGAGGAGTATCCCCGCCTGGAGAGCGGAGTGAAAGACCCCAATAGCACCAAAAAATACTGGTAAGATAAAGGAGTATCTATGATCGAGAAACTGAAAATGATGGCCAGCAACATCGATGCTGACTATTTCGACCTGCGCTACGAAACCCGCAAAGTGGAAAATGTAGCTTTTAACAAACAAGAAATCCGCAGTTATGGTCAGAATACCGGGGATGGCTATGTGCTGCGCGTGCTTAAGAACGGAGGCTTTGCCACGGTTACTTTCACAAAACCGGAGCAAGCTGCCACGGCCATTCGCAAGGCTCTGGAAAACGCCACCATCCTCGCCAAAAGCCTGCCGGCACCGAAGCAAATTGCCCCCGCTCCGGTGGTGAAAGACACTGTGAAAGCAAATCTGGTGATCGATCCCCGCCAGGTGAGCCTGGAAGAAAAGCTGGAGCTAACCAAAGGCTATTCCGACCTGCTTTTTGCCCAGCCCAAAGTAGCCAATGTGGAGATCGGCTATGCGGACGTATATCGCAACAAGTTCTTTATCAATAGCCAGGGCAGCGAGATCAATGAGGAACTGGTTACCACCCGCTTGATCGGGATGATCATCACTCAGGATGGGGCTTTAACCCAATCCGTGCGCATTTCCTTTGGTGGCAGTGATGGCTATCAAAGGCTGCTGAATCGCGAAGCGGATGCCATCGCCCGCGCCAGAATCGGCGCTGACCTGCTGAAGGCAGAACCCGTGAAGGCCGGAACCTACCCCATGGTATTAAACTCCAGCATGGCCGGAGTTTTCACTCACGAAGCCTTTGGCCACTTCTCCGAAGCGGACATTGTGCGTGATCTCCCCTCGCTGCGTGCCAAAATGCAGATCGGCACTAAAATGGGAACAGATAAGCTTAGCATCATCGATGACGCCACTCTGGCCAATCAGCTTGGCTACTATAAATACGACGATGAAGGCGTAGCCGTGCGCCGTACGCAACTGATGAAAAATGGAGTGCTTACCGGAAGATTGCATGATCGCTTCACGGCTGCCGAAATGGACGAGCCAATCAGCGGTCATGCCATTGCTGAGGACTTTCAATATGGCCCCATCGTGCGTATGGGCTGCATCTTTATGGAGCCAGGTAAACACTCTCTGGACGAGCTTCTGGCCGCCATGGGCGATGGACTTTATATCTGCAACGCCATGGGTGGACAAACCAGCGGCGAAAACTTCACCTTCGGGGCAAACTGGGGTTACATCGTGAAAAATGGCAAGCTGGATAAGATGATCCGAGATATCAACATCGTGGGGAACCTATACACCACGCTGAACAATGTGGAGCTGATAAGCAACGACTTTGTGCTTACGGAAATTGGCGGTTGCGGCAAAGGCCAAACCAATATCCGCAGTTGTCATGGTGGGCCGCAGGTTTATTTCAAAGAACTCACCGTGGGAGGTAAATAATGGAAAAGCTGCTTGCATTGGCCAAACAACAAGCCGACGAAGCTGAAGTCTTTTATACGGAAGACAGCAGCGATAGCATCGAATTCAGCGACAGTAAACTGGATAAAGCCGATACCTCCATGTCCGCTGGAATTGCCCTGCGCGTGATTAGAAATGGCAGAATCGGCCTGGCGCATACTCGTAACCTTCTAGATCCCGAAGCCCTGGTAAAACAGGCGTTGCAGAGCGCATCCAATGGCATGGAAGTTACTTTCAGCTTCCCCCACACGCCTATGGTGCCCCGCCTGGATACATTCAATCCGGAAGTGGAAAGGCTGCAGAAAGATGAGCTGATAAGCCGCGGCAAAGAAATGATCAGCTATGTGAATGCCCGCACCAAAGGTCAGTTCAATCTGAATTATTGGTATGGACAGGAACGGGAAGGGATAATGAACAGCGCCGGAACCAACCTGAGCATGAAGAACACCAGCTTTGCGGTTTTTGGGCAATTGATCTTCCCCGGAACTGGCTCGGGTCTGTATAAATACCGGCTGGGACGCGATCCCAAAGATATCAGCCACAGCGAACTGGACGAGATGATCGAGCTATACAAAATCTGCGAAACAGAGGTTGTTCCCCCCACCAAGGCGATGCCAGTGATCTTTACCGAGCAAACTCTTTTTGCTTTGCTAACCAGATTTTTCACGGCTGCACATCCCAGCTATTTCTATAGCAAAGTATCGCCGCTGCTTGATAAATTTGGAGAAAAGATTGTTTCTGATAAGTTCAGTTTGTGGCAGGATCCCTTTGATCCCGAAATGTCCAATACCGCTGCCTTTGATGGTGAAGGCATGCCTACGCAGAAATACAGCTTCATCGAGAATGGCATCTTTAAGGCTATCCCTCTGGATTTGAATTATGCGGCCAAACTAGGTATGCAAGCCACGGGCAATGGCATGAGGCCTTCCGTGGAGAATCAGCCTGGAGCCGGACCGCGGAATATCTGCATGCAGAAAGGCGATACCAGCCTGATGGAGATGATCGCCGGAATCGATGAAGGCGTAATCGTCTATTCGCTGATGGGAGCACATTCCGGAAACATCCTGGAAGGCGAATATTCCTGTGGCGTATCCAGCGGCTTGCTGATAAAAAAAGGAAAGCTAGTGGGACGCGTAAAAGACTGTCTTATAAGCGGAAATGCCTATGACACCCTTGGCAATATCACTGCCATCGAAAACGTAAGCCACAATCTGGGCTCACACAAGCTGAGTGCAATTTTGTGCGATAACATTAGTGTAGCCGGAAAGTAATGGCGGTTTCCAAACCGGAATAGAAACAAAGTAACATCGAGAAATACTATCAACAATGCGTAGATGAGGAAAGAGAGAACCAAAAGCAGAGCTGGCCTTACGGTAACTTCAAACCTGGGCTGCTCTGCTTTTCTCTGCTCTTCTTTGCTTTTATCTGCTTTTCTCTGTGGAAAAAAATATGCGGAGTCGTTAGGACATGGCGCTGCAGGATAGCGCCAGACCGTAACGGCGCTTTCCAAAGCTCCGCAAATGCCAGTTCGAAGACCGCCAGACCGTAACGGCGCTTTCCAAAGCTCCGCAAATGCCAGTTCGAAGACCGCCAATACGATTCGTTATTCGTGAAGAGAAGATATAAAAAAGCGCGCATAGAAATATATTGACAAATTTAGAGTATCATCAAACTGATATCATATCATTATCCAAATGCTACCCGACAAGGCTGAGCCTTTTACCAGGGAGCCAAAAAGGAGTATGTGTGAAAAAAGTTTTATGGTTGTTTGCCTGTTTTAGCGCGTTATCCCTCTTCGCTGTGAAAGTGTCCGATTTACCCGTCCTGCATTCTCAGCCTCAGGGAGAGCAGATCAAGCTTCTGATGCAGGGTGACGAGTATTTTCATTATCTAACCGACCTGCATGGTTACACGGTGCTCATCGATTCCCAAACTGATGCCGCAGTTTATGCCATGCTCCAAGGTGAGAAGCTAATCCCCTCGGAACACCTGGTAGGCAAGGCTGATCCTATATCCCTGGGACTAAATCCCGGGCTAATGCCCAGCCGGAAAACGATAGAAAGCATCGCCCAGGCAAATGGCAGTAATTCGCCCAGCCGTGAAGGTTTTGGCCCCACCACTGGCACCATCAATAACCTCGTGATCTTCGTACGCTTTTTGGATCAGGCAGAATACACCCAGCCCCTCGCCACTTATGACACTATGTTCAATAGCACCACAGCAGCTTCCTTGCGGGGCTTCTTTTTGCAGGAAAGTGCAAATCAGCTAACGGTGAACAGCACTTTCTATCCAGCTGCGGTGGGTGGAATCGTACGGAGCTTTCAGGATGGGCATGCCCGGGGCTATTTCAGTCCCCATAGTGCCTCAAACACCATCGGTTACAACACTCTTACCGAGGGTAAGCAAAGGCTGTGGCTGATGATGCAATATGCAGTTAATAGCATCGCTTCCAGCATTCCCGCGGGCTTGGATTTAGATTCAGATAATGATGGCAGGGTGGATAACATCGTCTTTATCTGTCAGGGGCCTTTTGATACGCGATTAGATGTGCTTTGGCCTCATCACAGCAATTTGTGGCCCTATACCAATGTAAGCATCGGCAGCCTGGTGGTGTCCGATTACAATCTGCAGCTATCGGGTTCTATCGATCCGGGGGTGTTATCGCACGAGTATTCTCACACGATGAATTTTCCTGATCTCTATCATTATGATAACGACCTGGATCCCGTGGGATTTTGGGACACGATGGCAGGAACAACCAATCCCCCTCAGCATCATACTACATATATGAAACAAAAATACGGAGGATGGTTTACCTCCATTCCGGAGATAACACCCACGGCAACGGCTACACAGTATACTCTCACGGCCATCGATCAGAATCCTTTTTCCTGCTACAAGATTGCCTCCACCCGGCCCAATGAGTATTATGTGATCGAATATCGCCGTGAATCCGGAACCTATGAATCGGGAGTACCCTCTTCGGGGCTAATCGTATATCGCATCCTTTCCAGCTATGGAGGTTCGGCACTGTGGGGTAATCCGCATGGCCCGCCCGATGAGCTGTATGTTTATCGTCCCGGGGTTAATGCCAATAGCGATAATGGCCTTATCGACCTGGCCTCATTTTCCTATCAATCCGGCCGCACTGATATCTACACGGGCACTGATCCCTCGCCCTGGCTGTATGGAGATGGCAGTGCGCAATTGCCTGGAAACCTGGTAATAATGGATATCGGAAGTTCCGGAGGTACCACCATCAGCTTCTGGATAAAGAACACTTCGCCCAATCGCTGGCTTGGCAGAGCTGGAACGGAATGGACCGAACCCCTTAACTGGAGCCACAATGCCATTCCCACGGTAAATGATGATGTAGTAGTGCCCCCGGGATACATTTATGAAGCCTTCATCAGGGTTCCCAATCAAGCCTGTAAAAGCCTCATCATCAAACCGGGCGGTGAGCTGAACATCCACACCGGAAGCCTGGAAGTGGCGGATAATCTGACCAGTTATGGAACCTTGAACCTGGGTGGGGAGGACTCCGCCCTGTACGTGTATGATGACATGAACCTGCTCTCGGGCTCGGTTACCAGTGTTTATACTTCCCAAGCCGACATCTCTGTGGAGGAAGACCTCCGCTTTGGCAGTGGCTCAAGTGCAAACTGGACTTTGGGTTACCTGGAATTCACTGGTTCCGGAGCTTCCACCATCACTGTGGAAAGCGCCGTAAGCATCAATAATCTCAGGATCGAAAAAACCGGCACCGGTTCGTGTACCATCTCCGGGAGCAATACAGCAACGCTGACGATTAATGGAAGCATCTACGTAAACGATGGTGTTCTGAACCATGCCTACACCGGCAACACAGTGCTGAAGGGCAATCTGCATGCCTATACGGGTGGCAGTCTAGCTTTTTATAATGGCACAATTCGCTGCGAAGGCAGCTCCAGCGCCTCCATCCGCTTCGATACTTCCGGAAGCTATCTGCACAAGCTGGTAATCGCCAAAACGGGCAGCGCCGGAATCAGCCTCAGCACCTCCAATATCGTGGTGGGAAGCGATCTCAGCATTATCTCTGGTTACTTCAGCTGCGGAGGAAATACTCTTACCGTGGGCGGTAACTGGACCAATTCCGCAGGCCCCGATGCCTTTTTTGAAGGCACCGGCAAAGTGGTGCTGAATGGCATCATAAACCAAACCGTGAGCACAGAAACTTTTAACATTCTGGAGCTGAACAAAAGCGCCCAAATGCTTGTTCCTGCAGGCTCCAGCATCAATTGTGCCATTTATGATTGGACAGCGGGCGGAGTAAACATCAGCGGGGGCAGTTTAACGGCTTTGGACCTGGCCGATGATGGCATCTTTGGCAGCTACACGCTAAGCAGCGGTACCATCGAATTCACTCAGGACAGCGCTCAATACATCGATCTGCGAGCGGCAACCCTTAATATCAGCGGTGGCACCTTCAGAATCAATGGCGGCGGCGGAGCACTGTGGATGGCCTATCAGGGCACCACGAATTTCACCATGAGCGGTGGCTTTTTTGATGTGCGCGATCAAGACATCCTCATCAGCAGCGCCTATCCCGTAAACGAAACCATCACCGGCGGTTTTATCCGCACCACCGGGGATTTCACGGTGCAAAGAACTGATTTCAATCCTGCTGGTGGCTACGTTGAGCTTTGGGGTGGAACCAATGCCTATGTAGCAATTGCCGCGGGCAGCACTCTCAGCACTCTGGTAGTAAATAAAACAAGCACGCGTGAGGATCGGGAATTCCGGCTAAGCCGCGATGGCAGCAGGCTACAGCTCACCCGGGCCAATACCGTTTTCCCCTCTGGAAACATTAACCTCGGCCAAAACCTGATGATCCTGAATGGCGTGTTTGACTGCAGTGGCTACAATGTTTCCATTTCCAACGATCTTACCGTGAACGGCCAGTTCAAAATGACCAGCGGCAGCTTCAGCGCTGCCGATAACGTATATTGGAATGGCGGTGCCCAGGTAAGCGGAGGGAGCATCACTTGCGGCGGAGAATGGACTTTTGGCCCTTCCAGCACAGCAGAGCTTACGGGTTCCACTGCGGTTCTAAGCAATCCCTACGGAGGGATTTTGACCAATAATTCCTCAGTGGCGGGATTTGGTTCCCTGGAGATCAATGCCACGGAAGAAAACCCTGTTTGCAGCTATGTAACTACCTCCGGCACCGCATTAAGAGTGGCCGGAGCGCTTAACCTGCTTGGCGCGGTAACCCTAAACCTGAATCAGGGAAGCTGCCAGGCCAATTCAATCAATATTCCTGTGGATTGTGCTTTAATAGTGGGCGATGGAGGTTCGCTGGAAGTGCAAAGCACCCTCAGCCTGGCCGGAAGCCTGAATATTGGCCCCGGATCGGTAGCTACACACGGCTTCTTCAGCTTCCCCGCCAGCGGACTTATCAGCATCGAGGGCGGAGATTTCACCAATGATGCACCCTGGATGGATTTCCGCGCCACCTTCAATCTATATGGCGGGCTTGCCATCAACGGCGGCAGCTTTGCCATTCTGAACAATAACGTTTATCTGGCCTCTCACTCCATCCGCACCTTCAATAGCGCCTATCTTACCTTTGGCAGAGGCTTCACGGCTACAAGTGCGGGAGCGTATCAGCCGGTGTTGGGTTCGCTGAAGCTAAATGGCAGCAACAGTTCTGGTTTAAATGTGTCCGGCGGCAACTATATTGCCACCCTGGAAGTTCAGAAAGCCGATGGAGCCAGCGTGCTCCTGAGCGCAAATACCCTTATTCAGGAAAATAGCCAGATTATTAGCGGAACCCTTGATCTGAACGGCTATTCGCTATCTCTGTATGGAGATATGGAGGTGGATGGGGATTTGCTTTTAAATCCGTCATCAGCCCTCGCAATCCATAGCGGAAAAGCGCTTAGAATCCGCGATGGAGGCGCTTTTCAGGCTCTGGGAACCTCCATACAGGGAGTTTCCGTCAGCCGTGTGGGCACTTCGGGTTACTATGCTTTCGAAGCCCAAAGTGGCAGCCAGATCGCCGCTACTTTTGCCACTTTTGCCCATATGAACACCAATGGAATCTACATCCACAGCGGTGCGGAAATCGATCCCGCAGCGGCATTTAACCACTGCACTTTCCAGAACGGAGCTTCCGGAGGATACCTGCTCCGCGTTGACAATGCGCAAAATCTTACCCTGAATGGCGTTGTATTCCCATCCAATAGCTGGAGTGGCGCCGGAAACGTGAAGAAAACTGTGAATAGCGGGCTCCTTACCTTTATTGCTTACAGCGGCGGATTCAGCGGTCCGGCCTATGAAAGCGATCCCTATAGCCGCATTAATTGGCAGGCCAGCGGCATCATGCCCGTGCAAAATCTGCATGCAACCCGGCAGAATGGCGCAAATCCCATCCTGCTCACGTGGGAATATCCCTATCCCTACACCAGCTTCAAAATCTATGCGGCCAATAGCCCGGATGGCACCTTCAGCCTTGTCGGAACGAGCACGGGGCTGTCCTGGTCCGGGGCTGTAACTTCAGGAAAGAGGTTCTATCGGGTTACCGCCATAAACTAAGTGCCACCCCGCGGGTGAAAAGTGCTGGACACCCAAACCCGATTCATGAAAATGGCAAAAATGACATAAACACAGGAGCAGAAAATGATTAAGACGAATGAATACTTTGAGGGCAAGGTGAAATCCATGGCCTTGGAAAATGCGGGCGGACGCTTCACGATTGGCGTGATGGACATTGGCGATTATGAATTTGGCACCAGCACCGTGGAGTACATGACCGTGGTTTCGGGCGCGCTGAACGTTAAGCTTCCCGGCTCTGATAAATGGCGAATTTATCCGGCTGGAGAAACCTTTATGGTGGAAGCGAATCAGAAATTCCAGCTGCGGGTGAGCGAACAGACCGCCTATCTCTGTCGCTATGAATAGGGCATAGTTCGAAGCGTATAGAACTACCATGACCATCCTTTTTTGGCTGCTCTATGGCAGCTACCTGGTGCTGAACATCCTGGATGGGCTTACCACCTGGATCATCATCCGTCCCGATAAATATCACCGCGAGGCCAATCCCATCGCCCGCTGGCTCTTCATCAAAATGGGCATCCCCAGGGGGATCATCATCGTGGAAGGGGTGGTGCTGGCACTACTTACCCTGGCGCTATTCTGGCTTTTGGGACGCCGTCCCATGCTTGCCTATGTGCTTCTGGTAATTGGAAATATGATCTTTGGATGGATAGTGATCACTAGCTTTGGCCTGATGAAAAAACTAAGAGACAGAGGGGAGTGAAGATTAAGAACAAGAGTCAAGATTGATAACGCTGCGCCATAACTGATTATTGCCAGAAAACGTAGCCACATAAGCTGTTATCTCGCGATCCCCATGCGATCACCGGGGATGTGCATGGCCGTCGCATGGGCATCGCATGGACAAAGACTTGGAATGAATGTTTATTCTACAGCCAACCCACCTGCTATGAACTTGAGTCAATTTTTCCCACTATCCCACTTTGTTACAAATCTTATCTGCTTTTCTCTTTTCTACACTCTGCTTTTCTCTGTGTTGAAAAAACTGTGCGTTTGCATCATTGATATGGCGGTTTGGAAACCGCTACTACTGTAACGGCGCTTTCCAAAGCGCCGGGATTTGGCGGTTTGGAAACCGCCACTACGCGTAACGGCGCTTTCCAAAGCGCCGGGATTTGGCGGTTTGGAAACCGCCATTACGCTCTGAGTTCGGAGGCAGGTATTTCCCAGCGGTTCAGATCGTGATCCAGCAGCAAAAATCCCTCTCGGGCTTTTAGCCTTTCATAGATCATTTTCTTGGCGGTAAAGGTGTCCTTGCGGGAGATATCGTAGGCCGAAGTAACCGATAAAAGAGTGTGAAACATGGTGGGGACAATATCTCCGGCGTAGATGTAAAAGCCTTCGGGAAGGTCAAGCTGCACAATCTGGCTGCCCACGGAGTGTCCGCCGGTTTCGATGATGCTGATTCCCGGTGCGATCTCCACTTCGCCAGAAACCAGTTCCACTTTACCCCTCTCTTCCAGCATCGCCAATTGATGAGGGAAATTGTAGGCCGCATGGTTTAGCTGATCAGGATTTTTGGCCATGTCCCACTCGCGCTGAGTAATCCAGTATCTGGCTTTGGGAAAGGTTAAATCCTCATAAGCACCGAAATCTGTAACAATCCCTCCCGCATGGTCGAAATGCAGATGAGTCATGATCACATCGGTGATATCGGTATCTTTTATTCCCATTTCTCCCAGCGCCGCAGGAAGCAAAAAATTAGAGGGGCGGTAGATATCTTTTTGCTTATCAGATAAGCGATTACCCAATCCTGTATCCACCAAAATGTTCCTTTGGGGAGTCTGAATAAATAGCAGATTGAGATTCAGTTGCTGCCTTCGCCTTTCGTCTGTAGTGGTTTTGGTACCCCACATCGAGTAAGGCAGCACCCCATTGAAGGCACCGCCATCACTCCAGTAATATCCCGCCAGGATTTTATGGATCATTGGTCGCTGTTTTCGGCAGTCTTTTTGGGACGGTGATGCGGCTGAGGACGATTAGTATTGGGCTTCAGCGCTGGCTTTTCATCTGTGGAAGCAGTAGTGGCAGGTTTTGGCCGGGGAGTTCTGGGTTTGCCGTTGGGACGGGGTTTTCGTGCTTCCGGAGCTTTATCCTTCTTAGCCGTGGGTTTTTCTTCGCCGCTGCTTTGGCTTAGCACTTCGCGTTCGCTTTGCTTGGCGGAAAAAATTACGATGCGTTTCTTTTCACCTTCACCGATAGTGAGGGTTCTAAGGCCCTTTTCACGTTCCACATGGCGATGAATGATGCGGCGTTCGGCGGCATTCATGGGATCTAAAGTGAGGGGCTTTCCGTGCACTCTGATCTTGGCAATTTGAGCCTGGAAACGGCGGAAGAACATATCTTCCTGACGTTCACGGTAACCATCGGCATCGATATAGATTCTATCCAGCTTGCGGTCGTATTCAAATACGCGATTAACCAGAAACTGCACAGTTTCCAGCATCGCTCCGTTCTTTCCGATTAAAAAGCCTGGGTCTTTACAGCCCATAATCTCCAAGTATAGGGTTTTCCCTTCCATTTTGGGGGAGATTGATTCAAAGCCAATGCCCATTTTCTTCAGCAAATTTTCTGTAAACATCCTGGCCCGGTCTTCTATGGCCGGAAGCTGAAAGCGCACCAGGGCACTACTGCTGGCAAAGAGGCCAAAGAAACCCTTGGATGGCTTTTTCAGGATGTCATACTTCAGTTCCCAATCGCGGATTTGGTATTCGCTGCGGAAGGCTTTGATGATTTCTTCAACGCTGGTTCCGCTCTTATCTATTGTCTTCATTAAATTTCCTTGTTCTTAAAATGTTTGTTCAGATAATACTGATGAATGATGGACAGCACGTTAAAGGCAGTCCAGTAAAGCACTAATCCTGCGGGGAAACCTTTGAACATAAAGAAGAACATGATCGGCATACCCCAGGTCATCATCTTGGTTTGCGATTGCATCATCTTCTGCTTTTCGTCCATATTGGCTTCATCCATCTTGGGCGGACGGGTCATGAGCGACTGCAGCAGCATGAAAGCACTCATCAAAATGGGCAGGATCAGATAGGGATCGGGCTCAGACAAGTCTTTCAGCCACAGTCCGAAGGAGGCATTGCGCATATCCAGAGAATATTTCAGCACGTTAAACAGCGAAATAAAGATCGGCATCTGAATCAGCAAGGGCAGCATGCAACCAAAAGGATTGAACTTGTTATCTTTGTAAAGCTTATTCATTTCTTGGGTCAGCTTCACACGGTCGTTTGCATACATCTTTTGCAAGGCTTGAATCTGCGGCTGAAGCCTTTGCTGTTTAAGGCCAAATTCCATCTGCTTATGCGTTAAAGGATGGGTAATCAGCTTAATCATCAGGGCAAAGATGATCAGCACGATACCATAATTCTTGATATAGCGATGCAGTAACTTCAGGAACCAGGCAAAGAAATTGCTTAGCCACCGCAGCCAGTTAGCCCCCATCTCAGGGATGTTTTCCATGCGCTGGCCATAGGTTTTCAGGATGGTATGATCGGCGGGACCTGCATAGATAAGGAAATCCTGCTTCCAGGCAAATTTGGCAGTGCTTTGCCGTGAATCAATCTTGAACGTGGGATTTCCGGTATTGGGATTGATGCCAGTGCTGAAGCTGCGCATCAGATTAGGATCGCTTTCCCGGATGGCGATGGTGAAATACTTACTGCGCAAGGCTGCCCAATCGAAGCTATTAAAGCTACCGGAAGCCGGATTCTTTTTAAGCTTGGACAAGGCAATTTTGGTTATCTCGTTATCGGCATACAGCATGAACTTATAGTCCTGCGCCTTATTTTTCAGAGTCTTTTCTGTATCAGATAGGCCAGAAGAGAAATCAAGCTCCAAGCCGTTGATAGTCTTAAAATTCTGAACATCCACGCCCAGCCTGATGCCATATTTGTCATCAAGGGTAAAGCGCTTTTCTATTTGAGGAGCTTCCGGATTGCCTATATAGAAATAAACGCCTGTGGAATCAGGACTAAAGCGATAATTGAACACTACATTGGACAGCGGTGTTTCCGAAGCGGTATGAATCAGCTTTATCCCCGCAAAAGAACTGCTCTCGGGAACGATGCGAACGTTGCCGCCATCATGCATGGCATAGTTTTTCAGCTCCACTTGTTGAATAACCGCACCACGGGTATTGAAGCTAACGGTCATCAGCTCATTGGCCAGGGTGAGGGTTTGAGCAGTGAGAGCATTACTGAAAAGACTATCGGACACCACAACGGTATCGGGAACGGCAGCTTGGGTTTTAGCCGCTGATACATTAGCAGCAGGCTTTGGGGTTGCTTTGGGCTTAGGTTTCCATACAAATTGCACAAAAACCATGTAGAGAACGAAGATCAGCAGGAAAGCAGTGAGAGTTCGTTTATCCAAGGTTACTCCTTAGGGTAGCGGATCATAGCCGCCAGAACAAAATGGATTGCAGCGCAAAAGGCGCCAGGCCGTCAGATAGAAAGCCTTAAAGAAATTGTACCTGCTAAAGGCTTCATAGCCATAAACACTGCAACTTGGCTGGAATCTGCAGGTTTTAGGCAAAATGGGCGAGATCAAAACTTGGTATAGCTTGATAATGAGCATAAACAGCAGGTTTAATAGACGCAAAGGGTTAAATTTCATTAGCTTAGCTTGCTTGCCAGAAGCCGCAGCTCGGTATCCAACTCTTTGTAGGAAAGATTGGCAGCGCTTTGTCTGGCGATGAGATTCAGCTTTATATTCGCAGGCAGAAGATCGTAATTACTGCGCAGCCAAAATTTGATCCTGCGCTTCAAGAGATTACGCTGCACAGCTTTGCCCACTTTGCGGCTGATGGTAATGCCAATAGCGGCATCGCCTGAGGCATACAGCACCGGCACATAAAAGGATGCGCTCCGAAACTGGTTGTCGGGATTTCGAAATAGCTGGTAGTCTGCGTGGGAAGTAATCCACTGAACCATTGGCTCATACGGACAGGACTTTTCTCCCTTTGGCACGACGACGGGCCAAAACCTTGCGGCCGTTCTTGGTAGCCATGCGACTGCGGAAGCCGTGTGTATTCTTACGGGATCGGTTCGAGGGTTGGAAGGTGCGTTTCATGTTTTTCTATCTCCTATAAAACGTAAGTAATTATCTTCAGAAAGCCATGATTTTGCAACTGCGCACGGTGTCAAGGGAAATGTTAGAGATAAGGGAACAGGGATAAGGGATCAGGGAACCTATGGCGGTTCGGAGACCGCCACTACTCCTGTTCGGCTACACATTAATTATGGCGGTTCAGAGACCGCCACTACTCCTTATGCGCTGTCCAGCATACAAAATCCTGAGGAAGCTGTGAAAACCCCGCTTTTTCGTAGATCTTTATCGCGGCAGGATCATCGGAATACAGATACAGATAGTTTTGGGTGATACCGCGGTGATAATTCACCAGATAGTGGATCATGGCACCGGCAAAGCCCCGTCCCCTGAATTTGGCACGGGTGTAAACGTCGTCCACTCTGCTATAGCCTGCAAATACGCTAACTGATGCAAGGGAAGCCAATTCGCCATCCACATAGCCACCCAGCAAATGGTAAGAAGGGTGCAGTAAATGTCGTTCCACCACTTTCACTGTCCAGTCCCCGCCATATTCAATGGCAATGGTTTCCATCAGGTCGATATCGAGCTTGTGGATACGCTCGATGTGCAGGGAGTCGTTGTGCCTCAGAATGCTTTCATGATCGTGCAAGAAGTAGTTACTTGCCTTGATCTCGATAGTGTAGCCGTGTTGTTCCAGGGCGGGACGAATCTTTTCCAGATCGTTTGCCTTCAGGGAATGGGAGAAGCGGGGGTTTATCCCTTTGCCTTTGTAAAAAAATTCCACGTCCCGGACACTGCTTTCCACACCAATGTAATCAGTTATCACGGCATGATTGCTCTCATGGGAAGCTTTGTTGCCCTCATTGAAAAAAACCAGCCCGTAGTTCTTGTTCACCATATTTGAAAAACGCTGTGGATAGTGCAATTCGGTCTCGATCAACCGGTTCATCGTAAAAGGTATCTGCATGGCTAATCCCCTTCTTAGGTGAATAATTATGATCTCTGAAATATATGATACTGCGTTTTTTCAGCTAAGCAAGGACTCTGCACTTAATTCTTGACGGATAAGCCTTTAAAAAATCTTAGGAACATAGATAAGATAGTAGTATAACTTGGGATAAAAACATGAAAAAGATATTCATAATGATCTGCCTGGCCCTTGCTTTCACGGGCCTTGCTTACAGTCAGTATACCGTTAATTTTGAAGGTACCAGCGAAACCAAGCTTGCATACGCCTCTGGAACCGTGAACCTCAGCGGCATCGATTGGAACTTTACAGAAGCCCTGATCGGCACCAGCACCGCAGATTGGAAGAATGGTGCCCGTTCCTGCCGCATGCGTGGCTACGGAACATCCGCCATCACCATGCTGGCTGATTTTGGCTCTGGAGCAGGCAGCATCAGCTTTGGATACCGACGCTACGGAACTGACGCCCAAGTTGACTGGAAGGTGGAATACAGCACCAATAATGGCTCTTCCTGGATTCAGGCAGGCAATAGCTTCACCGCTCCCGCGTCCGATGCAGTACAGCAATTCAATGCCGCCCTAAACGTTAGCGGTAACATCCGCATCCGCATCAAACGCGCCACCGAAAGCGGGAGCAGCAATAACCGGCTGAATATCGATGACATCACGCTTAGCGCTTATCTGCCCACCAATCTGCCCACTGTTTCCACTACTCCCATTACAAATATCACCACCAATTCCGCCGTCTCTGGGGGCAATATCACGTCTCAGGGTGGGTCTGCAGTAATCGCCCGTGGAGTATGCTGGAGCCCAAGCCCCGCTCCAACCCTGGCCAATAGCCATACCAGCAATGGCAGCGGCACCGGAAGCTATATCAGCAACCTCAGTTCCCTGGCCTCTTCCACTACTTATTACGTGCGTGCCTATGCCACCAATTCCCAGGGAACGGCCTATGGCAATGAGCTTAGCTTTGTAACTGGCGGCAGCGATCCCTATGATGGCTATTATACCTTCGTAACAGGACTTACCGGCAATGAGCTGAAAAACGGCCTGCACATTTTGCTAAGGACAACTCACGACAACGAATACGGCTATGACGACCTCGAAGAGCAAATGAAGATCACGGACGAAGACCCCAATAATACCAATAACGTGCTGGAGATTTACACCGGCTGGAGTGTTCCCAAAAACAGCTATGGCGGCGGCAATACAGACTGGAACAAGGAACATACCTGGAGTAAAAGTCACGGTGATTTTGGCGACATTGCCCCTGCCGGAACCGATTTGCATCACCTACGGCCTTGCGATGCCACGGTTAATTCTTTCAAAAACAATCGCGATTTCGACGAATGCTATAATCTCTACACCGATAATTCCCCGCCCCCAGGTTACACAGGCAATACTGCATGTTACTATAACAGCTCCAACGACTTCGAGCCCCGGGACGAAGACAAGGGCGACGTAGCCCGCATGATTTTTTACATGGACGCACGCTATGAGGGCACGGACACCACTTTTGACCTCGAATTGGTGGATTATGTGTATAGCGACGCCGGCATCAATCTGCCCTATTACGGCAAGCTTTCCACCCTGATCTCCTGGCATACCCAGGATCCTCCCGATGCCTGGG
>CAZSST010000043.1:0-16695 GCA_964609575.1 uncultured Candidatus Cloacimonas sp.
AAGCGGGGCCTTTGATCACCTGAATCTCTTTTATATTCAGCAGGGAGAGCTTGCTTAAGTCCACATTGCCAAAATACCCACTATTCAGCGGCCGCCCATCCACCATGACCCGTACTTCGTTCTTGCGAAAACCACGCAGGCGGATATTGCTTTCATCTTTGCTACCCGTGCTGGAAGAAATTCCCAGGTTTTGGGACAGCGCGTCCTGCAGGGTGAGCGAACTTTGTTTATCAGCTGCATCGATGAGGTGCAGAGCACCGATTGCCTCAGACGGCTTGGTCACAATTACCCGCACCGTCGGCAATGTATAAGTTTTTAAGCTATCAGGACTTTGCCCCCACAGCAGAATGCCCCCAAAGAAAAGTCCCAAAGCAAGTAACTGCTTGCGGATCATATAATTCAATCAGTATAGTTAGTTAAGATTTCTTTATCGTAGCTGCTAAAATCTGTAGGGACAGTAAATTCCAGGCACTTATTGGTATTTGGCGCATAGGTAAAATCCGCTTGAGTGGCAGTGCCCTGAGGGGCATTGATTTCGGCCAGCCGTTTGAATTTCTTGAAGGCACCGGTCATATCGTCATTAAACGTGGGGAAGTAGGTAACTTCTGAATTAAGAAGGTAATAGCCATCCAGGAATTGCTCCTGGGTATAGGGCTTGCTATAGCCGTCATGTGCCACCAGCCAGATGGTATCTGCAGCAGCAGTTCCGGGTACCAGATCGGCAAGCTTTATCGCCGGTTCCAAATTGCCATCCCAGTTACTAATCTGTTCTATAGCCAGTTTTTTCAGTTCCACCGTGTAGCTGGCACGTCCAATATTAACGTCCACTTTGCGATACAGCCGGAAGCGATCGGTATTTTTAACCTTGAAGGCACTGGGCAGCGTGGCATTTGGAAACCAGGTTTTGCCCTCATCACTGGGAACCAGATAGCCATCCTTAAAGGTGTTCCAGTCCAAATCATAGCCGGCATTAACGCTCTGCCTGGGACTCCAGTCATCCGAACCGACGATCTCATACATAAAGAGATCACGGTAATCCAGGGAATCGGGGGCATCATCCTGCACAAGGGCATTAACAGTGGATTTATCAATGAATTGATGCAGTTTGTAGCCATAGATGTTTACGTCCGTGGGATCGTCATTTTCGCTGCAAGCACCTATCAACAGGGCCGCGAGCACCAGTAACAAAAACAGTACTTTTTTCATTTTTCCTCCATGAAAAACAGGAGGCTACAGCGGCTAAAGTATTTCCGCATAAGCCTTTCCAAAGGGAGGCATGGCCGTTTCCCGCCATACCCTATCGGTGTTTGCCCTTGCATGTGCTGTTTAGGTGCAAACACTCGGCTGGAGCAAGATTCCTATGCATGGTATTTATGTCAAACGGATTCTGATGGTAACTATGTTCTTTTCCCCTCCATAAATCTTTGATTGAGTCAGTAGATATTGAGACAAAGAGCTTCCATTCAAGCTAATAAAGCTCCTTTGGATAGCATCTTCATAAGCTCCTGTGAATTTCTCAGGAGGCGATGAAGACGGTATGCAACTCCAATCAACATAATTAGTTAGGAGAGCCTTCCAAGAACATCCCCTTATCACTCCTACATCCATCCAATATCGCGATGAGGGATGGACATTGGTTGCTAAAAAGTGAGGGGTAAAAGTGGGGAGCCGGAATTGTTAAGGAAATTTTACACTAAATAGCTTGTCATAAAAGCGGATAGGGAAAAAGTGGAAACAATAACTAAAGACCAAGGCGAAAAGATGGATTTGATCTACATTGTAGAGGACGAAAGCGATATTCTGGAGCTGCTACAGATGGAAATCGGTGCAGCCGGATACCGTACATTGGGTTTTGAGCGGGCGCAAGTGATGCTTGAAGCACTGCAAAGCGAAGCTCCACGGTTGATCGTGCTTGATCTGATGCTGCCCGATATCGATGGCCTGGAAGTATGTAAACGCCTGAAAGCCAATGCGCAGTACAAAACTATTCCGATAATGATGCTAACTGCCCGCAGCGATCTGGAGGACAAAGTGAAAGGACTGGAATATGGTGCGGACGACTATATCACCAAACCTTTTGAAGCCAGAGAGTTAATAGCTCGGATCAAAGCTGTGATCCGGCGTCGCGATTGGGAAAAAGAAAGCAAAGTGCTACAGATTACCCCAGGCTTTGTGATAGACTTCAATCGCTATGAAGTGCATGTAAATAATATCAAAACGGACATCACTTTAACTGAATTTAAGATATTACAGCTCTTAACCAAGCGTCCAGGATGGGTTTACAGCCGTAGTCAGATCTTGGATTACCTGTGGGGAACGGACAAGGTGGTGATCGAACGCACCGTGGATGTGCATATCCGTAATCTGCGTGAAAAGCTGGGAGAATATGCAGATATGATAAAAAACATCCGTGGGGTGGGATATCAATTTTCTACCCAGGATGGGGATTGATGGATAGAAACAGTCTGCTGAAGATACTGCTCATCTCTCACGGGGCGATGATGCTGGTATTGGCTTTACTATTGGCAATTTCCACCCCTCTGTGGCTGATTTTGCCGGTGATGCTGATCTTTACCGGAATAATCATCTGGCAGGTGAGCTTTCGGCTGAACAGGAATTATGAATTGATTTCGAAAGTGGTGAAACAGGTGGCCAAAGGTGATCATAGCATGCGCATTCCCAGCTTGCAACTGGATGAGATAGACAGCCTGGGAAAAGACCTGAACCAGATGTTGGGCAATCTGGACAATACCATTCACCATTTGGGCGTGCATCGGGAAGAACTGCGCTTGGTGCTTAGCTCCATCGATGACGTGCTGTGGGCACAAAATCCCGACGGGGAATTGAAGTGGGCTAATGAAGCTTTTAAAGAGCTGTTTCCGCTGTATGATGAAACGGAAACGCAACGCCTAAAAGACCTTATCCACTATCCACAGTTACTGAAGTTGATCCATCCCGCAGCTCTGAAAACAGACAAGATGATGGCGGAAGTGGAACTGGACGGGCACTATTACCTGCTGATGGGGAACAACAACGAGCAAGCCCGCCGACAGGTATTTATGCTGCAAAACATCGATGAGATACGGAAAACAGAGCAGATGAAAAAGGATTTCGTGGCGAATCTGGCACATGAACTGCGTACTCCACTCACCGCGATAAAGGGATTTTCCGATGCCATGATGCAAAATAGCCTTCCGGAGAATAAAAGGTTCCTGAATATCATTCGTAATCACACCATGCGCCTTATCCATCTGATCAGCGATCTGGAGCAGCTTATCCGCCTGGAGCAAAGCCCGGAACTGGAAAAGACGGATATAAACCTTAGTACCTTCTTTGAAAACCTGCAGCAAATTCTATTACCCCAGGTGGAAGCCAAAGGTCTGGCACTAAGCATAAAACTTGATAAGAGAGTTAATAGGATTTCCTGCGATCCCTTTAAACTGGAGCAGGTGTTTATCAATTTGGTGGAGAATTCCCTGCGTTACACGGACGCGGGGGAGATTTCCATTTCCAGCCAATTGGAAAATAGCGAAGTACTTTTCATGGTGCAGGATAGCGGAAAAGGGATAGAGCCTCAGCATTTGCCAAGGATATTCGAGCGTTTTTATGTGGCTGATCCTGCCAGAAACAGAAGCTTGAGCGGTACGGGACTGGGTTTGGCGATTGTGAAGCACATAGTGCTGCTACATTCCGGTAGAATCGAAGTGGCCAGCGAAGTAGGAAGGGGAAGCAGTTTCAGTATCTGGCTGCCTTTGGATTCCCATGGAACAAACTGGTAAAACAATGAACTCAGGAGATGTGTGGAGGCAGGAACATAGCTTCGAGCTAATACTGCATGAGCATGGAGCCTTGGCGGTGAAGATTGCTAAAAGCTATAAAAACAAGGGAGCGGATTGGGATGACCTGAAGCAACTTGCCCGTATAGGGCTCTATCATGCTTATTTACGCTATGATCCCACCCAGGAAGTGAAATTCTCCACTTATGCAGTTTATTGGATTAAAAAGCAGGTTTTAGGGGCGTTTGGCGATAAAATCAGTTGTATCGCAACGGCGTGCGATACAACATCGGGTAGGGTCGAACGCCGCTGCGACCATGGTTCCATTGCTGAACAAAGTGCATCAGGGCTTTATGCAGACCAAGATCATGCGTTAATGCAGCTTCCTGCAGATATGCCATCTCTGGAGCGGCAAATAATAAATCTCTGTTTCGGCCAGCAGCTTAGTCTGAAAGAAATAGCAGCCAAGCTGCAGCTAAGCGTGGAACGGGTGAAACAACACAAACAGAAAGCCCTCAGACGCCTTAGGGCTATTCATCCCGGTGGTGTTTGATCACCTTTCCCTCGGCCAGATAGATGTTGTTTTCGGCGATATTGGTGCTCAGGTCGCCGATTCTTTCCAGATTTTTGGCAATCCGCAGCACATGCAGGCAGGGCTTTATGTTCTCGGAATTATCCTTCATCATGATTAGTAACTGCTCATAAATAGATCGGTTATAGTTATCAACTATCTCATCTTCGAGGCATACCAGTCGAGAGCTTTCCACATCTTCCTTACCAAAGGCTTCGATACTCATCTTCAGCATCCTGAGCGTGGCTTTGGCCATTCTGGGGAGTTCCGGCAATGCCTTCAGGATGGGTTCGCTGATCAAATGGGCAGCGCTTTCAGAGATATTAACTGCTTGATCGCCAAGGCGTTCGAGGTCGTTATTGATGCGGTAGATCATCAGAATTTGGCGTAGATCGCGAGCCTCAGGCTGATGCAAGGCAATCATGGTAATGCACTTGCTGTCGATATCCACTTCAATCTGGTTAACGCGCTTCTCGTAGGTAAGTACTTCCGTTTCGTAGCTGCTATTGCTGCTGAAGAGGCCATCCATGGCCAGGATAACCATTTTTTCCACCAAACCTGCCTCGGCCATCAGCATTGCTTTTAGTTCCTGTATTTTTTCATTTATCATCTTATCTCCTGTGAGTTATAAATGTAATCAGATTTGTGCTTTAGCCAAACACGCCGGTGAGATAGGCTTCGGTACGCTTGTCTGATGGTACGGTAAATACCTTTCCCGTTTGGTCAAATTCCACCAGTTCACCCAGATACATAAAGGCTGTATAGTCTGAGATGCGTCCTGCCTGGGCGATATTATGCGTAACAATGAGGATGGATACGCTTTTCTTCAGCTCCAGGCACAGTTCTTCGATCTTGGCTGTGGACTGGGGATCGAGCGCGGAAGTAGGTTCATCCAAAAGCAGCACTTCCGGGCTGTTTGCCAAAGCGCGGGCTATGCAAAGCCGTTGTTGCTGCCCACCCGAAAGGGACATTGCGGAGCTATTAAGGCGGTCTTTCACTTCATCCCACAGCCAGGCTGCCTTCAGGCTTTCTTCCACTTTGGCTTGTATCTCGCATTTGCTGTACCTTCCTTGAATCGCCAGACCAAAGGCCACGTTACTAAAGATGCTCTTGGGGAAGGGATTGGGCTTCTGAAACACCATGCCTACCTTGGTGCGGATTTGGGTTACATCGGTTTTCGGAGCATAGATATCCTGCTCTCCCAAGAGAATCTTGCCGCTGATTCTGGTTTCTGGAATCAGATCATTCATGCGGTTGAAGCACCTTAAAAGAGTTGATTTTCCGCAGCCGGAGGGGCCAATCATGGCTGTAACCTGTGTTTCGTGCACGGGAAGATTAATATCTTTTAGCACGTGATTCTTAGCGAACCACAGATTCAGGCTTGAGGTGGTGATTCTGGCATTTACCATTTTCTTTTTCTCCTGATGGAAGTTCTGATAGTTACCGCAGCAGTGCTGATAAGTAGCACCAGCAGTAGAAGTACCAGTGCCGTTCCATAAGCTATGGGTACTTGTTTATCGGGGTGGGTGCCTTCGGTCATAAGGGCATAGATGTGGTAGGGAAGGGCCATCACTTCCTGACCAAGGCCTTCGGGAAGCCGGCGTGAATAGAAGGTGGCTGCAGTGAACATAATGGGTGCTGTTTCTCCAGCGATGCGGCCAATGCTGAGGATGGCCACGGTTAAAATACTGGGAAGAGCAGAAGGAATCTGAACTCTGAGAATCGTTTGCCGTTTCGTAGCCCCCAAAGCCAGGGATGCATCTATAAATTCTCTTGGAACCGTGCGCAGGGCTTCCTCAGTATTGGTGATGATTACTGGCAAGGCCAGAATCGCTAAAGTTAAGGCTCCGGAAATCAAGGATACATTAAGTTTAAGTATATTTACAAATACGGCCATCCCGAAAAGGCCAAAGATTATGGAGGGCGTGCCAGCCAGAGTATTAACCGATATCTTTATAGCTTTCACCAGCCACTTGGAGCTATTGTAATTTGTTAGATAGATTGAAGATAGCACTCCCAAAGGCATGGCAATCAGCATAGCCAGCATAGTAAGATAGAAGGTGCCTATCACTGCCGGAAAGATGCCACCTTCGGTCATGGCTTTGCGGGGGCTTTCGAAGATAAAGCCAGGATTTAGCACCCTCCAACCCTTGCTGAACATAATCACCAAAAAGATGATCAATACCGCGATGGTAAGGCTTAGCATCAGTCCCAGCAGGCCAATGCCAAGCTTGCTTTTCAGAGAGCGCACATTCATCGGGCACTCCTTTTCAGGAAAACCAGTTCGGTAATCAGATTGGAGATAAAGGTAAGGCCAAAAAGCAGGATTGCCAAGGCAAACAGCGATTGATAATGCAGATCGCCGATCACTGTTTCTCCCATTTCTGCGGCGATGGTGGAAGTGATGGGACGTGCTGAAGCAAAGATGCTTTTTGGTATTTGTGCACTTCCGCCTGCCACCATCAGTACCACCATGGTTTCCCCAATGGCACGTCCAAATCCCAATAGTACGCTGCCAATAATGCCGCTTTTCGCTGCGGGAATTACCGTTCGGAACACGCATTCCAGCTTTGTGGAACCGAGTGCCAAAGCTGCTTCGCGGATGCTTTTGGGCACATTGGACAAAGCGTCTTCGCTCATGCTGGTGATGATGGGGGTGATCATAATCCCCAGAATCAGCGATGTAGAAAAGATATTCAGCCCTGTATCCAGATGGAACCATTGCCTTACCAGCGGTGCCAGAAACGCCATTCCGAAAAGCCCATAGACCACGGAGGGGATTCCTGCCAGGATTTCTATGATGGGTTTGGCAATTTCCCTGAATCCCGGACGGGCAATTTCTGCGATATAAATCGCCGCACCAAGTCCCAGGGGTACGCCAATGATAAGTCCTCCCAAGGTTACCGCCACTGATCCCACGATCATAGTCCATGCTCCGAATTCTGGTTCACCATGCGTAGGATACCAGGCACTGCCACATAGAAAGTCTTTCAGGGGAACACTTTCGAACAAGGGCAAGCCTTCCCGGAAAAGGCTATAAATGATTGCCATCAGGATCGCGATTGTGGATAAAGCGGTTACATAAGTGATGGTTTTAAATGCTGTTTCTTTATAATCTTTCATATCTGCTTCTTTAATATTGGATTACCATGATCCACCATGACAAACCGACGGCAAGCGTCTGGAACTAAGCCTGCCGTACGGTTTGCCTCAGTCCTTATGATCAGTCATCAATTCAGAGAAATGAAGCCCTGCTGTTCCACAATCGCCTGTCCGGCAGGGGATTGAATGAAGCTTAAGTAGCTTGCCACGGCACCCTTGGCCTTGCCATTGGTATACATATACAGCTTGCGAGCCAGGGGATAGCTGCCGTTTTTCACACTTGTCTCCGAAGGCATTATGCTATTCACGCTAAGCACTTTAACCGTTTCATTTACATAGCCCAAGCCTGCATAGCCTATAGCTCCGGGAGTATCTCCTACCGCGGTTACCACGGCATTATTGGAAGCAAGAAGCTGCGCTGAACCATCTACTTTGGCGCCATTAAGAGCTTTTTCATTAAATACCTCAAAGGTTCCGGAGGCTACATCACGGGAGATCACTACGATGGGCAGATTGGCTCCGCCAAGTTCTTTCCAATTCTTGATCTTTCCGGTGTAGATAGCCTTGATCTGTGCCTGGGAGATGTTTTTCACTTTGTTATCTAAATGCACGATGATGCTGATAGCGTCATTGGCGATGGCATAGGGAGTGGGACTTACCCCCTTGGATTTGCAGGTGCTTATCTCCTTGGCTTTCATAGGTCGGCTGGAATTGGCGATATCCACAGTTTTATTTTGCAGCGCGGCTATTCCAACTCCGGAACCTCCACCCCGAACCGAGATATTGATTTCAGGATGGGTGTCCATATAGGCTTCGGCAGTAGCCTGGGCGATGGGCAGCACCGTGGTAGAGCCGGAACAGGTGAGCTGATTATTCCTGGCGTTCAGACCAAGAGCAAGTATGGCTATGATTATGATTAGTATAGCTTTAGTGTGTTTCATTTAAATCTCCTTATCTTATTTAGTTTGCTATCAGGCTATTAAAGCGCCATTTAAGCTGTAAATTAATACTTGATGAGTCCTTTTTTTCATCCGCAAAATCGGCATGGGATTCATCTTCATCATATTTCTTCAGAGTGTAATTTAGTTGCAGTTGCATCGCAGGATTCGCACTTTCGTCATGCAGGAAATTGTAATTTGTCCCAAGGGTTATGGCATTCAGCTTGCTGCGCTGTTTATCGGTTTCGGCGCGGTCAGACTGATCCCAGATGTCATAACGTCCCAGAAGCTGCACATCATAGCCCAGATATTCTTTCAGAGAAAGGGTGGGGAAGAGGGATAAACCGCTAAGGGTAAATTCACTATGGGCATTGGGAAAATCCACGCTCTTGGAAATATACTCCGTCCACATATCTATAGGCCCATAAGCCAAACGCAGTACTCCATCCAGCAATTGCTGTTGCTCATAAGCCGCATTAACTGCACCATTTAAGGCCTCATCACGTCCCACGCTATTTGCCATATACGAGCCACCAAGGGTTACGCCGGAAACAGGAGTAATACGCAGATTAACCAAGTAAGCAGGGCTGGTGTTATCTTTCAGGCTGGCACCCACTTTTTTATAGCCTTCGCCATTATACACGCCAAGCTGATATTCACCGAATCCTTGGGGTAGATAGCCATTAAGGGTAATTCCCAGATCAGAAGAAGATGCAATGCCATATTCATCTGTGGGAGCTTTGCCGATAAGGCTGTAGTTCCAATCGTAACTAGTTCCAAAATATACTTTTTGCATTCCGGTGGTAAGGGTTAAGTCCTGTACCGGGAGAAGCCTGGCAAAGTCCACATAGGCATACTTGATTTTCAGACCGGCACCATCGAGCGTTCCGGTTTTAGTGCTGGAAGTTTCCGTGCTGGGATCATATACTAAGTATTCATGAGTTTTATCGGTGCTAAAGATATCTATCGTAAAGCGGCCTTTGGTGTTTTCCGTAAATTTGGTTTCCAGGCCTAAATAACCGCGCTCCAAAGACATATAGTTTTTGGTTAAGCGGTCTTTGTAGGTATCATCAGTTTGCTTCACCCTGGCGTTTTCCAGTATCCAGCGTCCCCAGAACTCTCCGCTGAGCTTGGTTTCCAAGGCCTGAGTGGAAAGAGGCAGCAGCAACAGCCCCATGCCGATCATTGAACTAACAAGTTTAGCTATTTTCATGGTCTTCTCCTTTTTTGGTTCTGCCCTATTATACGGCCGAATTGTTAAGATTTCGTAAGCAAAGAATGAAGAATTATTAACAGGCCCCTCATTCCTGATAAGCTTTGGCCATGGAGTGCCCATGCGATGCCCATTCAATTGCCCGGGGATCGCATGGGGATTGCAGTGCAAGATATTATGTGTCCAAAAGATTAGGTTTGAATATTATCATCGTTTCCTCATTTAGCCTCTTGACACGCGCAGAGCAAATAAAAAAATAGCTACCGGACAGACACTAAGGAGTAAAAATGCGCTATATCCCGATAATAATATTGCTTTTATGGGTGGGGCTGCTATCCTCGCTCAGCCTGGAATATCCCAGCGGCAACATCTATGAAATTGCTTATGGGGATTATGCTCAAACGCAGCTACAGAGCGTATCCACGAAACGTTCTTCCCCTGGGGGAATGGAAATAGAAACCTGGCAGTGTTTATCTTTGAAACTTTTGCTGGAGGAAGCTGGGGAAACTGATTGGGACATTGCCCGCATTGTCAGCAAGGACAATTATGAAACCACTGTGAATAGGGTGGCTCTGCAAGCCGAAACCGCCTATCTGGCCTTGTTTAGAAACGGGGAACGGCTGTCGGATTATGACGTGCGGCTGATATTTCCCGACAGCCACGAAAGCACCTGGATTCGCGATCTTAAAAGTATCAGCATGGAGCCACTTAATACCCTTCCTCCCTTACAGATAAGGGCTTTGGATACTATCGGGGATTTCCGGGACGAAGCTTCGCCTAAAGTAGATCTGCATCAAAGCACTTTGGTGAGCAGGGGATTGCGCCTGGCCAATGCAGAAATAGTATATTTAACCAAGGATTACCACAAATTCAGTTTTAAGTATCCACCACAGAAAAAGCAGATTAACGCGATGATGAACATGCGCTGCGAGAAGGGTGAATACTACCTTTCATGGCCGGGGATGAATGAAGAAGATGCAGAGGCCGGAAAAATAATCTATCTGCAATGCGGGAACCTCGGTTTTGTCGCCAATGAGGAACTGGAGTTGCTTCCGGAAATCGCTATAAGTTTGGGATGGGACTGGGGTGAGATGGATAAGCAACTGGTTGAAAAAAAGATTCTTATGGATATCTCAGCCGCTGCCATACTACCAAAGTTAGATGGCAACAAATGGATAGAAATAAAATAACTTGACTATTTTATGTGCATATTATCATAGCGCCACAAAATGCAGCCGTGGCATGGCGCAATATTGCAAAATTATGAATCCTGAGGTAAGATGATCCTGCATAATGTATTCAGATTCTATGCCAATCTTAGTGGGGACATGCTCCCCAAAGCACTGATGTCTATAGGCTTAATCTCCCTGGGAGGTCTGGCGATCATCGTTATTTGGATCAGCTTGCTCTATCGGCTGATCAGCATCGCGGAGGGGAAAAAATCAGCGCATCACTTCCTGCTTGCAGGTATCGTGCTTCCCTACTTGAACCTGTTGTGGATTCCCTGGGCGTTGATATCTGCAAATGGCTACATAAAAAAGGCGCAACTTAGCTATATCCATGTGGATACCTTAAATTCCGCCATGGGTGTGCAGATATTGTCCATTCCGCTTTTGATGCTCTATATATTCTGGACGGTGCTGATTCTCTTTTTCCGGAAAAGCCTCACGGTGAATCTTTCCAGCTTTGACATTGCCTTGTATCTGGGAGTGATCGTCATCAGCCTGATGATCGTGGTTGCTTTCTATCTGGTGTATATGGTGCTGTTTTTAAACAAGATCCGGGTTTCGGGCAAGGGGTATCACTCGGCTTCCAACCACAAGGCCACCACCCGATAAAACATCGCTGGAGCAGTAGTTTCATGGTTCCAGGAGAGAGCCGTAGTGGTTCCCAATAGGTTGAATTCGCCAGAGGGCGTGCTGCTGGCATAAATCTGATAGCTCTGTGCCAGGGGAATGGCCTCCCAGCTAAGGTTGAAACCACTTGACATGGGGACGATATTAATGCTGGGCGTGGCTAATTGCGAAGGGATATTCACCACCAACCGGAAGGGGTCATTGGCTCCGCAGAGAGGGAGTTTGCAGCTTTTATCCATGATGTCGGTGGCATTTATCCAATAGAATATCGTATCTCCTGCGGCCGGAGCAACCAAGCTGGCTGTCCAATTATCTCCGTTATCCGATAGGGCTACATTCTGCCAGGAGCCATCATGGCCGGCTTTCCAGGCTAAATATGTTTCAGGAGCATACATAGCATTGCTATGATCGATATCGGCATATAAAATT
Organism: uncultured Candidatus Cloacimonas sp.; assembly: GCA_964609575.1. Taxonomy (GTDB): domain Bacteria; phylum Cloacimonadota; class Cloacimonadia; order Cloacimonadales; family Cloacimonadaceae; genus Cloacimonas. Next base: position 11,886 of record CAZSST010000043.1, read on the forward strand.
AGTTCCTGATTTGAAGTTACCTCAGCAGGCATAACGTGTTGTATGGATACCAATTGAGGATCGAAGATGGTATTTACACGGCAGTGAATGGCGTCGGTGGATTCAAAACTGCTAAAGCTATAGCCTTCAATCTCGTAACCGGGCATGGCATACTGATACGTTTGCAAAGCTGCGGCGTCATTGGTAGTGCCCATTTGCGGAACATAGATCTTATTATTCAGAATGTAGGAATTACTATAGGGTTCATTGTTTGGAGTATCTACCCGAAAGATGCGATAAGGCATGCCCAAAGCGGAAGTTTTGCTTTGCCACTCTGCCACTACGGACTCGATGGCAGAAAATTGGGGATGGCTGCTTGGCACTCTGCGGATAAGAACTTTATCAATATCCAGCAGCTTGGCCCAGCAATCGATGTGGTCGATGTAAGTATTATTGGGATCAGGATATAGCTGATAATCACTTATTCCCAGCGTCGTGGCAAAGATTTGCTCGATCTGGCTTTGGCTTAGAGAGGGATTCTCATCCAAAACTAACTGGGTGCTCATGGCTTTGCCTTGCCCATCGGTCATGATGTTTCCCCCAGTGTGCGTGATGTTCATGGCGTACCATGGAATCCCCAGCGAGGTGGCAATTGCGCCTGGCACCGCATCATCATTGGGACGGGGACGATTGTAGGGAAAATCTACAATAACCGGGCTATTACTGCTGTCCATAATCGTCCAGGGGCCATAATCCCTTATCCAATAAGTATCGGAGCTGGCATTCAGCCATCGGACGTTAGCCATGTTTACGCCATTGGCACTAAAGGCAGAAGCGGCTGAGGCTTGATTGGCAGCACTTACCACCACATATAGCAGGCTGGCATTGGACAGATCGCTGATCAGGGAATATGGCAAGCCCACGGGATAGCGGATTACCGCTCCCAAAGCAGGTTCCCATTCCGCCACCATGCGAGGCTCATGCACCTGACGGATGCTGCTTACGTAAGTAACCTGGTTAAACGCGGTAACGGTGATGGTGAAGGTGATGGAACCCGAGGGTGGGGAATTAAGGCTCAGGATGGCGGTTCCAGATGCATTAGCTGTGCCAACTGCATAAATTACGTTATTATACGTGATGGCCACCAGGGCAGAGGATACTCCAGTATTCACGGTGATCTGATTGCTGCCACTGATTATGGCCTTGGGATGGGTAACCTCCATAGCGATAGGGGTTTTGGAGCGCACTTGTAGCGATGCATCGCCAAAGATGTGCCAGGTTTTGAACATGTTGATACCATCGCTGCCATAGATATCCATCATCTTGCAGGAAGCATTGAAAAACAAGCCGCCGATGGTGGTTTTAGACTCGGCAACCAGCAGGTCGGTGCATTCGTCCTGAGCTCGCATGGGGCTGTTCCAGCTTTGGTTGATACTGCTTGCATACATGGCCACTGCGCCGCCATTGGTATTGCGTAGCCATGCTTCGGCAAAACAGGTGGTGGATACAAAATTACCATTCTGGCAGGCTACGTCCACTATGAAGGGTGTTCTATCGCCATTGGTCAAGTTCGAAGCGTGAGTATTGCTGAATCCGGTGGTGGTCCAGGAAGTGGTATTGCCATGCCCTACATAATTGATAAAACCTCTGCCTGTGTTAACATTGGTGGTAACTGTGGATGCTGAAGCTCCCGGATCATAAATCTGGTCCACCGAGGTGTAGCCGTCATTCAGCAGATCTGTGCGGATATTATTCATGTGTTGGATATCGCTTTCGCCCATATCGCCAGTACTTCCTCCACCTTCTGCGGAAGCAATGCCCATGGCTCGCTGTAACCATGTATCTCCCGTGTCAGTATCTCTTTCGTAGGCAATGGCTTTGTTTATCTGGGCATTCAGTTCTGTGGTGGTGGTTGCAGAAAAGCGTCCGATGAAGATATCGGGATAGCTGTCCGTTCCTGCTACCAAAGCAAAGCTGGGATCGCTGCCTCCACCACTAACGCTTAAGGATGGAATTTGAGGTGCATCGCCTACCAACTGCACATAAGCGATGGTGGTATCGGCGTTGTAACGATTTTGAATATATGTTTTTAGCTGCGTGGCTGTGGTGCCTATGCTGCTGAAATCGATAAGTTCTGTTGTAATCCCCTTTTGCCGCTTCCAGTTTACGTAGGGAGCAATCTGATTGATGAAGCTGCTATGGCATATCACCAGCAGTTTCCCGAAGGCATCGCTGACTGGGCTGTAACGCTCCATTTGCCAATTAACAAAGTGCCTCTCATAGATAGGCATAAAATCTCGTGAAAGCATGGCAGATTCGGTAGTTACTACGTTCACTGCGTCTGTGCCGAGGGCATATACTCTTACCTTGAAGGAAGTATATACTCTTAGCGTGGCGGTTACGGGATTATAGGCCAGAGGATTACATCGAATCGTTATGCCCCGAAGGTCCCTAAGCACGTATGGCTCGGAGAGCGTTGCTAATTGCTCTGGATAGAACGCGTCCTGATTGTAAACATCGCCAAATTCATAGGCTATGGTCTCAGGATCGATATCGCGGGTGATAATACCCTTTGAAGGCACAATCCGCATGGGCAGATCGGTATATTCTACTTCCGTTATCTCGATATGCATGGTGGTACTATTGGGAATGATGATACTGCGGTTATATACTGGCAGTTCCGGTTTGCCACGTTCCTGCAAAATCCCTTCGCCATCTATCCGCAGTTTATAAAAGCTGTTGCCATCCAATTGCACGGCGCTACGCTGAAACTGGCCAAAATGGTATTCCAATAGGGTTTCCGTGGCATTGGGATAAGCAAGCTCCAGGGTATTACTACTCTCACCAACCTGGATCAATTCTGCGCCCAACTCACTGGCAATAAATATCATAAACAACACACACAAGAGGTTATGCTTCATATCTGCTCCATACTGATCATACTGCCCAAAATATAATGCAAAAATAGTTCCCTGTTTAAATGAATTTTCGTTCCGGCAGCTATTTGGCCAGATTATGATTGACAAGAAGAAGCTACTGCGCCACAAGGGCCTTAGCTACACTTAAGAGGACGATGATGCAAGATGATAATCTGATCTTTGGGGGAGATTTCTTCGATCTGGAAGAAGCTCTGAAGCCCGATTCCGACAAGCTGCAATTGCGTGAGGGAGAACTGCGTGAAGTAGCGGTACTGTTTGCTGATATCAGAGGTTTCAGCAGCATTTCCAATCTTTTTGATGCCGAAACAATCCATAAAAAGATGGATGAGATCATGAAGATGTTTTCCAAGTGCATTAGCTTTTATGGCGGCTTTGTGGATAAATATATGGGTGATGGCATCATGGCTCTTTTTGGGGCTAAATGTGCCAGCGAACAGGATACCGAGCGAGCGGTATTGGCAGCCCTGAAAATGCAGCAACAGTTACGTTTATACAACGCTTTGTTGAATCGCCAGCCCGGTTTTGAAAGCGTGGAACTGGGAGTGCGGGTAGGCATCAATACCGGCCTGGTTTCGGTTGGAAAAGTGGGTGAGGATCGTGAAGGCGATTTCACAGTGTATGGCCCTGAGGTAAATCTGGCTTCGCGCATGGAATCCAATGCCCCCGTCAATCGTATTATGCTGCCGGAAAAGACATCCAGGCTGGTTGCCCGAAGCATCGCTTTTGAGCCTGCGGGAGCCAAATCGGTGAAAGGTTTTGATGAGCCCATCGAGTGTTTTTTGGTGGTGGGGCCAAAGCTGGAAGCCTCTCTGCACCGACGTAATCATGCCACACGATACATTGGCAGGGAAGAGGAACTGGGCATTCTGGATAATGCTTTGAATTTCAAGGGGGATAATCAGCCCCGAGTTATTGGCATAAAGGGGGAAGCTGGCCTGGGTAAAACCCGTCTGGTATATGAATTCGAGCAGTCCCATCAGCAGCAGGCACGTTTTTTGCACGGAGCTTGCAGCGCCATTTCCCCTTCGCCTTTGAATCTTTTTACCTCGCTATTCGAAATCCTCTTCCGTTTGCAGGTGAATGAGCCGCCAGAAGCAAAAAAAGCCCATCTTGAAGAAGCCTGGCAGGCTTTATCCCACGCTGCCGAAGCAGAAGAACAAGCTGCGCTGCAAGATATTAAACCGCTAATTGCCTTTCTGCTGGAGATAAAAACTCCCGACGAACGCCTTAAACAAAGCGGGGCCGATCTTTTGAACATCCTTTTTGGTGCTATCGACGTGCTCATTAACTATATAGTGAAACAAACTGCCCGCCAAGCCCAACCCCTGGTAATGGTGCTAGACGATCTGCATTGGATGGATGAGGCTTCACAGCGCGTTTTGGAAAATCTCATCGGCAAATTCAGCCGCAGTGCCAATCCCCCCGATCTGCTTTTGGTGCTTATGTATCGCCTGGATTACGTTCTTCCCGAGTATCTGTCCAAACTCACCAATGTACGGGAAATATCCCTAAAGCCCTTGAATGCAGAGCAGATAAAGAAGCTTATTACCATCCATACCAAGGGCGTGCAACTGGGTGAGGAAACCATCGACACGGTTATCAAGCTTTCGGAGGGTAATCCCTTTTTTCTGGAAGAATGGTGCAACTATATCGAAGATTTGCCCCGCGATGAGCTGAAAAACTTCCCCGTACCGCCTAATTTGCATTCTTTAATCCTGTCTCGTTTGGATAAACTGCCTTCTGAGCTGCGCCTGGTATTGCACAAAGCCTCCGTGATCGGCCAGGAATTCTTTGTGGAAATTCTAAAGCACATCGAAAGCCGCCTTCATGATCCCACCGATATCGACAGCACTTTGGAGCTTTTAGAACGGCAAAGCATGGTGCTACGCATA
>CAZSST010000044.1:0-9222 GCA_964609575.1 uncultured Candidatus Cloacimonas sp.
CAAAAGCACCATCGCCATGTGCAAGAAATTTTCGGAGCAAGACCAGATGGAACTGAAAACCAGGAGCGGTATCCTGCAATTCGGCATTAGCAGGATTGTGGCGGAATGTGGTTCCTTTGGCTGCAGCAGTTTTCAATCGCCGGTGATCAATCTTCCTGGCGGCGAAGTGCTGATCATCCCCAAGCAAGGAACGGTGAATGGTACTGTTTGTGGCGACCGGGCTTTTGCCTTGGGGGAAGAGATCATCAAGCCGGTTCTGGAGTTTAAGAACAACGAGATAAGTAATTTTTCGGCGGAAAAGGGACAGCGTGCTCTGGCTAAAGTAATCGCTCAGGGTGGCATCGACGGACGCAAAATCTCCCTGATCTGTCTCGGAACCAACGAACACTTGAAGGGCAAAGCCATCGACCTCGCCCTCAAACACAAATCCAAAGGCATGCTTACCCTTTTCTGGGGCGATAATCGCCCTCTGGGTGGCAACGTATGCGGCAATCAGGAATGGTTTGCCCAAATCGAAAAACCTATCCTAAGCTTTGACAAATGAGGATCATCATGAATCGCTATCTGCTCTTCGCACTACTTCTTATCGCCGCCTTACCCCTCTTTGGAGTGTGGCTGATCGATGAGAATTTCGACACCATCACCACCCTGCCCCAGGGTTGGACCACCCATGACGACGGCGATGGCAATCTCTGGCGCAATCTGAATAACGCCAGCCACGCCCATTCGGGAACCCGAGCCGCATTTTGCGATAACTATCTGCCCAATCAGAATGCCGATTGGCTGATCACTCCGCAGCTTAGCATCAGCGCCGGTGATAGCCTGAAGTTCTATACCCGCAGCTGGGTTAGCACCGAAAATCTGCAGATTTACGTTTCCACCACGGGCACTGCGCCCGCCAATTTCAGCAATTTGATGCTGAATCTGCAGAATATCGGCACCGCCTATCAAATGGCAAGCTGCAATCTCAGCGCTTTTGCGGGACAGAATATCTACCTGGGATTCTACTGGGAATGCGATAATTACGGCATTCTGGTGGATGACATCAAGGTGGGACAGCCCACGATCATCAATGCCGAACTTAATCTGCCCGATAGCTTCGGCTTTGTGCAAGGCGAAACCCTCAGCGTGGATTTCAGCCCCTATATCATCGCTACTGAGCTTACCAGCAGCAGCATCACCTGGAGCACTCCGCAGCATGTGGCCATTGCTGCCGATGGCCTGGTTCTGTCTTTTTCCTCACCCGCCTGGAATGGCACGGAAAATATCACCTTTACCCTGCATGATAATATCAGTGGACAAACCGCCACGGATAATGCCGATGTGGTGGTGAGCCCTCAGCCCCAGGTGGATTTGGCCCTTATAGAGCTTATTTCACCGCGGCAAACAGAATATCTTGATGCTCCCTTCATCCCCGAAGTGATTCTGCAAAATAATGGCCTTGCCCTTTGGGATGACCAGGTAAGCGTTACTTTTACCGTGCTGGATGCGCAAGGTGGCACGGTAATCAGCTCCACAGCCATGATGGGACAGGCCTTGCAGCCCGATCAGCTTCTGAGTGTGTTCTTTGAGCCTGTATCCATCAGCACCGCCGGAACCTATAGCTGCAGCTTTACTATCGAGCTGGCGGACGGGAATACCACCAATAACAGTCTCAGCAGCAGTTTCGATGCCGTGCTGCGTATCAGTAGCGGTGGACCTGATGGCTTTGGTTATCGCTATCTGGATAGCACTGCTCCCGGTGGCCCTGTTTTTGATTGGGTGGATATCACCACTACCGGAACTTCCACCGTGATGTATGGAGTTCCCACCTGGGCAGGCGACGATAACTTCAGCGAACCCATTCCCCTGGGCTTCAGCTTCCCCTTCTATGGCAACAGCTACGATACCGCCCACGTGGATATCAATGGCGAAATCCTGCTGGCTCCCAATGCCTGGTACGATGACTATCCTTCCCTGGGTTGGGACAACGATGGCAATATGTTTAACTATATGTACCCCATTCCTGGCTATTCACAGATGCCTGCCTTAATCGCTGCCTACTGGGATGATCTGTATGTGGAAGAGGGAACAGGAGATATCTATTTTCAAAACTTCGGCACTGCCCCGAACCGCTACACTGTGATTCAATGGCATAATGTCCGTTTCCTGGCCGGTTCAGGAGCTACGGAGCTGCTGGATTTCGAAGCTATCCTCTGGGAAAACGGCGAAATCGTGATGCAATATAATCACACCGCCACCCATCAAACCGGAGCTACCGTGCCCCATGACAATGGACGCAGCAGCACTGTGGCCATTCAGAATCAGGATGGTACCCTCGGTCTTCCCTATTTGCGGGAGATTGTGGAAAACAGCCAGTATCAGGGCGTGGAACCCTCCGGCAATCTGCTCTTCGACGGACTCGCGATACGCTTTTTTAGCGGACCGGATGAGCAGGCACCTTACATCACGCATGCACCCATCGGCAATACCTTCGATACTACTCCCACGCTTAGCGCCGGAATCATCGATCTGAATAGCATCACTCAAGCTCAGTTGCATTACAATATCGGAGGCCCCTGGCTGATCGTGGACGGAGTGAGTAGCGACGCTGGCAGCTATATCTTCAGTATGCCCGATCTGCCTTTGGGTTCTAATGTACATTACTATTTCTCCGCGATGGATGAATTTAACAACAGCGGCACTTTGCCTCTCACCGCACCCACAGAGTATTACAGCTTCAAGGTGCTGCCCGATGCCAGTAATTCTGTGCTGATTGCCTATGCTGGACGCCAGGATTATCAGCGCACCGAACTGCCCCTGTATCAGGCCAGGTTGGACGCACTGAATATCACCTATGATATCTTCGACTATGAAGAGCATGACGATTACAGCTTTCCTACCAACTATTCCACCATCATCGTCTATTCCTCTGTGGGACGCCACGACGCCTATACCCTGCATCTCTCTGAAGCCTTGATGGATTATATGAACGCCGCCACTCCGGACAACCGGAAAAACGTATTCTTGGCTTCCGACGGTTGGGCCACCACGCAGCATGGACATCCCAATTCCGATAGCATGGTGCAGCTGTTCCGTGGCTATTTCCGCACACATTATGTTCCTACCGCTGGAGTTGGCGGTGGCGGAACCAATGGCCTTGCCGGACCGGATGTAGTTAGCTATCAAAATGGCACTATCCTGTGTCTGCAGGATTCCCCCCTGGGTACGGAAGGAACAGAGTATCCCGTGTATGCCAATAGCCCCGATTGCATCCTTGCCGATAGCGCTGTGCCGGATTGGATGGTAGATATGGTCCCCTATCCTGAGGTAGGTGCCAGTAATGCCTTTGCCTTCGAAGATGGCCCCGTAAATGGCCAGGCTTATCTCTACCACGGTCCCTGTGCCACCTATGCCGAAACTCCGGCACTACGCACTTTCTACTTTAGTTTCGACTATTCGCAGCTTACCAATCAAACCCAAAGCATCGAGTTCTTCAGCGATCTGATGGATTGGTTCGAAGTAACCCCTTCGGCCACTGAAGATCCATCCGTACCTCAGGCACAGAACGCCCTGCTGGGGAACTACCCCAATCCTTTCAATCCTAATACCACCATCAGCTACTCTCTGGCCAAAACTGCACCCGTGGAGCTTAGCATCTATAACCTGAAAGGGCAGAAGGTGAAAACCCTGGTAAGCGAAAGCAAAGCCACGGGACTGCATCAAATTGCCTGGAACGGCACTGATGCCCAAGGCCATGAAGTGGGCAGCGGCATTTACTTCGTTAAAATGCAGGTCGGTAAAGCAACCTTAACGCGTAAGTTAACTCTGGTAAAATAAGGAGTAACCATGTTTAAAAGAACTGTACTCTTTCTCCTGACCCTGGTGCTGGCATCCATGCTTTTCGCCGATGATTATATCATCGGCGACGGCACCAGCACCCAAAATTATGTCCCGCTATACGGCTATAACAACTATAGCTGGAGCAAGTTCTTTTTCACAGCAGATGAATTAGCTGCTGCCGGAGCAACCGGAACCATCACCATCACCAAGCTGGCTTTTCAACTGGGAGGTGGCACCTGGAATAACTATGTAACGGATAATCAACGTATTTACATCCGCTATTTCTACGATTCCTATTATACTTCCTCAACCGATAACTATCCCGGTACGGCAGCATTTACTCAGGTCTTTAATGGTTCTATCAGTTGGAATGGTCCCGGATGGATGGAAATTACCTTTGATACTCCTTATGCGCACAATACTGCCTGGGGGATGGAAATCCTTTGGGAAAACCGTGACGGCAGCAGGATTGCCACCCCCCCAAAATTCTGCTACACCTATACCGATGAAGATCAGGCGGTTTATAAGTATTCAAACACCAGCTTCCCCACTTCTGATGGCACAAGAACTGATAAGCGGCCTAATATCTGGTTTGTCACTCCAGCCACCACCTATCCCAATCCGGCACAAGCAGTAGCTCCCCTTGATGCCGCCACGGATGTGCCGATCAATACTTCCCTGATCTGGAGCCATGGCGGCGGAGATCCCGATGATTATCTCTTTACGATGTGGAAAAACGACCCTTTAACCTACATTGAGAATAATCTGCTTACCACTGCTACTTCCTACACCCCCGCAGCTTTGCTGGATTACAGCACCACCTATTTCTGGAGAGTAATTCCCAGAAATTCCTTTGGTCCGGCAATCGGATGCCCCACCTGGAGCTTCACCACCCTGGCCGATCCCTCCATTACGGCTTTTCCCTGGACGGAAGGCTTTGATGGTGCCAACTTCCCTCCCACGGATAGCTGGAATCGCTATGGCGGAGTTCTGGAAGATCCCATCAATTTGGTCGGCAGCAGCATCTGGAGCCAGGATGACTGGCTGAATATTGTTGACAATCCCGATCAGGCTGCAGCGATCAATATCTGGGGAACTGTCAACGGTTGGCTGATTTCGCCGCTGCTCAATGTTCCCGATGAAAGCTATTCGCTCACCTTCGATCTGGCGCTGCTAAAATATAATCAACCGCCTACAGGCACGCCGCCTGCCCTGACAGGTGAAGACGACCGCTTTGCCGTTTTAATCGGTGATGGCTATAGCTGGAGCACTGCCAATATCGTACGCGAATGGAATAACGCGGGTTCGCCCTATGTGCTGAATGATATCAATATCGATGGCGAACAGGTGCAAATTCCGCTTTCAGGCCACAACGGCCGCATCAGAATCGCCTGGTACGCAGGCTCCACCATCAGCAATGCCGATAACGACATCATGATTAACAACGTGTATGTAGGTCCCTTCCTGGCTGCTCCGGTGCTCAGCATCACTTACGATCCTATCAGCGGCATGGCTCATCTTTCCTGGCCTGCCGTCAGCGGCGCCAATAGCTACAATATCTACGCAGCCAGTGCACCCGAAGGCCCCTGGAGCTTGCTGCAAAGCGTTACTACAAATGATTACAGCACTCCGGCCACGGCAAGCAAGGTCTTTTATCAGGTGAAAGCCTCCACTGAGGTGAGGTAAACAACTTTCTAAGCAAGAGTCATTTACGCCTTTTCCTAATTTGGCAGTTTTCGTCCCGGTGATTAGGCGTAAAAGACTAATGCGTAAATATTTACGGCTCTCTTTCAAACTTAGTGGGTAGTATTGGCAAACTGAAGGAATGGAGTTCAAGCGGCTTAAATAACTCTAGACTTTAACAGTAACTTGAATAGCCGCTTGGACTTCATGCTGTTCGTTACTTCAGCTGTTTGAAGTCCAAAGCGCTATTATGCATAGGGATAAGAGCATAAATTATCTAAGCGCTTTGAACTCCAATCAGCGTGATGGAATCCTCTTACCCACTTGATTTGAAAGAGAGCCATATTTACTGTGCCAGCATGAGTCCTTCAGCCCGTATAGATTACAGTAAGCATATAGTTTACCGTGGGCTGAATGACTCCTGCAGAGCGCAACTATTTTGCTTTACAAATCTTGTGAAGCTCTGTTCCATGCTGCGATTGCATCTTTATCAGATACACTCCGCTTGGCATATCCCGTCCACTATCATCCCTGCCATCCCAGCTATAAGTCATCTCTCCCTTATCAGCCCATCCCTGATGCAGCTTTTTCACGCTTTGCCCCTTGATATTATAGATACTTAGGCTCATGTTTCCCGCTTTAGTCAAAGTACCCTCAATACTTAAGATACTACCAAACGGATTGGGATAGCACTTCAAAGCATTCACCGCCGGGGCCAGTTCATCTTCCGCAGCGGTGATATTATAGGCATAGATGGAGATGTTATCATTCCCATAGGCATAGATATAGTTCTCATCCCAATCCAGCTTTGTGGTGTAGGAATTCTGGGGAAGGAAGTAATCCTCGCCTATCACCCCCGTGGGAGCGCTGCTAATATCATAGAAGCTTATCCCGGTTTCCCGACCCACGCATACATAGTTCCGGAAATCATAGCCAAACCAGTCGTTATCCACCTCAAAGCTGCTTTGCTGATTGAAGAAGGCACAATAGGGCTCTGTAACCGACGGACGGCGCTCATAAACGTAGGTTCCGGCAGGATAAATCCACCCGGGAGCATGCAGGTACGCGGTCTGCACGGTGGGAGGATTGGGATTATTTTGCGGCCATCCTGTGTAGCTATACAGGTCGTGCAAACCCACGCCCGAGCGATTGGCCAGATACAAGATCCCATTCACGAAACTGGGAGTTTGCATCTCCAGCGGCAGCGGATAGCTAAGCACCGGCAACACCTCGCCATCTATAAAGTGATACTTGGTTATCGTTAAGGACGGATTGTTCAGATAATACACATAATCCGGTTCCTCGGAATTGAAGAAAAATCCCCTGTCCAAAGAATAGGGCAGCGACCATAAAAGCTGCGGATTCTGCAGATCAGTGATGTCATATAGCTGTTCCCGGTCAATGACATTGTAGTTCCCGTCTGCGGTCATGGACACCCACAGATAGTGCCCATGCACCCTCACATATACCGAATGCCCTTGAAAAAGCGTAAATGCGGGCATTGGATGGTAAGGATCGGATACATCAAAGCACACTGCACCCCGGTAAAAATAAGGCTGAATGATGTAATTTCCGTATTTATCGCCGTGTCCGTGGCGCATGGGATATTCATAGAGCTCTCCCGCAAAGCTGAATACTCCGGCAGGAGATAGCTTCAGCGCCAGGCAGCCATAGATACCGGTACTGTGGAAAAGATAGCTGCCATAAGCTATCGGCCAGTCCATCGAGGGAGAATCCTCCAAACCCGCAGGATAGGGATCATTGTGCAGCAATAGCGGTTGCGCAGGATTGCTGAGTTCATACACATAGAGGTAGCTGTTGTTATTGGTATAATTCCCGAAAACCAGATAGCCATTCACGAGCACCCCATGCGTATCAAATTCCTGCTCGATGAAGGATAATTGGTTCCAGGCCAGGATATCCGAGATTTGCCAGAGATACACCCCATCTTCGCACTGGGAACCAACCATGCCATTTCCCGCATCAAAAAAGCGGGGAAAGCTATTCACCGGGTAATGAGGCAGGGTAATGGTGCCCACAGCCTGCAATCCCGTGGTGGGGGTAACGCTGAAGATGCTGAAAGGAAGGGTATTTATCGGCCGCGAGATCACATAGTTTCCGGCCAGCACCTCAAAGCGGTAGTAATCGGGATAGCTGTTTGTTATCTCCAAAGTGGCGGGATCGATGCATACCAGGGCCGCAAGGTAGCCGGAAACATCCTCGTAAGCCAGCAGCACATTATTTATAACCCGTAAGCCACCATAATATGCCAGCGAAGTGCCTGCCAGGATTTGCCCCGCTGCCACGGGATGAAGGGGATCGCTGATATCCACTCGGTAAAGGGTTGCCATCTGGGGAGTTAAATCTGATATCGCCGAGTAGCGCACCGATAGATAAAGATACTGCTGCCAGAGCGCCATCTCATTAACCTTTCCCGGCACGCCATAATTGGCCACCTCCGTAAACGTGCCCGCCAGGCTATCCCACTGGCACACCTGAAAACCGTAACTATTGGGAATAAAGACATAAGGATAGCGGACAAGGGGTTGGCGGGTGTAGGCACCATCATGTGTGGTGAAGGCGAAACGGGAGATTTCCTGCACCTGCAGCTCGTGTTGCTGAGCGCAAAGCGAACCCGCAGCAAAAAGCAGGATGATGCTCCATAGCACGATGATAAGGGCTTTGCCGGGTGTGTAGCACATTTTCATCAGCTCCTCTAATGCAAATTCTCAAAATAAGTTTTACCAGAGGATTTCACTATGTAGATATCTGCCAATAAGTCAAGCGGAATTTGCACGCTAAGCTCTCACGGCTTCCTAAGTTCGGAATAGGCGATAATTTTTCTGCACACATAGAAAAGCAGAGTTAAAAGGTTGAATAACAAAGAGTAATAGAGGAAAGAGAGTAATGGAGGCTTACTTTCAAACAAAGTGGCGAGTAAGATATTTCTACCTGAATGCTAATCTTCATCCATGTGCTGCCCATGCGATCACCGGGCATTTGCATGGGCGTCGCATGGGCATCACCTGTACAAAGATAATGTAATTAATGGTTAGTGGTTATTACCTTAGCGAACAGGCTGGGTTGAAACATTAAACCTTACATGGACTCTATTTCCTCTTTAACTCTTTTACTCTTTGTTAGTTACCTCTGCTTTTCTCTGCTTTTTCTCTGTGTTAAAAAAAATCGCACACGGATGACTGGATAAAAGGTTTAACAGGATTTTTCTCTTTCCTCTTTTACTCTTTGTTTGGTTTTGTGTTGTATGGCGGGTTGGAAACTACCCCATTCATCTGTTTTTCTTGACGTAATTGTCCACATCCGCAGACTGGTAAAGTTCAATGGCTTTGGTGATACAATCCAAGGCCGAAAGGAGTAACCATGGATACCTATTATCCCAAGCCCGATGCTCCCCCCAGGGTGTACACCACGCCCGAACCGGAAATAGCACCGGTAATGAAACTTGGTGATTGGATCGTGTGTTTGACCATCAGTTTCATTCCGATCGTGAATATTATCGTACTGCTGATCTGGGTTTTAGGCGGTAATACCAATCCCAACCGGCGGAATTTCGCCCTCGCCATGCTGATGTTGATTGCTGCATATTGCGTGATCATCGCCATGTACATAGGCTATTTCGCAGGCATGATCTCCACTTTTAGCGAAATGTTACAATAAATAACGCAACAAGGAGTTGCCATGAAATATCTGGATCTT
>CAZSST010000044.1:9322-16648 GCA_964609575.1 uncultured Candidatus Cloacimonas sp.
CGAAATGTTACAATAAATAACGCAACAAGGAGTTGCCATGAAATATCTGGATCTTGCCATGAATGCGGCCGTAAGCCTCGGAGCCGAGTATGCCGACATTCGCATTCAAAAAACCACCGACCAGGTGATCTACCTGCAGAATCTGTCCCTTAAGCACACAGCCACCGACGTCTTGCACGGATACGGGATCAGGGTGTTCAAGGATGGAGCCTGGGGTTTCGCCCATTCCAATGTGTTCAGCGATGAAGCCGTGCTGGCCACCGTGAAAAAAGCTTATGACATCGCCAAGCTCTCCGCCTCGGTGAATAAGCACCACAAGCTGCGTCTTGCTCCCGAGCGCAGTTATCTCGCCACCTACAAAACGCCCGTTGAGAAGGATCCTTTTGAGGTTCCGCTTTCCGAAAAAGTGGAGCTGATGATGGAAGTGAACCGCACCATGATGGCCTATGAAGGCATTCGCCAGGCGGTTTTCTACCTCATTCAGCATAAGGATGAAAAGCTATTTGCCAGCACTCTGGGAACGCGGCTGGACATCAGCACCCAGTTCATCGATCCCATGATCATCGCCACCGCCATTCACGAAGGCGACAGCCAAAGCCGTACCTTTGACGAAGGTGGACGCGCCGTGGGTTGGGAATGGATCGAAAGCCTTAATCTGACAGAGAAAGCCAAACAAATTGCCGAAGAAGCCTTGATAAAGGTGAAAGCTGAGGTTTTGGGGCCGGAACAAAGACGCAGCCTGGTTCTTGATCCCAATCATCTGGGGCTTACCATGCATGAAAGCGTTGGCCATCCCACCGAGCTCGATCGCGTTCTGGGCTGGGAAGCTGACTACGCAGGCATTTCCTTTGCCACCCCGGAAAAGCTGAAGACCTATCAATACGGCAGCGAACTGATCAACTTTGTGGGCGATAACACTCTGCCGCAAGGCCTTGCCACGCATGGTTTCGACGATGATGGCGTACCTGGACAGAAATGGCACATCATCAAGGATGGAATTCTGCAAGAATATGGCAGCACCCGTGATACCGCCATGGAGATTGAACTGGGCTATTCACGTGGCTGTAACCGAGCTACCTATTATTACGACCAGCCCATCAACCGCATTCCGAATCTGTATCTGCTGCCCGGAACCAAGCCTCTAACTCCCGGGGAACTTATCGCCGATACGGAAGATGGGGTTTACATTCAGGGACGCGGCAGCTTTTCGATCGACCAGCACCGCGTTAATTTCCAATTTGGCGGTGATTTCTTCTGGGAGATCAAAAACGGCAAGCTCTTCCGCCCCCTTAAAAAAGTGATCTACAAATCGTGCAATCCCGAATTCTGGAATAGCTGCGATGCCATTTGCGATGAACGCTTCTGGCAGCCCTTTGGCGTGGTTAATTGCGGCAAAGGCCAGCCTTCACAAAGCGCCAGGATGACGCATGGCTCTGCGCCTGCAAGATTCCGCAATATCCGTGTGGGAGGTTCACAATGAATAGCACCAAGATATTGGAATACATAAAGAAACATTGCAGTGCCGATGATTTTAGCCTGCGGATCAGCCACTGGGATAGCCATGAAACACGCTTTGCCCAGAATAAGATCACACAGCATATTGCCGGCCCAAAGCTTGATATTTCGTTGGTTACGGCTTTTGGCAGCAAGTGCGGAACGGCCTCGGTGAATCAGGACGATGATGATACCTTGGCTTTCCTGATCAAAACTGCCGAGGATATTGCGCATCTGGCCCCCGAAGATCCAGAATTTATGCCCTTTGCCGAACCAGCAGCATTACCGCAAGTAAATAACTGCGATTTATCCACAAAAAATCTTGATCCCAAAAAGATGGTGGAAATAATTCAACAAACCATCGCCAAGGCCGAAGCACAAAGCGCTACCGTCTCTGGAATGACGGAAAAACACCATGGGCAAAGCTGGCTTTATACCAAGCGCGGCTTTGAAGGATTCAATGAACGCACCAATTTTGGCCACTCTATGACCATCAAGAAAGATGCGGTGGAAACCAAGGTGGATTATGATGCCAAGAGCTTTGCTAATTTCAACCTGGACAAGGACTTTGCTCAGCTAATGGAACAGGCGAACGCGCTGGCAGAAATGCATAGCTTCGAGCCCCAAAAAATAGCTGTGATATTGCGTCCCGGCGCTCTGCAAGAGCTTTTGTGGTTCATGGGCTGGATGATGAACCGCCGCCAGAGTGATGAAGGCTTCACGCCCTTTACTGATCAGCTTGGCAAGCCCTTCTTTGGGGATAAGTTCAATTGGTATTCCACCCTGAAGCAGCCCCTGCTGGCAGCGCAACCCTATGACTACGAAGGTATTCCCTCCAAGGAAATACCCTGGGTGGAAAAGGGAATACTAAAGAATATGCCGGTGAACCGCTATTGGGCGAAAAAGGTAAATACCGAGCCAATGAGCACTTACAATATGTATATTCCCGGTGAAGACACCAGCGAGGAAGAAATGATGAAGATGGTGCCCAAAGGCCTTATCATCAATCGTTTCTGGTATATCCGCACTGTGGATGCCAAAGCTGGCGAGCTTACCGGAATGACTCGTGATGGGGTGCTTTACTTTGAAAATGGTAAGGTACAGCATGCAGTTAATAACCTGCGTTTCAATGAAATACCCCATGATGCCACCAGGCGGATTCTGGCCCTGGGTAAAAGCATTTTGGCGTCAACAACGGCGATGCTTCCCTCGATGCTGATCGATAACTTTAATTTTGTGGATAAAACCACATTTTGAAGAATTACCAAAGAATTAGATTGACAGAAACTAGCGATGATGAATTAGGTGAATCAAGATGCGATTAAACATTCCCCTTAGCATATTCCTTATGTTCCGGGAGTGCCAATGGACCAGAATGTTCGATCCCGAAATATAAGGAGATACCCATGCCAGACAAAACTCTTATTTGCAAAGACTGCTCCAAGGAATTCGTGTTCACCGAAGGCGAACAAGATTTCTACAAAGAAAAGGGTCTTCAGAACGAGCCGCAACGCTGCCCGGACTGCCGCAAAGCCAAGAAGGCCGAGTTCAATCGCAACAGATTCAACCGTCGCTAATTTTATCTAACGTACAGATAATCTGTTAAACGCCACTCATCAGGGTGGCGTTTTTCGCGTTAAGAAGCTAAATGCATTGACAGAAAACCCCCTGCGGGAAGCATGCTTGGAAAAAATACTAAACGAGGAAACAATGCAAAAATACAAGCATTTCGACACCATCCAAGTGCATGCCGGACACAAGCATGACCAATATAAAAGCGTTAATCCGCCCATCTATCAAACCTCCACCTTTGCCTTTGAGGATGCAGATGACGGCGCAGCCTGCTTTGCGGGCGAAAATAGCGGTTACATCTACACCCGTTTGGGTAATCCCACCATCCGCCATCTGGAAGACGCTGTAACCGCCATGGAAGGTGGTTTTGGAGGCATCGCCTGTGGCAGTGGCATGGGTGCAGTTTCAACCGTTTACATGGCCTTTTTGGGTGCCGGAAGCCATATAGTCTCCACCGATGCCGTGTATGGCGCTTCCCGCAGCGTATTGGAAAAGCATTTTTCCCGCTTTGGCGTGGAATCGAGCTTTGTGGATACCAGCAAGCTTGAGCTTATCGAAGCGGCTATAAAGCCCAATACAAAGCTGCTCTACATCGAAACTCCCGCCAACCCCACCATCAGTATTACCGATATTGCCGCCTGCGCTGCCATTGCTGCCAGACATAATCTCAAGCTGGTGGTGGATAATACTTTCTGCTCGCCCTATCTGCAGCAGCCTCTGGCTTTGGGTGCGGATATCGTGCTCCACTCCGTTACCAAATTCATTAATGGCCATGCGGATGTAGTGGGTGGCATCATTGTTACCAAAACCGCGGAAGACCACAAGCTGCTGTATAATGTGATGACCTCCATGGGGCCAAACATGGATCCCCATCAGGCTTATCTGGTGATCCGTGGGCTAAAAACCCTGTCGCTGCGCATGGAAAAGGCTCAGGCCAATGCACAGCAGATCGCTGAGTACCTGGAAAATCATCCTGCCGTAGCCTGGGTAAGCTATCCGGGCCTCAAATCCCATCCCCAGTATGAACTGGCTACAAAGCAACAGAGTGGCCCCGGAGCCATGATTTCCTTTGGCCTGAAAGGCGGCCTGGAAGCAGGCAAAAAGCTGATGAACAGTGTGCAGCTTGCAGTTTTAGCAGTATCTTTGGGCGGTGTGGAAACCCTTATTCAGCATCCCGCTTCCATGACTCATGCCAAGGTATCGCACGAGGCCAAACTGGCTGCCGGAATCACGGACGACCTGGTTCGCTACTCAGTGGGTATCGAAAATGTGGAAGAACTGATCGCAGACCTGGAGAGAGGATTGTAGGATTTCCCTTGACTGATATGGGAATAAAATTACTATTGCGCCAAACACATTAAGGAGATACATCATGGCCGTCAAGATTGATAAAGACACCTGCATCGGCTGCGAAGCCTGCGTGGGCGTTTGCCCCGTTAGCGCGCTTAGCATGGTAGATGGCAAGGCACATTGCGACGAAGGCACCTGCATTGATTGCGGAGCCTGCATCGCCACCTGTCCTGTGCAAGCCATTTCCGAGTAAGTTTGAACACACCACATTGGCATAAGGGAAGGCATCGTCCTTCCCTTGCCCTTTTCACCAATCAAGTGAGGTTTTAAAATGAAAAAAGCATATCTCCTCATCACGCTAATCTTTAGCATCGCCCTATGTTTTGCCACCGATGTCAGCGGTAATCAATCCGGAAGCTGGACTTTGGCCAATAGCCCCTATAACGTTATCGGAGCGGTTACTGTGCCTGCGGGAGCAAATCTAACCATCGAACCCGGAGTGCTGATTAACATCATGGGCAGCTACCAGATTACAGTAACGGGAACCATGACTGCCAATGGCACTGAGACCGATAGCATCCGCTTTGTAAAAAACAATCCCCCAACCCTGTGGCCTGGCCTGCGCTTTGAAAATACCTCTCAACCCAGTAGTTTGCAGCATGTGTATATAGAATATGCCACCTACGGGGTGCGTTGTATGAATTCGCTGCTAACGGTTAGCCAATGCCGCATTTTACTGTGCGAAAAGGGGATGGAGCTATATGCCATAGGATCGGCAAATCCAACTACCGTAACCGTGCAGAACAATATCATCGAAAGCTGCATCCAGAATGGCATCCTTATCGCCCAAAATAGCAATGCCATCGTGCAAAACAATGAAATCCGCTACAATGGCACCGGAGCACAGTTCCGGGCTGCCATTCAGCTTTCCAATCAATCTGCAGGCGGATCAAACAATCCCACCATCACCGGTAACCACATTCATCATAATTTAAAACAGGGCATATCCGCCTGGGACGTAGCTTCTTCCGGGGCCATCAATCCCACCATCACCAATAACGTGATCGAATATAACTACACAGGTATCTATCTGTTGCAGGCTTCTGGCTATGTGGCCGATAACCAGATAAATAATAACTATATCCCTGGGGATATGAATTCCGGCGCGGGAGTGATGGTTTCGGGAGTAACTTCCGAGCCCTATTTCGAGCGCAATACCATCACCGGCAACTATACCGGTTTTTACATTACCAATAACGCCATGCCGGTATTGGGAGACCTTTCAGAAAATCATATGTGGGCTCAGGGCGAAAACATCATTATGGATAATATCGATGCCAATGGGATTTTGCATTCGGTTTATTGTGATGCCTATGCCGCTTCCGGAAATACCATCAAGGCCGAAAATAACGATTGGGGTGTATATACCCTGGCTGAAATAGCGGTGGGAGTGAATGACCACAGCGACAATGCCGCCCTGCCTACGGTGGATTATGATCCCTATATTATTCCCGTGATCCCTCAAAGCATCATTGGCTCTTATACCTATACCGGCGGCTATATTATTGCTGAAGCAAGGCTGGAACTGGTGGGAACAGCATCCGGTGAAGTGCTGCAGAGTATCATACTGCCTACTGCAGATTTTAATCTCCAGATACCGGTAAGTGATTCCTTCTATGCTCAGATCGTGCTGGTGGAAAGTGCTAATGGCAATTTATTATATGGCGTGGCCGGAGGATACCTTAATCCCACGGTGTTTTTCCCCACCGATGTAGCTCCCATTCAAGTGGGAAGCATCGAAGTAACCGACATCGCCCCTCCGGATTATGAATTGATGGGCGAAGCCTACACGGAAGGCGATCTGGTATTGCATCCCCTTATGAGCGGCTTTGGAGTTTATGGCTGGAGAAAGATCAACTGGCTGTATGCCCAGGGTGATTACCTGTATCTGAAACGGCATTGGATAAAAGGTTACCCAGATATCGTGATAGAACTTCCCGCTAATACCATGTGGACGAAATATCAAAATATTAGCAGTGGCGACACCTGGCAGCATACCGAGGTTTTAGGCCCAAGTGGCAGCTTAAGGATTTCCACGGTTAGCGTACAGAGTTGTGTAACTGGTTTGGATGTTCCCGATTTTCTGCTTTTCACCCGTAAGGACGCTCAAAACCAAGTAATCGATAAGCTTATCCAAACTACCCAGGAACGTATGATCTTCCGCTATGAAAATGGCTTTGTAATGAAGAAACAAGGGATTCTGCGCTTCGGCGATCCCGATCCTCTGGCACAGGGAGCACTATGGCTATACATGCAGCAGAACCTCGAATTGCAGCCCAGTTACCTGGGTTTTGATCCCGATATTTATGACGCAACTCCTGCGCCTTGGGATCTAAGGCTCTTTTGGCAGGCTCCAGCGCTGGGGCAATATACCTGGACGCACTACCGTATTTATCGCAATGATGTAATGATTGGCGAGATCCCTTTTACCCAAAGTGAATACACCGATAGCACTTTCGATCCCCATGAAACTACCTACTATTGGGTGAAAGCCTGGGATGGGAGCATGGAATCACCTGCTTCGAACTTTGTTCTCGTGATTATTGTAAGCAATGAAGATGAAGTGGCCAAGCCAATTAGCTTCAGCATCTACCCCAATCCCGTAGCCATCTCTGCTGCTCAGAATTTGCATATTAAAGCTAATAATCTGGGTGACAATACCGCCAAGCTGGAAATATATAACCTGAAAGGACAGAAAGTGCATACTGCCAAGCTGAGTGGAGATAGTGCCTGCACCTGGAATGGCAGGGATAGAAGCGGCCAGAACTGCGCTGCCGGTATTTACTTCTTGCGTGTAAAGACTCCCGGAGCACAAACTCTGAATAAGAAGATCATTATCCGCTAAAGGATATTA
The DNA here is from genome assembly GCA_964609575.1 of uncultured Candidatus Cloacimonas sp. GTDB lineage: Bacteria > Cloacimonadota > Cloacimonadia > Cloacimonadales > Cloacimonadaceae > Cloacimonas. The sequence continues at coordinate 16,593 of CAZSST010000044.1, forward strand.
AGAACATCCAAAGTCCTTATGGGATAAGAAAAAGGGAACTTCATCGTTCCCTTTTT
>CAZSST010000045.1:0-9088 GCA_964609575.1 uncultured Candidatus Cloacimonas sp.
TTTGTGTACTGGTATGGCGGTTTGGAAACCGCCACTACATCAAGCTTTTCTCTGTTGTTATCTAAGAAAAACGCGGATGACTGGATACACTGGATTAGCGGGATCAATTCTCATCCTCAATTCTCAATTCTCATCCTCAATTCTAAATTCTCATCCTCAATTCTCAATTCATAATTCTCAATTCTCACTCTCAATTCTCAATTCTCAGTCCTCAATTCTCAATCCCATAACCAGGTGATGCCCATGCCTTTGCCCGGGGATCGCATGGTGGTCGCATGGGGAAGGATTATGCACAATGAGCGGAGGTTGTAATTGGTTTCGCGATAGCGCTTTACTACCTATTCACAAAACTCCAGCCCGGATATTTAAGCATTTAGCTAAACATTTCTCTTGACAATGATCCGGGTCTCATTATTTAGGTAATCAATTAAATACTTACTGTGGAGTTACAATGTCTGATTCATTCTTTAAAGCCATTGCCGATCCCAGCAGGCGTAAGGTGCTGCAGCTCCTGAATAAGCATGGCACCATGTCCGCCGGAGATCTCGCCACCCATTTTGAATTCAGTAAGGCCGCGCTGAGCGATCACCTGAAGATTCTGCGCAATGCCGATCTGATCTACGCTGCCAAAAAAGGACAGTTTATCTATTATTCCCTGAATACCTCGGTGCTTCAGGACATTATCAATTGGATTTTAAGCCTAACCAATAAAAGCGAGGAAGATCATGATTCCGTTAAGTAAATTCAAGTGGACCATAGTAGTTATCGTTCTGCATTTAATAGTTCTGGGCTATTTTGCCTTTAGCCTGCCCTCAGACGCCAAAGTGCCCATGCATTGGAATATCAATAACGAGATTGACGGCTGGTCTGGCAAGACCACTGGCCTTATCTTTGGGGTAGTGATGACCCTGGGGATGTTTTTGTTGCTCTATCTTTTGCCGCTCTATTCGCCATGGTCGCGCAATTACAAGCAGCGGCTGGATAGCTTTATTCCCACCATTAGCCTGGTGCTGGTGCTCTTTTTTGCCCTCATCAGCATCTATTCGCTGTACCTGGCGCAAAGCGGCGTTACGCCAAGATTTCAGATGATCCTGGTGCTTATTGGCCTGCTTTTCATCTTCCTGGGTAATCTGCTGCCCAAGGCTCCGCGGAATTTCTTTGTGGGAATCAGAACGCCATGGACGATCGCCAATGAGGAAATCTGGCAAAAAACGCATCGCGTGGGGGGGAAGCTATTTGTGCTAAGCGGCCTTATCTTTATCATCAAGGGCTTTGTGCTTACCAATAATTACCCGTTTCAGCAGTATAGCGGCGCTTTGGCCTTCATCATCTTGCTCTATCCGCTGCTGCATTCCTTCATTCTGTTCCGCAAAATCGAGAGCAGGAAAAGCTGATAGAAGCTAATATAGAGCAAGTAAGAAAAGAGATTCATGCGATTGTGAGTCTCTTTTTTTGTCTCCCACAAATCTCACAAATGAAAGATCACAAATGACACAAATGGAACTCTGATAACCTGATTTTACAGATAATGATTCTCTCACAGATTTCACGGATAGCACAGATGATTTTGATTTCTGGTTAACGGGTTAGTGGGTTAGTGGTTTAACGGGTTAGTGGGTTAGTGGGTTAGTGGGTTAAAGGGTTAACGGTTTGATGCAACAGATCTGACACCTGAAACCTGAAACCTAACCCGTGTTTCACCTTTCCACCTTTCCACTCTTTCACTACTGACACCTGAAACCTGACACCTGATTTTCCCTTTATTAACAAACCCTCTTTTCTCTTTTCCTCTTTGTTAAATAAATACTCTGCTTTTCTCTGTGGTTAAAAAAAATTTGTGTTAGTATCCTGGTATGGCGGTTTGGAAACCGCCACTACGTTTCGTTCCAGGCAGTGAAGATGTCGTCCAGGTCAAAGCCTTTGCGGTATAGGGAATTAATTATCTTTTCCTTTTGTTTGGCAGGAGGTAAGTCGCGATAGCTGAGGCGCAGTTTCAATATCATCTCTTTCAGGTTGTCCAGGGTGGTTTCGGGATTATAGGCCTCATTCAGAGCGTTTTCCCAAAGTTCTGCGGGCATTGTCAATTCGCGGAGCTTGCCCTTTATGTAGTTCTTGCTTTTTCCCCGCTCTAAGAGGGACTCGATGAGGATGTTTACAAAACGGGCATCATCGATGTACTTCTTATCGATAAACTCCGCGATGAGGGCATCGATAAGCGAGGGATGAATCTTTTTTCGGCTAAGCAAGTCCCTGCACTGATGGCTGTTATGCTCTGCAACTCCCAGATACTTAAAAAGCTGATCGCGGGCGTAAGCGGCAATCAGAGCAATCAATTCCTCTGCCTTATCGTCCGATATCTCGCTATAAAAAGGGATGGGGAATAAAGGAAGGAGGACCCTGTCCGGCAGGATCCCCCAGCATATATTATCGAGATTTACTCGGGAATTACGTTCTTTTTCAGATTTCTTCTGAATCGTCAGCAGCATTGTCTTCGGGTGCGCCGGTGAATTGCTCGGGGCTAACTTTTTCGCGCACTTGTGCTTCCACGGCTTCCAGAATAGGCGGATTATCTTTTAGGTACTGCTTGGCCTTATCCATGCCCTGGCCGATGCGTTCTTCGCCATAGGAGAACCAGGAACCGCTCTTCTTGATTATATCGTGCTGAATCGCCATTTCCATCAGGATGTCGAATTTGGATATCCCATCGCCAAAGATGATGGGGAATTCCACGGTTTTGAAGGGCGGTGCAAACTTGTTTTTCACTACTTTAACCTTGGTGCGGGCACCCACTACCTGGGTTTCGGCACCGGTTTCTTTTATAGCTCCGGCATAGCGAACTTCCAGCCGCAGCGAAGAATAGAATTTTAAGGCTACGCCGCCGGTGGTGGTTTCGGGATTCATATAGGGGCTGCCACCAATTTTCATACGGGTTTGATTTATGAAGATAACCGCGGTATTGCTTTTGGAAACAATGGCGGTAAGCTTGCGCAATGCCTGGCTCATCAAGCGGGCTTGCAATCCCACATGGCTGTCGCCCATATTGCCTTCGATTTCCTGACGGGGTACTAATGCAGCTACGGAATCGATGATGATGAGGTCCACAGCCGAGCTGCGTACCAGGGTTTCCGTGATTTCCAGGGCTTGTTCGCCGCCATCTGGCTGGCTGAGTAGCAGGTTATCGGTTTGCACTCCCAGTTTCTTGGCATAGGCGGTATCGAGGGCATGTTCGGCATCCACGAAGGCTACCGTGCCACCAAGCTTTTGGCATTCCGCAGCGATATGCAAAGTGAGGGTGGTTTTGCCCGAGGCTTCCGCGCCATAAACTTCCGTGATGCGGCCTTTGGGGATGCCGCCAATACCCAAAGCAATATCCAGATTCAAGGCGCCAGTGGGGATTACGTCCACCACTTGCTTGGGTTTATCACCCAGGCGCATCAGCGTGCCCACGCCATATTTCTTTTCCAGCTGTGAAATGGCAGATTTCAAGGCGGCGTCTTTGTTTTTGTCCAACATCTTATCTCCTCTTTAGGTCAATTTATATGTATTAATAATGCTATATTTAGGGCCTGCGGGGCTAAGCACGCTGCGATAGAGATTCAGTTCGTTATAAGTTCCGCTTTCCTTGCTAAATGGCAGTTGCAGCATTTCGCGAGCCAGGGATTCGGGCATATTGGTTTTTAAGCGGGCCAGAGTGACATGTAGCCTCAATGCTTTGTTATCCGGCTCGGTGCCCAGGGCTTGCAGTTCTTTTAGCAGGCTGCGGTTTAGCTGCATGATGCGCTGATCTTCACTACTCAGCTTCAGCCACAAAAGCCTTGGATCGCGAGCGGGAAATAGCTCCAGGCCTTCTGCAGTAAATTGGAAAGCGGAGAGTCCCTCAAGCAGTTCCTGCAAACGTGCGTCCATGCTTGCTATCAGATGTTCGGGCACGTCACCAATGAAAAGCAAGGTGAGATGGAGGTTTTCGGGCTGAACCCAGTTTATCCCCAGGGGTGTAAGCATTTTGTAGCGCTTCACTATTTCGCGCAACTTGAGGCTAAGGCCTTCCGGCAATTCCAAAGCGAGGAAAGTTCTGATCATTTCAGCGTTTATAGCCAATATCCCGTAGGAACTTTTTGCGATGCGTGATATCTGTGTCCAGTTCGATTCCTTTGGGGGAAGAACCATCCACCACTCCCAGAATGCCACGTCCCTGATCTGTTTCGGCCACAATCACCTGCACAGGATTGGCCGTGGCGCAAAAGATATTTACCACTTCGCGGCAATCCTTGATTCCAGGGAGCACATTAACAGGGAAAGCATCGCGCATGATTATCAGAAAGCTATGTCCGGCAGCCACTTTAAGCATATTCTGCACTGCCAGATCGATAAGCTCATTATCCGTGCCATCTTTGCGGATGAGGCAGGGGCCGGAAGCTTCGCAAAAGGCCAGGCCAAATTTGATCCCCGGAACACTGTTTACCATCACCTCATAGAGGTCTTCCAAGGTTTTAATGAAGTGGCTTTGCCCCAGAATTACATTGCAATCGGATGGAAAGGATAGGTCCTGTAGAATCAGCTCCATGGCTATATTACTTCCTTAGTTACGGTTATTGTTCACTTCGGCAAGGAAATAAGATGGCGAAGCGCTGTCAAGGGAAAAGTGCACACATTTGGAGTAGCACTCCATAACTGCGCAGTTTTTGTGCAGTTGTGAAGAGCTCAGCGGCACCCGCATAATAGGCTGGGAGGGAATAAACGGCTTGCTTTCAAGCTGCAGAAAAGCAAAGAGGCGATCCGCAGATCGCCCCTAAGGCTGATTGATTTAAACTAATCGGTATTGCTATCGCTGGCCACAATGCGGAAGAATTTCCTTTCCGCGCTCAGGTTATTGAGCACCGCTTCCGGCTGGCTGGTTTGCATAAGGAAATTAGAAGCATCAGGGGTAAAGTACGGCATATCGGAAGCATATATCCTATAAGTAATTGCATTTATTTCGGGATAGGAATTCCCTTCCCAGATTCCTTCCGTTACCTCTTCCCAATCCAGACGCAGGGAATTTGCGGCAGGCCTGCTAAGCTCTATGTTTCGCGGAGTCATAGGGGGAATATTATCCACCGAATAGCCGCTATGCCCAAGGGAATCCCAGAAATATACCTCATCGAAATAGGTAACCACAAAGGTCTCATCGTGCGTTCCTGTGGCCGATGAATCCTGAATGGTAGGTACAATAAGGCTATAGGCGCTACGGTTCATGGCCTTCACCTGCCCCAGATAGCTAAAAATACGCTGATTATGAACCCAGGCCACGCTACTGGCTGTGGCAAGCAAATCCGGGGTGATTTCCCTGGGATCATTAACGATCACCGTCCCTTCATTCAAAGCCCTGCTATCGTCCATATATCTGAAAACATGATACCAGGCCGAAGGATCCCAGCTTGTGTCCTTGTCATTGGGATACCAGCGCAGGTCTATCTGATGCCCCTGATCGGGAAATACATCCGCAGTTCTGTAAATGGTGGGTTTCAGCTTGCGGGCATATAAGCCCAGGTCAGGAGCGCTGAAATCGGCATCATACTCACCGCTGAGATAATCTCCGGCATCGATGCAGGGGGAAAGATCGCTAAGATGAAAATCGGACCAATAAGCCGGATAACCGGAGCCGCTGCCTTCGGGAGGAAGCTTGAACAGCGGATTGGCGCTTATGATATTTTGGATATTAGCCGTGGCAATTCCACTGATCCTTGCCACTCCTATCATAACGTCGCAAAAGCGCACCCACGAAGCAGAGCTATTGCCATATACACAGCTTATCTCCAAGCTGCCATTGCTGTAGATAATACTATTTACCACGCTGATTGGCGATGCTGCATAAATGCCCGTTAAGTCGTTATACACAACTGTGCAATGCTCGATTGGCATTGCAACTCCCGAGCCGACGACGATGATCCCTCCGGAAGCATTGCTGGAAATGAGATTATAGCGGAATCCCCCGCTGCAGTTATCCAGGTAAACTGCCGCTCCGCCCCAGGTGGGAGAGGTATTATTCACCACGGTGTTATTCTTCACGTAATTAAGATTGCACTGCCTTAGTCCCAGGGCACCCCCACTGGCACTGGCCAGTTCGTTCAGGGTGATCCGGTTGCCGGTAACCACGGGATCGCTATTTAAAAAATACATGCCAGAGCCACTTACGGCTGCGGTGTTATTGTGAATGAAGCAGTTTTTTACGGTGATATCGGAATTATAGCAGTAAATGCCTCCCCCAGAATCAGAAGTACCGTTGTTATATATCTCGCAGCTTTCGATGCGAACCCTGTCCCTGCTTTGCACGTCGATGCCCCTGGAAATGGAATTTAAAATCTTGCAATATACAATAATGCTCGAGTCTGAAGAAGCCGGATTTGATGAAATATTAATGCCATTACTTCCGCCTGTGGAAGATTGGGTGGTAAAGATAACCTCATGGCCTGAAGTGCCGATGGCATGCAGAGCTCCGCCCACAGAAACCACACCGAAATTCTCCAGGCTAATCACCGTATCGGGCCCCAGACTAAGAACATAGCCCATGGGAACGATCAGGTTGCCATGGATATTATAGGTTCCGCAGGGCCAGGTTCCAATTCCCAAAGTGTCTGTATAGGTAAGCAGCAGATCGTCCAGATACCAGAAATTTAGATTATAGGTATTGCCCGTGAATACAAAGGCCAGATAGGTAACGGGGGAATTGCCACTGGCCCAGGGAACGGTTACGGATACATTTTGCGCGGAGATATCAGCAGTGGGGGTTAATGTCCACAGGTTTGTCCAATTCACCAGATCGTGCGACATCTGCACACTAAGATTAAAACTCTCCAGATACCAATCTACGGTATGTTTAAAACTGAGCGACATGTTACTCACCATGCTGGTGCTGAAGGCAGGGGAAACATAGCGGAATGTTCCGGTTTCATCTGGATTCCAGTTCATCACCAATTCGCCAGCAGTTCCACCCGCAGTGGCAGTATTGCTATACACCCAATGCGTATTGGCAGATCCGGTTTGCGTCCATCCGGCAGGAAGGGCAGCAGTGAAGCTTTCGGAAAGCAGATTCACCGCTCCCAAGCCCATGCAAAAAACAAGCATTAAAAAAACAAGTATCTGTTTCATATTTATTTCCTTATTGTCGATTGGCAAAAGGGTATAAAGTACTCTTGCCATATCGATAGTAGTCATTTCTTTACACATAGTAGCAATGGAATAATGCCCGCAAAGATTGTCAATGCCTTTGTTCTAATATCGCAACGGCGTGCGATACAACGGATGCTTGTTGGGTCGGACGCCGTTCCGACCATAGGGCAGGCAACTTCCCGGTTGCCTGAGCCGACGCAGTCTGCTGTTTCTCCCAGCGCTCTCACAGCTTACTCCCAATCGGAAATTGCTGTCATAATATACACTTTTCACTAAGGATATGCCCACTTATTTTACGCCTTTATCTCCAATATTGCCCCATTATATTACATCACTATGTGAAACATCTTGACAACATATTGGTATTTATAAAATTGAGCGTAGATGGAGGAATCATGTTTAAACGCCGAATTGATACTTATCTTAAGAGCTGGTCAGAATCCCGCTCACGCAAGCCCCTATTGATCAGAGGTGCCAGACAAGTTGGTAAAACAACATCTATCCGCATGTTTGCGAAGCAGTTTGATGTTTACATCGAATTGAATCTGGAACGTGAGGAAGATCGCCATCTTTTTGCATCAGAAACAGATGTTAGGCGGCTCTTTAATCTGATTCTTCTTACCAATGGGATACAGGATCTAAAGGGCAGAGTGCTGTTGTTTATTGACGAAATCCAGCATTCCGATGCGGCTATCATGTCTTTGAGGTATTTCTATGAGATTATGCCGGATCTATTCATAATTGCCGCGGGCTCACTTTTGGAAGCATATTTATATAAAAGCAGAATAGGACTCCCCGTTGGCAGGATATCCAGTTTATGGATGTACCCGCTTGATTTTGAAGAATTTCTGGGAGCAGCAGGACAGCAAGGGTTGCTTGATTCCATGCATGAAATTCCTTTCCAAGCCTATCTGCTGCCTGCACTAAAGCAATGGTTCCGTCAGTTTGCCTTGATAGGTGGGATGCCTGAAGTAGTGGGGCTTTATCTGGATACAAATGATATTAGCCAGGTGCGCAGAATGCAGTATGATCTGATTGCTGCTTATGATGATGATATAGTAAAATATGCACAAACCAAGTTCCAGGCAGATGCCATCAGATTTGTGTGGAAACATCTTCCTTCAGTGGTATGCAAACAAATCAGCTACAGTGGATTTGGGGCATCGGAACTAAGAACTGAAACGGTTCGGGCAGCTCTGCAAATATTACAGCATTGCGGTTTGATTCACTTGATATTCCCCTTCACTGGATACGAATTACCAGCAATAGCAGATCAGAAAAAAAGACCCAAATTGCTTATGCATGATACAGGTCTAATGAACTATCTGGCAGGAGTTCAGGCGGAATATTTTGGGAAAAACAACCTGAATTCAATCTACAAAGGAATAGCGATGGAGCATGTGGTGGGTCAGATGTTGATAGCAAATGGGGAAAACGATATAAACCCTCTCAGCTACTGGGTAAGGCCCAAAGCGGGCTCATCCGCAGAAGTGGATTATGTTCTTAGATATGATTCATTCTTAATACCGCTTGAGGTGAAGTCAGGTAAAAGCGGCACCCTCAGATCATTGCATCAGTTTATGGAGAACAGCCCCCAAGATTTAGCCATTCGCTTGTATGATGGAGAACCGGTAATGCAAAAAATGTTCAGGACAAACAAAACGACTTACTCTCTGCTAAACATCCCACTGGCTTTATCAAGCAGGTTATCTGAATACATTGAGTATTGGCACAGTCATCATTGCTTCCCAATACAATCTTGAGCCAAAGTAGGGTCGGATTCCAATCCGCATTTCTGGAGTCGAAGCCACCACTCCTAATTCCTAGCTAATTTTCCAATCGAGGGGCGGCATGGACTACCGCAAAACCGAATGCTTGTTGGGTCGGACGCCGTTCCGACCATAGGGTTGGCAACGTCCCCGTTGCCAAAGCAGACGCA
>CAZSST010000045.1:9188-16577 GCA_964609575.1 uncultured Candidatus Cloacimonas sp.
CTACATTATTATCTTGACATAATACTATCCCATGATAATATAGATCAAAATCCAATGGAGGTAACCATGAGAGAGCTAACAAACGCTGAAGCAGCCTTGCTTGGACTGCTAGCCGAAGGAGCCCGGCATCCGTATCAACTGGAAAAAGACGTTCAGTATCGGGATATGCGTTCCTGGACTGATCTGTCGATCTCTTCCATCTACAAGCTGTTACGTCAGCTGGAGATTGATGGCTGCGTCGATCTTTCCCGGGATGTAACGGAAAACAACCGCATGCGTAAGATCTACAGCATCACCGAGTTGGGACGCAAAGCCCTGGAAAAGAAGATATCCACCCTGCTAATGGAAGGCGAGCATTGCAAATGGCAGGTGGACGTGGGAATCTACAATTTCGTGATCATCCCCGTGGAAAAACGCAGACAACTGCTGGAATCCTACATTCAAACCATGGAAGCGAAGATTAGAAGCTACAAGGAGCTGGAAGACTTCATGGGAGACGACGGATGTCCCGCCTGGCACAGGGGAGTTTCACGCCGCCCACAATTTATCTACGCCGCCGAGATCGAATGGGCAAAAGCCTTTATCCGGGAACTGGAGCAAAAAGGAGAAATCTGACCGGTGCAGAATTGCCAGGAAAGAGGCAATTAAGCTAACCGACTATAAACCAGTATGATAACGGCATCCATCCGGCATCATATCCTAATCTACCAGGATATGATGCCAGGATGCTGCCACATAAGCATTTACCATGCGATGCCCATGCGATCCCCGGGCAAGTGCATGGGCGTCGCATGGGCATCGCATGGACAGGGATTATGAAAGACTACTGATTCAACCATTTACCCACATAGTTTGTAGAGTTTTAAATAATCTGGAACACCGAATTTATTCGGTCGGTACACCAGATTTATCTGGTTTGTGGAAAGCAATTAACTTCGTAAATGGATTAGTTATATAAAAAAAACCGAATGAATTCGGTGGTCCGACCGAGTAAATTCGGTGTTCCAAAACATGTACAACGCTCTTGTTTGAATAAGAACCAAAGAAAACTGATCCCAAAAAGACTTCCGGCTTTACTTACCGAACCACAAACCTTGTATACAAACCAGTAGTAATCACCCGTCATTCCGGAATTAGTCCGGAATCCAGAGTACAAAAAAATATAGTATAGAACTATAACTGCACTGCTATATTCGCAGCAAGGTCGTTTGTGAAAAAACTTGACTTGTTTAAGGGATGAAAAATAATGCAACCAGCAGTTAGGCTTTATATAGATTGTTGGTGACGAGGATTACAGATATCAGCTACCCACAATTTCTGTAACTGAAACGCCATCAGCGCATAATCATTACAATGCATCAGACCTTTACTCACTTAGGCAAAGAAAGCATGGAGATAATTCTTGACAACATTAATCATGATCAAAACATGTGATTCGTTGCTCAGATATGACGAAAGTGTGTGTTTTCAGTATTTATCAAGTGGTTTGATTGATCAATGTATTTCATTTGTGAAACAAACCGTATGTGTCATGAGAATATGAATACATTTGCTTGATGCTCCATTTGTAAACTTAAACTTTGTGTCCTGGAAGCGCTGTTCTGAGAGAAGCAAAGAATTAAGTTTAAGGAGCACCCTCATGTCAATGACCAATGTAAGCGCAACTGCGCTTGACAGTCTTCAGACGACCGTCAATGCTCTGGTCGCCTCGAAACCAATGTTTGATACGGGAAACACTGGTTTTATGCTGCTTTGCTGCAGTCTCGTGATGTTGATGACCCCTGCCCTGGCATTCTTTTATGGCGGGCTTGTCGGCAAAAAGAACGTTTTAACAATTATGATGCAATCGTTTGTATCCCTGTGTCTGACAACCGTGATCTGGTATCTCGCCGGATATTCTCTCTGTTTCAGCGGAAACCTGGCAAGCGGCACTGATTTCTTCGGACTTGTGGGAAATCTGGACAAAGCGTTTCTGCAGGGTATCACCCTTCACACCGCTTTCTCGGGAAACGGCACCATCCCGGAGATCGTGTTCGTTGCCTATCAGATGATGTTCGCAATTATTACTCCCGCTCTGATCACGGGAGCCTTTGCCAACCGTGTAACCTTCAAAGCCTATTTGCTTTTTCTGGTAGCCTGGCTGTTCCTGGTATATTTCCCCTTCACCCATATGGTTTGGGGTGGTGGAATCATGGCACAATATGGTGTTCTTGACTTTGCCGGAGGAATCGTTGTCCATGCAACTGCCGGTTTTGCCGCGCTTGCTTCAGTGTTGTACGTTGGTAAACGCCGCATCAAGGACGTTGGGAGTCACAGTATTCCGCTCGTGGCAATTGGAACGGGACTGCTCTGGTTTGGGTGGTACGGTTTTAATGCAGGAAGCGAATTCTCTGTTGATCCCCTAACCTCGATCGCCTTTCTCAATACCGATATCGCGGCTTCCTTTGCAGGAATATCCTGGCTGGCAATCTCCTGGATCGTGGAAGGCAAACCCAAATTCGTAGGCCTGATGACAGGTGCCGTCGCCGGACTGGCAACGATCACCCCTTGTGCAGGTTTCGTACCGTTGTGGAGCGCTCCGCTGATCGGAATCATAGCTGGTGGTGTCTGTTACATTGCGGTAAATTTCAAGAACAAGATGAATTGGGACGACGCCCTCGACGTTTGGGGAGTTCATGGAGTTGGTGGCGTAACCGGAACCATCCTGCTTGGCGTTTTCGGTTCACAGCTAATTAATCCCCTGGAAAAGGGTGGAGCCTTGCTCAATGGCAATGTTCGTTTCTTTTTAACCCAGATCATAGCCGTGGCGATCGCAGCAGTATATGCCTTCGTTTTCACATATTTAATGCTGATTATAATTAACTTCATTACCCCCGTAAAAGTAAATGAAGTAGATGAAACGCTTGGTTTGGATGAAACCCAGCACGGGGAATTGGCTTATTTAGATTAACCTTCGATCCTCCATATCCGTTCGCTGATTGGCAACTTATCCGTGAACGGATATGGAAGGGTTTTTACTGAGGAACAGAATGAGACCGAACCTGAAGATCCTGATCACTGTTTTTATTCTATCGCTATGCGCGTTTTTGAGTGCTGAAACTCCGCATCAGAGCATCGTGGAACGAATGCCAAATCTGGTTCTTCAGCTTGGCATTCTGATCATGGCTGCCCGTTTGGGAGCTAATCTTTTTGAGAAGCTTGGCATACCCGGCGTGTTGGGAGAGCTGATGATAGGAGTTCTTATCGGCCCCTATCTGTTGGGCGGCATCCCCATTCCCGGCTTTGAACATGGGCTCTTTTCCTCCGGCGAACCCGGCTTCCCCATCCAGCCTGAACTATACGGAATAGCGATCATCGCCTCGATCATCCTGCTCTTCCTATCCGGTCTGGAAACAGATTTGAACCTGCTGATCCGTTAAGACCGTTGCACAAGAAAATGGACAAAAAGTATATGTAAATAGTTCTTGACAAATTAGATGCGTGTATTATTATGGCTCCATCATAACACAGGAGCTAATCATGGAAAAGCAAACCATAACCTTCGCCGATCAAGAGATTGCCAATCGTTTGGCAAACCGCAAACACTTCCTCAAGGAAATCGAGAGGTTGATAGACTGGAAGAGAATCATCAAGATACTCGACAAGGTTGAGATCAGAAGGACTTCGGTAGCGGGCAGAGACGCCTTTTCGGCAGAGGTGATGTTCCGGATCATGCTTATTCAAACTTGGTATAAGCTTTCTGATTATCAGATGGAAGAGCAGCTTGGCTTTAATATCATGTTTCTGTGGTTTTGTCATTTGAGTCTGGAGAATCCGGTTCCCGATCATTCCACTATCTGCCGCTGGCGGAGCAGGTTTTCCGCCAAGGGTATCTATGAGAAGCTTCTACAAGAGCTCAATCGTCAACTGAGCAAGCACAATATCAAGATCACCGAGGGTGTGATCGTGGATGCCACTTTGGTGGAATCTCATGCGCGTCCACGCAAAAAGGAGATCATAGAAACCGAGCCTGTGGGAGATGAGGAGATCCCTGGTAAAACCACTTTCCAGGCAACTGAACTTACGGTAGAGGAGTCCAAGGATCCCGATGCCAGGTGGTTAACGAAAGGCAAGAAGAGCATATATGGCTACAAGGGACATACGGTTGTGGACAAGGCTCATGGTTTGGTGCAGGCGGTCACGGTAACTCCCGCCAACATCTATGATGGTCACATGCTGATGCCTATGGTGGAATCCCTGGAACTTCCGGAGGAGACCGAAGTCCTGGCTGACAAGGGATACTGCAGCCATGAGAACGAAAATGCCTTGCAAGAGAAGAATCTGGTCTCCAGGATCATGCGTAAGAAAAAGAAGAATCAGGAGATGCCAGAGGAAATAAAAGCCTTCAATTATGCCATCTCAACGCAAAGATACCGGGTTGAGCGCAGCTTTGGAGGTCTCAAGAAGCATTTTGGCTGGGGTCGGTCAATCTATATGGGCTTACAGAAGACAGCGGACTACCTGTTCATGGGAGCGATTGCCTTCAATCTGAAGCGTAGTTTGAAAATTCTGCGAGCGTGAGATAGGAGAGGTGCGCCCAGATTTTGGAAAAAACGAAAGAAAGCCTCACTTAGAGGGTGTTTAGAGAGCCGAAAAGCTAAAATCAGACCAAAAATGACCGATTTCTCCTAAAATTTTCTAAACTCTCGGCTCGAATACATATCAAGCAAGCTATGTTTGAATTGTTCAATGGTCTTCCGTTTTTCTCTCGCCGGAACGGTTATTGGCATTGGTGGCATCGTCTTCTCTTTCCTCTTCGGTTCCTTAACGGCAATGTTCTTCCTCAATATCCCCTTTATGGATCCCAAATGTCTTTTCATGGGCATCATGAGTACCGCTACCTCTGTGGGCATAACTGCCCGTATCCTTTCCGAACAGAAGAAGATGGATACGCCTGAGGGGGTAACCATCCTTGCTGGAGCCGTGATCGATGATGTGCTTGGCGTTGTCCTGCTGGCGATTGTTCTGGGAATTTCCTCCGCCATGAAAATGGGCTCCGTTAATGCGCTAAACTGGTCAAAGATCGGGATGATCGCCTTCAAAGAGATCGGCATCTGGCTGGGAGTAACCCTCCTTGGGTTATATTTCGCCACAAAATTAGGCGGATTGCTGAAGCGCTTCCAGAACAGGGTGGTATTCTCAATAATCGCTTTCAGTATTGCCCTGGTTACCGCAGGATTGTTCGAAAGAGCGGGACTTGCCATGATAATCGGTGCGTACGTAGTAGGCATCACATTTTCCAAAACCGATATCAGCGTATCCATCCAGGAAGCTCTGCATCCTCTGATGATCTTCTTCGTGCCGATATTCTTCACGGTTATGGGCATGCTGGTGGATGTGAGGGCACTATTCACCTCCGGCACTCTCGTCTTTGGGCTGGTTTACACGGTGGGTGCAATAGCTTCGAAATTCTTCGGCTGCGGACTTCCCTCACTGGCTTTGGGCTTCAATTTCAGAGGTGCAAAACGCATAGGACTGGGTATGATTCCCCGGGGAGAGGTTGCCTTGATCATTGCCAGTATCGGACTTTCCTACGGCTTTCTGGCAGATCCGCATTATAACATCTTCGGCATCTCGGTTCTGATGACCCTGATCACCACCATCATCTCACCTCCTTTGCTAAACAGGGAATTCCGCATCCCCGGCAAGGGAGTGAAAGAATCCGTGGTCATCCAGATGCAGGAAACCCTCGAGTATAACCTCAAAGACAAGGAGATAGCCGATATCCTGATCCACAAGATCACCCAGCAGTTTGCCTCCATGGGCTTCTTTGTAAACCTCGTGGACAAGGATAATCAGGCTTATCATATTCGCAGGCACAACGCCACGGTCACCATGGAACAGCACAAAGGCATCATCCAAATCCAGACAGGGAAGGAAACGGCAATCTTTGTTAAACGTATGGTCCACGAAGCCATTCTGGAGATGAAACGATCCATCCTGGGCATCCTGGATATCGGGAATCTTGGTGAAGAGGGAGAAACCGGTGGTTCCGGGAGTTTTTCTCTGGAATCTGTGTTGCGTTCCGATCTGATCGTCCCCGACCTCAGCTCCGAAAGCAAGGAAGGAGCAGTATGGACATTACTTTCCAAACTGAGCGAGAGAGGCGAATTGGGTGAATTCAAGCAGATATACTGGGACGTTGTAGACACCTGGAAAATCCTCAGCGCGGGATTGATAAACAAAGTTGCCATCCCTCACCTGCATACCAAAGCAGTAAGCAAACTCACCGTTGCCTGTGGGATCTCACGGCGGGGCCTGGACTTCGGATCGGTGGATAAACAGCCCACCCACCTCGTTTTCCTGATCCTCACCCCCCTGGACGAAGCAGATCAGCATATCCGCATGCTATCTTTAATCAGTAGAATCTGCCGGCAGCCTGAAAAGATCGATCATATCCTTTCCCTTTCCGATGCCGCAGAGATCAGAGCCCAGATCATCGATTCGGTCAAACCCCGGGAATTGTACAATCCCCATTGAGCCACCATCCCGGTCTTTTTCATGAACCACGAATTACTATGTGGCACCGGAGTGGTGCACTATGGCATATTGGCACCAAGTACATACCAAGAACCATCCGTGATCGCGATCCAGGATGGTTCCAGGTTGGTTCCAGGTGGCATTTTTGGAAGGGGATGGAAGTGATTTATAATGATGGATTTACAATGGACACTTTAGCACCCCAGCACTCGCACACTCCAGCACTCCTGCACTAAACTTCTTGACACAAACCCCACCCCAAAAAGTAATGCACCTTCAAGATAAATAAATACAAGGAGAAATGATGTACGCCATCGTAGAGATTAGTGGATTTCAGTTCAGGGCTGAAAAAAACGCAGTGCTTCGCGTTCCCTTGCTGAATACGGCGGAACCGGGTCAAACCCTTACGTTTGACAGAGTTCTTCTTTATCGCGATGAAGAAGAAATCAAGATCGGCCAACCCGTAGTCGAAGGCGCAGCGATTGAGGCAGAAGTTATCGAACACGGTAAAGGTAAAAAGAAGATTATCTATCACCACAAGAAACGCAAAGGCTATCGGGTGAAAAAAGGCTACCGTGAACAATATACAAATATAAGGGTTACCGGAATCCGGGCCTAAGGAAGAGGTGATATAATGGCACATAAAAAAGGTGTTGGCAGCAGCCGTAACGGCCGGAATAGCAATCCCAAATACCGCGGTGTGAAAAAACACGGCAGCGAAAGCGTGATCGCCGGCAATATCATCATCCGTCAGAAAGGAACCAGAATCCATCCCGGCGAAAATGTCGGTATGGGCAGAGACTTCACCATCTTCAGCAAAGTGGATGGCAAAGTGCAATTTATAACCAAGAAAGAAGGAAGGAAGTACGT
>CAZSST010000046.1:0-16387 GCA_964609575.1 uncultured Candidatus Cloacimonas sp.
ACATTATTCCCGCGATGGGATTGAACGGCACTTTTGTGTTTATTGCCACGCTGTCTTTTGTGGTTACCCTGATTGCTTCAAGATTGGTGGTATTTCCTACGGATCAATGGTATATGCACATATTTGGCTCCATGCACCTGCCGGACAGCACGGGTATGGTGCGTGCCAATCTCCGTCCAGGGCAAATGATCCGCAAGCCTCTCTTCTGGCTAATTTGGACGTCTTTTTTGCTCTCCATATATGGATCGCTGCTGATTATCGGGATATTGCCTTCCTATGGGCAGGAAATAATCAAACTAAGTGGAGGCAAAGCTGCACTGGCGGTGTCGCTATTTGCCCTGTCCAATGGTTTAAGCCGTCCGGTTTCGGGCTTTATCAGCGACAAGGTGGGGGTGCTGAACGTTTTAGGGGTGGTGTTTTTGTTGCAGGGGCTGGTATTTTTGTTTTTCCCTTTTTACGTGCTAAGTTTCAGGATGCTGCTGGCCGGAGCTTTGGTTTTGGGAACAGGCATCGGAGCATCGCTGGCGCTATATCCGGTGCTTACTTCCGAATGCTTTGGGGTGGAGCACATGGGCATAAACTATGGGCTGGTGTTTTCGGCCTATGGGCTGGGGGCCATAGCCATTCAGGGCGGAACAATGCTGCGGGACATTACCGGCAGTTACACTCCGGCGTTGCTGATTGCAGGAGTATTGTCGCTAATCAGCACCCTGCTGGTTTTTTATATTCGCATAAAATTCAAGCTAGGCTGAAGCTATTGCCTTATAGCGTTTGTGCTTGACAGAATGGCTACTTCATCTTAATCGGCCAGAATGAAAAAACCCCGGCTTTTTGGATGCGAACTGCGTAGATATCGCGAACCTGCACCTCCCCTGTGTGCAGTGTGCCCTCGTATCTTGAAATGCCGTTCCTTTAAAGCCTGGTTCAGGATTCACCAAACCGAATACCTGAGCTTTGTAACCGAGATATGCAAAAAATTCCCAGATAAGTACATGATGGAGGTTTACTTCATGTCAGAAAAACAATCATTTGTCCAAATCGTGGATCTCGCCACCGGAAAGATCGATAAAGTGGTGAATCTAAAGGAAATCGAAGCGCTTAGCGCGGAAGAAAAACTGGCTCTGGCCCGCAGCAAAAACCTGTTTGTGGTAACGCATCGCCTGGAGCCGATAGTAAAAGTGGAGCTGAAGAAATCGGTGATAAACGCTCCCCTCCAGTTTGGCGAACATGCTGAACCAGAGGTGGAAAAACCCATCGAGGAAATAACTGCTCTCCCCACGGAAAAGCCCAAAACCAAAGGACGCAAACCCAGTAAATAGGTGAACCGGGAAAGGGATAGGAAAAATTTCCTTTTACAGAATTCCCTATGCGCAGAAAATGGCACCAAATGCTTAGAACGCGTACGGTGAGATAAATATGCCGTGCCCAAGAACAAGGAGATATTATGTTTAAGCTTGATGATATCCATCTGGAACAAGCACAGCAGATCGCCAAGAAAAACCGGCGTAAGAAAAGCTGTGACAATTGCTACGACCGTGGCTGGATTGGGGTTTCCGAGCAAAACCTCCTCGTCCTCTGCACCAAATGCGTGGATATGGATGCGGCCATGGAAGAATGGAAAGAATACGTAACCGCACATGAAGAGCTGAAAGAGCATTTCAGCGAGCTCTTTGAAGAAAAAGAAAGCGGCACGGATGAAAGCAAGACCGCTCCAGTGAAGGGATTTGACCACACAAAGAATCATCCCAATAATCCTCATAATTTCACCCCTGGTAATCGCCGCACCGGACACACAAAGAAAATCGGCTAAGCAAGAAAAGACCAATATGGCATCGATGCACTTGTGCACATGCCTGAAATGTATAGAGATAAGGATATATGTATAAACCAATAGACCTGAAAGAGACTCCCCGTCATCTGGAAACCCGGGTGCGGGAATATTGGCATCAGCATCAGCTTGCCAGCAAAAGCATCGATTTCCGTGAAGGAAAACCGCAATTTGTATTTTATGAAGGCCCGCCCACTGCCAATGGCAAGCCCGGAATCCATCACGTGATGGCCAGAACCCTGAAAGACGTGATCTGCCGCTATAAAACCATGACCGGATATCAGGTTCGCCGCAAAGCCGGATGGGATACCCACGGACTGCCAGTGGAGATCGAAGTGGAAAAAATCCTGGGGCTGGAAGATAAGCGCGGAATCGAAGAATATGGCGTGGAAGCTTTTTGCAAAAAGTGCCGGGAATCGGTATTCAGTTATGAGCGCTTATGGCGGCAAATGACTGAATTGATGGGCTATTGGTTGGATATGGATAATCCTTATGTAACCTTGCATAATAGCTATATCGAATCTGTTTGGTGGATTCTGAATAATTTCTTCGAGCGCGGTTTGATCTACAAAGCATATAAGATCGTGCCCTATTGCCCCAGTTGCGGAACGCCCTTGTCCTCACATGAAGTAGCACAGGGTTACCGCGATGTGGAAGACCCTTCGGTGTATGTGAAGTTTAAGGCCCTGGACGAAGAAAATACCTGGTACCTTGCCTGGACTACCACGCCCTGGACGCTGATCTCCAATGTAGCTTTGGCCGTGCATCCTGATGAGACTTACGTGAAAGTAAAATTCCAGGAGCACTACCTGATTTTGGCCAAAGCCCGGCTGGAAGTTCTGGGTGAAGAAGTGGAGATAGTATCCGAATTTGCCGGAAAAGAGCTGGAAAAGCGCCGCTATGAACCGCTTTTTACCTTTGTCCCTACAGACAAAGCCGCCTGGTTTGTAGGCCTTGCTGATTATGTATCAATGAGCGATGGCACGGGAATTGTGCATACTGCTCCTGCTTTTGGCCAGGATGACTACTCTTTGGGACGCAAATATGACCTCCCCTTTATCAATCCCGTGGACGCAGAAGGTAAATTCAATGCGCTCATCACTCCCTGGTCTGGAGTATTTGTAAAAGAAGCCGATAAGGATATCATCCGCCATTTGAAAGAAACAGGAAGCCTGCTACGCCGCGAACAGATAAAACATAGCTATCCGCATTGCTGGCGTTGCGATAGCCCTCTCATTTACTACGCCCGTGAAAGCTGGTATATCCGCACCACGCAGTTCCGCGAACAGCTTATTGCTAATAACCGTAAGATATCCTGGTATCCATCCTTTGTGGGCGAAAAGCGTTTCGGAGACTGGCTGGATAATAATGTGGACTGGGCTTTGTCCCGCGATCGTTTTTGGGGAACACCCCTTAATATCTGGGTTTGCGAAAGCTGCAAGGGCAAGCGTTCCATTGGTTCCATCGCCCAATTGGTGAAAGAAGGACATCTTGCCGATGGCAGCACTGTGCCTGAAGATATAGACCTGCACCGTCCTTACATAGATGATGTGAAGCTTACATGCAGCTGTGGCGGAACCATGCATCGCACTCCTGAAGTGATCGATTGCTGGTTTGACAGCGGTTCCATGCCCTTTGCCCAATGGCATTACCCCTTTGAAAATGCCGATAGATTTGAGCAAGAACTCTTTCCTGCGGATATAATCTCCGAGGGAATCGATCAAACCCGTGGCTGGTTTTATTCCATGCTCACCATCTCCACCCTGCTGAAAGGGGTTTCAAGCTACAAAGCCTGCCTGGTGAATGACCTGATATTGGACAAGAATGGCCAGAAAATGAGTAAATCCAAGGGCAACAGCGTTGATCCTATTGGGCTTATGCACAGTTATGGTGCCGATGCCATTCGCTGGTATCTATTGGAGGTTTCTCCGCCATGGGTGCCCACCCGTTTTGATGAAGACGGGGTTAAGGAAATCCTGGGCAAGTTCTTTGGCACGCTTAAGAATGTGTATTCATTCTATGCCACCTATGCCAATATCGATGGTTTTGATGCCAGCGCCTATCCTTTGAACTGGTCTCGCAACGCGGAAATTGACCGTTGGATAATCTCCCGGCTGCATAGCCTGATGAAAGAGGTGCGCGAATACACCGAAACCTATGAATTTACCAAGAGTGTGCGCGCCATTCAAAGCTTTGTAATAGATGAACTTTCCAATTGGTATGTACGCCGCAGCAGACGCCGTTTCTGGGCCTTTGAGCTAACGGAAGACAAGAAAGAAGCCTATCTTACCCTGCATATAGTGCTGGCAGAAGTGGCCAAACTCATCGCTCCCTATGCTCCCTATCTGGCTGAAGAGCTGTATCAGAGCCTGGCTTGCGGTGAAAGCGTGCATCTGGAGGATTTTCCCGTGTCCGATTCCCGATATATCGACGCGGAGCTGGAAAAGAAGATGCAAAGCGTTATCGACGTGGTATCCCTGGGACGTGCAGCACGAAACGATTGTCAGATAAAAACCCGTCAACCCTTACGCGAAATCTTTGTTCCGGCAAAGCTCCAGCCTGCCCTGCAGGATATGCTGGACTTGGTGAAGGAAGAGGTGAATATCCACAAGGTTAGCTTTGTGCGTGAGGATGATGGCTTTGTGCAATATGAACTTAAGCCCGATTTTAAGATCATGGGACCCAAATATGGTAAGCTGATGAAGGCCATTGGAGCAGCGCTTACTAAGGTAAATGGCGCGGATGCCTTGCAAGCCCTTAATAGCAGAGGCAGCTTTGCCATAGCGGTGGAAGGGAATGATCTCGAATTGCTTCCCGAAGACTTGGTGATCCACATTCTCCCCCGTGAAGGCTACGTTTTTGCCAATCAGAAAGATATCTTTGTGGCATTGGATACCGTGATGACTCCGGAACTGCTAAGCGAAGGCCTGGCCAGAGAATTGGTGAATAAAATCCAATTTACCCGCAAAGACCTGGGTTTGGAGATTATGGATAATATAGACCTGAGTTATGTGGCTTCCGATGAGCTTCACCTTGCTTTTATGACACATCGGGATTACATCATGAATGAAACCCTCACTACCAGCCTGAACCGCGTGGCAAACAAAACCGAATCTATGCAAGCGGTTGATCTGAATGGCCATGAGGTGTTTCTGGGGATTAAGAAGAGCGATGCTTAGGGTAGCTAAGCCTCACGCAATGAACTCATTAACCCCTTTTAGGAGGAATTAGTGGCAAATTACTGCCTAAATTGCGGCAAGGCCGTACCCGGAAAAGCCAAATTCTGCCCCTTCTGCGGTGAAGACCTGGATTTGGGCACTTCGCCCCAAAAACCCCAAACTCCTCCAGAAGCAGAAACTAACAAGAAAAAGATGCCACCCCCGATTCTGGATCCCAATTCCAGCTATATGTACACCCTGCTGGACCCAGGAGATGAATTTGTGGGCTACAAAATTCAACGAATGATGAATAAAGACCCTGAGGGGATAAAATACATAGCCGAGAAAAACCAGAAGCTATTCATCCTGAAGGTATTCAATAAATCCAATATGGCCAATCTGAACTCTCTCTTTGCCCAGCAAATGCGCCTCATAAAGCTGAACCACTTGCAGGACAAACGCATTGCCAAGGTAGTGGAGATCGATCAAAAGCACGATCCTGCCTACATGGTGGCGGAATACATCCACGGCAATTCCCTGGCGCATCTGAAGCAACATAATCCCGATAAGCTGGATGAGAAGTTCTTGCGCCGCATCATTCCGCAACTGATTGAAACAGCTAAGGTGATCAGAAAGAACGGCTTATCGCTGGGAAAGCTGAATCTGAACAGCGTGATGATTGATGATGAAGACAATGCCACCATCCTCTCTTCCAGCATCACCTATGATGACAAGGATGAGCGGGACGACATTTTTAATCTGGGAGCCCTGATCGCCCAATCTTTATCCCAGGCATCGCTATATAAAACTATGTATAGCACCGAGCGCCTGCATGTTCAGAAATACGTATACATAAATGGGGTAAGCAAATCGCTGAACCGGATTTTGGAAGAATGTGTACACCGGAATATCCTGCAGCGTTATACCAATTGGCAGGCGCTAAGCCATGCGTTTGACACTCTTCCTCCTTTGGAAACAGACGAAATTTGGTCGCAAATCGAAAGGCCTGATCTCACCGAAGTGGAGCACATTAATGCCGCAGAAAAGCCCAAAACCCAGATCGAAATCTGGTTCTGGCTGCTAATCGTGCTAATCGTGGCTTTTATTGCCTTGCTAATGACCACCAATCTTTTCAGCGTGCTCTTTGGCAGTAAGCAGCAAACCTTTCATTACACCGGCTTTTTAGGCTCTGCCACGCGTGAGGACACCACCAAAATTATCACTCCCGATACCCTTGGCAAAGCTGAAGCACCCCGCCAAACCACCTATGGTGAGCTGAAAAACACCGGACGCAGCCCCCAAACCGATTTCCGCCGCAATATCGTTACCCCGGAATATGGTAGCAGGCCCATTGCCCCCTCTGCTCCCAAACCGCGGCCTCCTATGAATATGGTGCGCGTGGATTCCCCCACTTTGGGCTTTGGCCGCCTGAAGGATAACCTGCATCACAATGTATCCCTCTCCTCTTTCTACATCTCGCGTCAGGAAGTTACCCAGGCGGAATGGAACAAATATATGAAGCCTGCCAATTGCTCCACTTTGGGCGATAAACTGCCTGTGGACAATGTTTCCTGGTTTGATATCGCCATCTATTGCAATGGCCGCAGCGAAGCGGAAGGACTTTCCCCCGCCTACAAAATCCGGGGAGTAGGTGCAGCCCGTGTGGTTACCTGCGACTTTCTGGCCAATGGCTATCGCCTGCCCACCGAAGCAGAATGGGAAGTGGCCGCAAAAGCAGGGGAACTATACAACTACAGCGGCTCCGATGATCCCGGGGAAATTGCCTGGTTCAAGGACAATAGCGGCGGAAAACTTCATGCGCCGGGCGGAAAACCTGCCAATGCCTTTGGGATTAGCGACATGACCGGAAACGTATCCGAATGGTGCTGGGACTGGTATGACACAAATTACGTTCGTTCCCTACCCACCTTTATTAATCCCACCGGGCCCTCCACCGGCACCACCAAAGTGATCCGGGGGGGAAGCATAAATAATGGCGAAGGCCGGAACCTGAATATCCTCTGGCGAGAAAAAGGCGATCCCAACCGTGGCCTGCTGTATGTGGGCTTCCGCTTGGTACGCAGTAATTAAAATAGCCTTCCCCGCTTTATCATACATTTGAAGCATAAGGTTTTGCCCCTATGCTTAATCCTGAATAATGCTATTGGAGTACATGAGGCCAGTATAACTTCTTGCTGATACGAATCTTGTAGGGCCTCATGAACTAAATACGAAGCAGATAACTATACACGGCTTTGTAGTTAATGGTTTGGCACGGATAGGGCTGAAACCTATGGCGGTTTGGAAACAGCCACTACGCTGCTCAGCTATACCATGCCAATTTTCTGGTTGACAATCCTACCCTTGGCTTCAGAATTGTCTGTAGAAATAAAAAAATGGAGCGAGCTGAGATGATCTCGGTGAAAGAAGCAGCGGAAATTTTACAGGTATCCACCAAAAAAGTGTATCAGTGGATCGATGCTGGAATATTGCCCTGCCAGCGCTTGGGGAATCATTATTATCTGGAGCGGGATACCGTTTTGGCCAGGCTTTCCGAGCTGGGAAAAGGCCAGGCTGCTGCCGAACCCTGCCATGATCCGCAGCTTTGCGAAATGCTGAAACTGGGGGGAATTCATTACCATGTGGAAGCCATGGATAAGCGCAGCGCCTTGCATAATGCCCTTTCCCGGATCAGCGTGATCGATGCCCAGGCTATGGAGCCCATCTTTCAGATGTTTCTATCCCGCGAGGAGCTTGCTTCCACAGGAATTGGCGATGGCATTGCCATTCCTCATTCGCGCAGCCCCCTTGTGGGCTATGCCAGCAGGCCCTTGCTGTCGCTTTCTTATCTTAAGAGTCCCGTGGAATTTGGCGCGCTGGATGGCATCCCCGTAAGTATCCTGTTTATGCTGATCTCGCCCAATATGCAAACTCATCTGCGGATTCTGGCCAAGCTGTCGTTCCTGCTGCAGGAACCGTCCTGCCGAAAGCCTATTCTGAACCGCGCTTTGCCGGAAGAAATTATTGGCGCCATTGCGGTGGCGGAAAAGCGCTTTGGAAGCTAAGGTAAGCTGATGACGCTGTTTATTATTGCCTGCCTGATGATGGCTTTAAGTGGCTGGATTGCCTTGCTAATAGGGAATAACCGAGCTTCCTGGCAAGTGGCAAACCTGGGATTGTGGCTGGGTTCGCTGATGGCAGCCATCCCTGTGGTGAAGGTGCTTTGCGGCTCTGCTCCCGATAGTTTCAGCATGCCTTGGCCGGTTCCCGGAGGAGCGTTTGTTTTTACTCTGGATGCCCTATCCGCGTTTTTCTGCCTTCCGGTGCTGCTGATTGCACCTTTGGCGATGCTTTATGGCGGAGCTTACTTCAGAGCTGAAACAAGGGCTTTGGGCAGGCACTGGTTCTGGTATAATCTCCTTAGTGCCAGTATGTTACTGGTAGTAACCGCCAGCAATGGTCTGGCTTTTTTGCTGGTGTGGGAATTGATGGCTTTGGCATCCTTTTTCCTGGTGATGTGGGATGATGAACTGCGGGAAGTGCAGAGTGCGGGATGGATTTATCTTATTGCCACGCATATTGGCACTGTTGCCTTACTGGTGTTTTTTGGAGTGTTTGGCGGGCTTTCGGGAAGCCTGAATTTTAGTTCTATGGCCGCTGCTCATCCGCAAGGCACAACTGCGGCGATTCTCTTTTTGCTGGCAATGTTCGGTTTTGGGGCCAAGGCAGGCTTCATTCCGCTGCATGTATGGCTTCCGGAAGCTCATCCTGCGGCTCCCAGTCATGTGTCTGCCCTGATGTCCGGAGTGATGATCAAAACGGGTATTTATGGCATAATCCGGGCAGTTGTGCTGCTGGGTAATCCTGCAGAGTATATGGGCTGGATTTTGGTGATCACGGGAGTGATTTCCGGAATCGGGGGAGTGCTATATGCCCTGGCACAGCATGATCTGAAAAGGCTTTTGGCCTATCACAGCGTGGAGAACATTGGCATCATCACTCTCGGATTGGGAGCTGGAATATTGGGCTGGGCCTGGAAAATGCCCGCGCTGGCTTTTTTGGGATTTGGCGGAGGCTTGCTGCACGTGCTGAATCACGCCATCTTTAAGAGTCTGCTTTTCTTTGGCGCGGGAAGCGTGATTCATGCCACCGGTACCCGCAATCTTGAGGATTTGGGAGGGGTTTTTAAAACTGCCCGAATTACGGGGATTTGCTTTTTAATAGGTGCTGCGGCGATTAGTGGCCTGCCACCATTTAATGGTTTTATAAGTGAATTTTATATCTACTTTGCGGGAATAAGCAGTATTGGCAGCGGTTCTGCAGGTCCGGTTATCCTGGCAGCACTGCTGATGATTAGTTTGGCACTTATCGGAGGTCTGGCTCTGGCTTGCTTTGCCAAGGCCTTTGGCATCGTATTTTTGGGCGAAGCACGCAGTGGCAAAACGCACAAAGCTCATGAAGCCTCACTGCCAATGCGGCTGCCGATGCTTGTCCTTAGCCTGCTTTGCATCCTTATCGGGATGCTGGCTCCGCTTACCATTTATCTGCTTGGTTCGCCGGTGCAGAATATTCTGGGAGAAGGGATACAGCTTGCTTTGCCTCAGCTCGCGGTGGTTAAAGCCCTGTCCTTAATCGTGCTGCTCCTGGCGCTATTGATTGTGCTAGCAGGGTTTATCCTGATTTTTCGGCATCTGCTGCGCAAGGCTCATCCGGATGCCCACTACGGAACCTGGGACTGCGGATATGCCGCACCCAATGCCCGCATGCAATATACTGCTTCCTCTTTTGCCAGTCCCATCACCAGCCTTTTTAGCACTATCCTGGGCACTCATGAAAGCGGGAAAGCCGTGCAGGACTACTTCCCAGAAAAGGCAAGCTATCATTCCGAAACGCCAGATACTGCCACCGACAAGCTATATGCACCACTATTTAGGATGGTGGACAGGTTGGTGGCACCCCTGCGCAGAGTTCAGCATGGCAATCTGAATGGCTATCTGCTATATATTGCAATCACCGTTATTGCTCTGCTGGTGTGGAAAACGGGATTCTTGCGATGAACTACTGGAACTGGATATTTCCCCTTTCAGCCATGCTGCTGGCACCGCTCTTGCAAGGCGTTATCAATAAAGTGAAGGCTGCTTTTGCCGGACGTAAAGGGCCCAAACTGCTGCAATTGTATTATGATCTGGCCAAGCTGCTGCGTAAGGGTTCAGTTTACAGCCACAGCACCACTGTGGTGTTCAAAATTGGCACTCCGATGATTCTGGCATGCACGCTGGTGGCGCTATTGATCTTACCCTGGGGAGGTATGCCCGCTCCTTTGTCCTTTGCCGGAGATTTTATCTTGCTGCTCTATCTGTTGGCTCTGGCACGCTTTTTTCTGGTGCTTTCCGCGCTGGATACCGCCTCGGCCTTTGAAGGTATGGGAGCCAGCCGCGAAGTACTATATTCTGCTTTGGCAGAGCCTTCCCTGATGCTGGGCTTTTTGGTGCTGATTTTACATACAGGTTCCACAGGTTTATCGGGAATCAGCTCGGGAATTGGCTTTGCCGATTGGCAGAGTTCCGCGCCAGTGCTACTGATGGTGGCATTTTCCTGGTTCTTTGTGCTGCTTACAGAGAACTCCCGCATCCCCGTAGATGATCCCAATACGCATTTGGAACTTACTATGATTCATGAAGTTATGATTCTGGATCATAGCGGCCCCGATCTCGCTATGCTGGAATATACCTCAGCCCTGAAGCTGTGGATTTTCGGGACACTTTTTATCAATCTCATCATCCCCTTCCGCATGGAAAACCTCTTCTACCAAGTATGTATCTTCATTCCCAGCATGTTCATCGTGAGTTTGCTGATTGGTATCACAGAATCGGTAATGGCCCGCCTGAAACTGCTTACCATCCCCAAAGTGCTGGTGGGTTCTGCTTCCCTGGGCATCATTGCCTTACTGGTGAAGCTGGTGGAGCAATACCCATGACCTTCATTCCGGTAATTCTGATTCTTACATCGCTGTTGCTGCTGGGTTCATCCCGGCTTAGAACTGTGATTGGCATTGTAGCCATCCAGGGACTTTTGCTGGGACTGCTTCCCCTCATCGCACATGCGCATCAGTTTAATGCCTCCATTCTCCTGGTAGGGCTTAGCGGCATTGTTTTCAAAGGAATAATGCTGCCCCTGCTGATGCTGAAAGTAATAAAAGAAACGGGCATTCAAAAAGATGTGCGGCCCTATATTTCCTATGGCGCCTCACTACCCCTCGGAGTATTGCTGCTGGCCTTTTCGGCGTGGCTTACCATCAGCCTTAGTTTCCCTGCTGGAAGCTCCCTGCTTATCATCAGCACCGCGATGTTCATGATGCTCTCGGGATTTTTGCTGCTTATCGCCAGACGCCTGGCAATAATGCAATCCCTGGCTTATCTGGTGCTGGAAAATGGCATCTTTGCCCTCGGCATCGGGATAAGCATGGAAATTCCCCTGATGGTGGAACTGGGCATCTTGCTGGACGTCTTTGTGGCGGTATTCCTGATGGGAAATCTGGTGTTTCACCTGGACAGAGAGTTTCAGCATACCGAAGTGGATGGCTTTATCCTGGCCGATGAGCCTGACGAACCGCAAGGAACTGCACTATGAACCAGCTACTGGCCATCATCATTCTACCAGCCATCATCGGAGTAATATCCTGGTTCATTTCAGGCCACAAACTCCGCCGCTGGCTGTGGATATTCATTGCCTTTGTCCATCTCTGTCTATCCCTGCAGGTTGCCCTCTATCCCCCGTTGCTATCCCCATCCGCATGGATCGGTATGGATGCTTTAACGATTATTCTGCTGCCTTTAACCAGCTTCTTGTTCTTCATCGTAAGTATTTATGGCAGCAGCTACGTAGCCCGTGAACCCGCAGATCAAGGCCCCATGCAGGATAGTGAAGGGATATTGCAAAACACTTCCGAATCGGTATTTACCGGCACCATGCTGATCTTTTTGGCCACCATGAGCCTGGCTATCCTATCTCAGCACCTGGGCCTGCAATGGATGGCCATCGAAGCCACCACCCTGGCAAGCGCCCCGCTTATCTATTACCATCGCAATCGAAATTCTTTGGCCGCGGCCTGGAAATATCTGATCCTCTGCTCCGTAGGCATCGCCATTGCCCTGGCAGGAATCTTCTTCCTGGGTCTGGGCCTGCCCAAAGGCATGCAAGACCTTACCCTGCAAGCGCTTTTAAGCAATGCAACGTCACTGAACCACAAATGGCTGGAAGTGGCTTTCATCCTTATGCTGGTGGGTTATGGCACCAAGATGGGTCTTGCTCCCATGCACAATTGGCTTCCGGAAGCCCATAGCGAAGCCTCTTCACCAGTATCAGCCCTGCTTTCCGGGTCGCTATTAAACTGTGCGTTTTTGGGTATCCTACGCATTCAACAGCTAAATGCCGAAGCCGGGATGGCGCTTTTTGGCCAGGAACTGCTGATCCTCTTTGGGCTTTTATCCATAGGGCTCGCCAGCATCTTCATCCTTGGCCAGACCGATTACAAACGCATGCTGGCCTACAGCAGCGTGGAACACATGGGTATTCTGGCTTTGGGTACCGGCATTGGCGGTTTGGGTGCCTTTGGTGCATTGCTGCATTTGATAAATCATTCCCTGGGCAAAACCCTGCTTTTCCTTGGCGCCGGAAACATCCATTCGCGCTATCACACCAAGATCGCCTCCCGCATCACCGGCCTGGGAAAAAGTATGCCGATAACAGGAATCCTGTGGCTAACGGGCTTTCTGGCCGTGGTTGGTTCGCCACCTCTGGGCATCTTTATAAGTGAATTCACCATTTTGCGCTCTATAGCCGGCCTCAACATGTGGCTGGTGCTGGCGCTCTTCATGCTTTTTTTGATCCTGGCCTTCATCGGCATGACCAATATGTTCCTGAAAATGTACTTTGGGCCTGCGAATATATCTCCCAAACGCGAAAACCGCAGCGCCGTGATTCCCATCTTTGTGCTGGCCCTGCTGCTGGTGGCCTTGGGACTATATCTGCCGCAATGGCTGCAAGATGCCATCCACAATGCGGTTAACCTCATCGAGAGTAGCAAATGATATCAAAAGCTATGCTCCGCAATGGCCAGGCCATCCCTATCAGCCAGATTCCCCAGCTTACTCTGTCCGCCTTCCGTGAACAGCTAATCTCCATGATCGCAAGTGGTTCACGCATTTCTTCCTTCTTCGGGGTGCCAGCGGCAGATAAAATCGTCATCTTTACTATAGTTGCCCACGACGCCCAAGGCAGCCTGGAGATTCTTTGCACCAGCATCAAGGATAGCTATCCGGCTTTAACCAACGAAGTTCCCCAATTGCACTGGTTTGAGCGCGAATTGCACGAACAGTGGGGCATTGTTCCCGAAGGGCATCCCTGGCTGAAGCCCATCCGTTTTCACAAGCCATACAACTACTCTGGAGCAGCTTACCCAGATATTAAGCCAGGGGTAACCGATTACTTTCAAGTTTGCGGCGATGAGATTCACGAAGTAGCCGTCGGCCCCGTCCATGCCGGCATCATTGAACCCGGCCATTTCCGTTTTCAATGTCAGGGTGAAAACGTTTTACACCTGGAGATAGAGCTGGGTTATCAGCACCGTGGCATCGAAACCACGCTTTCTAAAGGCATGAGTAAGCGCAGCATCCACTATGCTGAAACTCTGGCAGGGGATACCACCATCGGTCATGCCAGCGCCTATGCCATGAATCTGGAAGCGCTTTCGGGAATCGTTCCCTCTGCACGTAGCCAGCTTATTCGTGCCATAGCGCTGGAACTGGAACGCATTGCCAATCACACCGGTGATCTGGGAGCCATCGCAGGAGATGTGGGATTCCTGCCTACTGCATCGTTTTGCGGAAGGTTACGCGGGGATATTTTAAATCTCACGGCCAGGCTTTGCGGCAATCGCTTTGGGCGCAATCTCATCCGCCCCGGAGGTTTGAACAAGGACATCTCCGCAGAAGTTTTAACGGGTATTGCCAGGAATTTACCCCCCCTCATTGCCAGCATCCGCGAAGCCGTAAACCTGCTGTGGGAAAG
Source organism: uncultured Candidatus Cloacimonas sp. (assembly GCA_964609575.1). Classification (GTDB taxonomy): domain Bacteria; phylum Cloacimonadota; class Cloacimonadia; order Cloacimonadales; family Cloacimonadaceae; genus Cloacimonas. Next base: position 14,056 of record CAZSST010000046.1, read on the forward strand.
CTCTTCGGTGATGGCAAGGCTGGAAGGCACAGGCTGTGTAAGCACCCAGGCCGCCCTCGATTTGGGTTTGGTGGGCATGGCTGCCCGAGCTAGCAATGTCCCCCGCGACCTACGCTGCGAACATCCCTGGGGTGCCTACATGTTTTTGGAATCACCCGGCGTAACCATGCCCGGAGGAGACGTTTATTCCCGTGCCAGCCTGCGCTGGTTTGAGCTGAAATATTCAAGTGAATTCATTATCAAAGCTATCCAAGCCATCTCTGAGGGCTCAATTTGTCAGCCCCTTCCTGCTCTAAAGCCTCATCATATCGCTGTCTCCATGGTGGAAGCATGGAGGGGAGAGCTCTGCCATGTGGCCTTAAGCGATGCGGCCGGAAAGCTGATGCACTACAAAATCACCGACCCCTCCTTCCATAATTGGTTTGCCCTGGCCTTGTCACTCCGCGATCAACAGATTTCCGATTTCCCGCTGTGCAACAAGAGTTTCAATCTTTCTTACTGCGGTCATGATCTATGAGGATTATTTTATGCTAAAGATACTTAGTGCCAGGCTGAACCAGGGTTACCGCACTTCCCCCTATCCCATAACGGCACCAGTTTTACCTGAACTTTTCCAAGGCCTGCCCCACCTACGCCCAGAACTTTGCAGCGCCGGTTGCACTTTGTGCCTGGAAGCCTGTCCCACCGAGGCGATAACAAAAGCAGAAAATAAGCTCAGTCTGGATTTGGGACGCTGCATCTTCTGCGGAGCCTGCCAGGATAGCTGCCCGCAGCATGCTATCACCTTCACCAAAGATCACCAACTTTCCGCTTCTTCACGCCAGGAACTGATCATAGATGGCGATAGTGCCAAGCTGAGAGTAAAGCTGAATGCAGAGATTAAGCGCATTTTTGGCCGCTCCCTGAAACTGCGTGAAGTGAGTGCGGGAGGGTGCAATGCCTGCGAAGCGGATACCAATGTGCTTAATACCCTTAGCTACGATCTGGGCAGATTTGGCATCCAGTTTGTAGCCTCACCACGTCATGCGGATGGACTGTTTATCACCGGGCCGGTTACTACTAACATGCACGAAGCCCTTATCAAGACCTATAACGCCCTTTCGGAGCCAAAGATAGTGATTGTGGTGGGCGCTTGTGCCATTTCCGGAGGCATTTACCGTGGCCATCCCGAAACCTTGAATGGAGCTACAGAACTGCTTCCCATCGATCTTTTCATTCCCGGTTGTCCGCCTCATCCCTACACAATTCTGGATGGATTGCTGCAATTGCTGGACAAGCTGCCCAAAGGAAACTAAGTGGATTACAAAGAGCATTACCGCCTCGATGCCGAAGTTTTTGATTACTTTGCCCCGCATCACGATACCCCCATCGAAACCAGGCGCAACCAAAGCACCTTCCATCTGGCGAGGATAAAGCCGGGAATGCAGATTCTGGATATCGGCAGCGGCCGGGGTTGGTTCAGCCTCCATGCCGCATCGCAGGGTGCAAAGGTTACAGCCCTTGATCTCAGTGAACGCAATCTGCAGCGCATCAAAGCTATGGACAGCCGCATCGAGACCATCCTGGACGACGCTGCACAGCCGGTATTGCCAAAAGAACAATACGACCTCATCGTTGCCCTGGAAGTGCTGGAGCATCTCGTGGACCCGGCATTGGCCATGGCAAACTGGAAAGCACTTTTAAAACCGGGCGGACGCCTGCTTATCACCGTGCCCTATAAAGAGATAATCCGCTATTCCCTGTGCATTCATTGCAACCAAAAAACACCCTTTAACGCCCATTTGCACAGCTTCGACCGGGTTTCCTTGGGACGCCTGGCCATCGCAACTGGCCTGCATGTCCTGAAAATTCAGCCCTTTTGCCACAAGCTGCTTAGCCACTTGCGCCTCGATCGACTTACCATTAGATTACCATTTGACTGCTGGAATGCCCTGGATCGCCTGGCTGCCCTATCTGGAGATAAATACCACTACCTGGCTATTATCTGCACCCCGTAGTGGCGCTTTCCAAAGCGCCAAAAACCAAACGCCGCCCCGCTTTCCAAAGCTCCAAACGTAATGGCGCTTTCCAAAGCGCCAAAAACCCAAACGCCGCTCCGCTTTCCAAAGCGCCAATTCACCCCTATCCTTCTCCATGCGACGCCCAGGCAATTGCCTGGTGGTCGCATGGGCATCGCATGATAACTGGGTTATGAGCAACGCTCTTTGAGGGTAAAAAAAAGAGCAATAGCAGTGATATTGAAGGCTCACCTTCTAACTTGATGCCTATCTAAAATACGGCTCTCTTTCAAACCGAGTGGGTATTTATCTCTTGTCCACACTATATGCGCCAC
>CAZSST010000047.1:0-9174 GCA_964609575.1 uncultured Candidatus Cloacimonas sp.
TAAAAAGCAACGCTGCTCCCGATAACCTGGGAGTGATTCTGATTCAAGGTGAGGAAGAATAATGAAATGGTATCATTGGCTGCTAATTATCGTGCTGGTGCTGCAATTCACTCCTGTGGGCAGGATTTTGGCTCCATTTTTGATTTTATACATCCTGTGGGTGGCTTTTAAAATCATCCTGGGGGGATTGGGATTGAAGGCAAATTACTGTCCAAGTTGCGGGGCAAAAGTGGCATTCGGAAAGTATTGTAAGAATTGCGGAAAGAGGATATGACAATGGACGAAAGCAAAACCACAGTTATTGGCGGTGCTGCGGGAAATGAGGCCCCGCGAAACAAGGCCTCTCTGGAATCGGTAGCTTTAAATGCGGGCGTTGAAAGAAATCCTTCCCTGGAATCGGTGCCCTTGAATGCAGCGGGTTCAGCTACTTCAAATAGTGAATTTGGGGGCTATGCGATTGGCACGGAGCTGGAATTACCCTGTGAGAAGGGTGCGATTTGGGTGAAGATAATAGACGTTATCTCAGCCGCAGGACAAACCGGCGAGGCAAGCGTTTATAAGGTTCAGGACAGCCGCAATCGCAATCTGGCGCTAAAGATATACCGGCAACTACGCACCGAAGATGAGCCCAATCCCACGGCTTTACAACGGATAAAAGAGATCAGCGATGAGGATATTTTGCCCCTTTTGGCCTATGGGGTGGGAAAAGAAAAACTGCACGGACAGTACTGCTGGGAATTGCAGGCCTTTGCAGAGGGTGGCAATCTGCTTTCGGTGCCTGATATTAAAAGCAAATACAGCGCGGAATTCATCGAGAAAGTGATCGTACCTCAGCTTTTGAAAGGGCTGTGGAAGATGCACGATAAAATGATCTATCACTGCGATCTGAAGCCCCAGAATATCTTCTATCTGGATAAAGAACAACGGGATATTGTGATCGGAGACTACGGTTCCGCTAAAACCAAGGAGATAAACACCAACAATTCCTTTGCTTTTTCCAAACACATCGTAGGAACGCGGTTTTATATCCCGCCGGAATTTTATGAGGGCATTATCAAGGACAATTCGGACTATTTTTCGATGGGAATGATTATTCTGGAACTGCTTTATAACGAAGCTTTTGCCAAGGATCCCCAGAAAGCGAGGGAAGAGATAACCTTAAAGCGAAATCTTCACGAACCCATCTATAATTACGATAAACGCTATGAACGGCTGAACAAGCTGATCGAAGGCTGCACTTTGGCCGCTTGGGATCGACGCTGGGATAGGGAAGACATCATTTCCTGGCAAAAAGGGAAGATACCCCCGATTATCTATCGTGATACCAAGCAAGTGCAGGAACTGAAGCTGACCCGTCAAGTGGGTGTAAAAAGCGTGGATGAACTGGTGGAATTTGCCTGGGGGCTGAATGAGGACGAATTTCACAGTATCCTGATTCAGGATGATGGGGTGTTCACGCATATCCAGAGCTGGATTTTTGATATGCTTTCGGCCAATGATGCCAAGAACTTTGCCCAAATCCGCAAAGTGTATGGATTGAAGGGTAAGTATCAGCTGAAGGAAGCCTTGCTGAGATATCTGGAGCCCATGCTGCCCCTGGCCTTGGAAGGTAAGATTTTCGAGTGGAAAGAAGGGGAAGTGCTGCAAACAGCGCAAAGCTATCTGGATCATCTTTTGAATTCCGGCATCCCCACCAATCCACGGATTTTGAATAACGCGATATTTTCTTTGGAATATGCGCTGCTAAACCTGTGTAAATCTGACATCGAAGCTTTTAGCCAGGAAGCGAAATATGCTGTGGAACTGATGCGGGTGGTGCTTGCCGAAAGAGATATTACTGATTCTGTATTGGGAAGTCTGGTTAGCTGCGATGAGCAGAGCAATGCTTCATTTTTTAATAAACGGTTGAAATTGTTGAATATATGCATGGGCGAGGTATTAAAGAATCCAAAGCTATGTGAACCAGGGAAGCAACCCAATATGGTGAATTATATTATCAGGCAGCAGGGGCTAAAGCAGGAACTCTTTAAGGAGGCTGAACACAAAGAATTCAAGGCATTTGAAGTGGATTGGTGGAAACGCTTTATAAATCAGAGAATGTATTCTATTCTGAACGTTTACATTGCAAATAAGCAAAATACCAGGGAAGTGGCTTTTCGCATTATGGAAGCTTTTTATGATCTGGAGGGGCTGAATAAGCCTTGGGATTTTGTGGTGGGTGAGGTAAAGGAATTGGATGGCATCTCTCACACATTAGCCTCCGTAGCTTTGCTAAAAAGGATGGATAGGATCGCCACCCTGATAAAAGCGCTGCAAAAAACCTGTGAGGGCCAGGATAAGGAAAAGCTGAAAAAGCTGGTGGATTGTCTCCCCTATAGTTATCATGAGGAGAATGTGTATCCGGCATGGGAAGCCAAGATGCCCAATCCCGAGAAAACGCTTATCAAAATGGCTTGGATTTGCAATCCCCAGCGTGGACTAAAAGCTTCAGATGCCAGTGTGCATCAAACATTTACAGACTTTATGCTTCATCATCTGCAAAGTAGTTGTGATGCGGAAAAAGACCTGCGGGAAGCCAATGAATTTTGCAACATGAAGCGAGGATCGGATCATGACCATGCATCGTTCTATTTCTTGCTGAAAGAAGAGCATAAGTGGATCGATCAATCCATTATTAAAGTGGAGACCGGCAAGGATGTGGATATTAAGGACCTGCAGTTAAGCTTCCAAGACTGGTCGGTGAAATGCACTGCCTTTATCTATCCCTCATTGGCGCTGCGTTACAATCACGAAAAAAAGGTGGTAGTGAAACAATACTGCCCCGTTGCTTTGGAAGAGAAACGCAGCATACAATTGCCAGAGGCCTTTAGCGCAGGTAAAAAGAATCTTGGCTCCCGAATAAATCTTGGTGCCGAAGACAGTGCGCAAAAACTGGAAGCTCTGATCGTGAAAGAGGCCGTTGGAAATCCTGTGCCAAGCTTGGCGGAATCCAGCTATCACGAAGATCGGATGTTTGAGATAAAGGCACAAGTTAAACAGAAGAGCGACATTTATCAAAAACATCTGGTGGAGGAAGCTGAGATTAGCAAGGAAAAGCACCAGGTGTGGCTGAGAGAAAGCTTCCGCTGGCTCAGCTTGGCGATTGTCGCGCCATTAACCTGGATTGCCAATGGTTTGTGGTATGATATCAAGCCGGAATTGGTTCCAGTGTTCCTCTTTGTGATTCCGCTGATAATACTTGCCGGAGCGCTGCCATACTTCCATAAAAATCAGGCCAAATGGTGGATTCTGGGGCTAATGGGGACTATTCTGGCAATCGCTTTTATAAAGGGAAATTCTGGTTTCGAACGGATGCAAATCCTGCTGGCGTGGCAGAAATGGGTGATCATAGGAATAGCGCTTATTCACTTGATCTCATTGTTAAGTGATAACGACTCCCGGTCCTCAAGGGTTACGGGTGTGTCATATCTAATATTTTGGCTATTGGGAGTAGGGGCGTGTGCGTTGGTGGTCTTTAATGGCAGTGATGTAAAGCCGCTGCTGCGCGGTAACCGTGAAAGAACCATGGGAGCTATCTCCTGCATTCGCATTCCCGGAGGTGATGCTACTTTCCAGGGTCGCAGCCTGAAACTGGATCCCTATTACATAGCGGAACGGGAAGTAACAGTGAGTGATTTCCGGGAATTTACCAGCTATAGCAGCTATTATACAGAGGCGGAACAAGGGGGAGGATCGCTTGTTTATCCTAAAAGAAGTGCCTGGGCAGAATTTTGGAGTGGAAGAAAGGGAGATTACAGGAGTAATGCTAGTTGGCGAAATCCCTATATGAAACAAACGGAAAGCCACCCCGTGGTATGCGTGTCCTTTGTGGATGCGGTCAATTTCTGCAATTGGCTTAGCGCGAAGGAGGGATACAAGCCCTGTTACAGCTTCAATAATGGGAAAATAAGCTGCAATTGGAAGGCCAATGGCTATCGTCTGCCCACAGAAGCAGAATGGGAATGGGCAGCTGCAGAAGCTTCCAATAATGGATTCTCACCATCTAAAGCCTCGGACTTCAAGAAGATCGCGTGGTATAAGGAAAATACCAAATTCACTACCAAATCAGTAATGAGAAAGCGTCCCAATGCTTTGGGGCTGTATGACATGAGCGGCAATGTGTATGAATGGTGCTGGGATAAGTATAATGAGGTAGTGCCTATGTCCATTACGGATAATTATCGAGGCCCTGCCACAGGTAAATTCCGGTGTATAAGAGGGGGATCTTTTCAGTCCAATACGGCCAAACTAAGATACAATACCAGAACCAGAAACGGCTGGAATGCTGATGATGAAGACCCACTACAAAGCTCGTCGTTCATTGGTTTTCGTGTGGTGCGTAGCGATAAAAGCTGATCAGTTCCAGCCAAAGCCGCATTCGGGACAGCGTGGCAAGCCTTTGCTGTCCTGATAACCGCAATTTGCACATACATGCAGATTGCTTGGCACTTCGGGCTGGGCTTTTGGAGTTTCCGCGATATTCAGCTTCAGGATGAAAGCCTCATCGGCGATTGTAATGGTGTCTTCGTTCTTTAGGCTGGTTTTTGCCGTAATGCGCACTCCATTTACGAAGGTTCCGTTCAGCGAGCCCAGATCGCAGATGCTTGGGGCTTGGGGATTGGTTTCGATAAGGCAGTGTTTGCGGCTGAATTTGCGATCCTGAAGGATTTCGCTGCCATAATTCTCTCTTCCCAAAACAAGGGATTGATTTATGGGCAGTTTCAGGCTTTTACCACTAATTATCCCTTCCAGAGTGATAGTACCGGTGGTAACCGAAGTGATCATAAGGTCTTCAGGCTTTAGCTCCACAGGGCGTCCGCAACGCGGGCATTCTGTTTCCAGGGCATTTCCCGAAGTGGGAAGAGGGATTTCACATTCGCAAAAGCTGCATTTTGGCATATTATCTCCAGGTTATCCCTTCAGCACTAAGAAGTTTAATCAGTTTGTCCATTTCACCTTTGCGGGGAATGCCAGAAAGGTAAGCGCTATTATCAGCAGTTACTTGCATAGAGCAGGTGTGGTTTGCTTCTATATCGGGGATGGGAATAGCCTGGCCCGCTTCCAGGCGATAGGCACATTGGTTGGTGGAGCCTCTCAGACCTTCTGTGGCCATGTTTTCTGGCAGAAAGGGGCCATCGATAAGGTAATCGATCACATCCATAAAGTGCAAATCGGGATGCTTGGTTTTCAGGCTTTCCAAATCGTAACCGCTGAATACCAGGATGTCCAGCTTGGTATTGGCTTTTAGCATCGAGCAAAGCAGCACCAAAGCGTCATATTGGTCAAAGGGTTCACCTCCGCTGATGCTGATGCCAGTGTGCTCTTCCGCCACCTCCAAAATCGCCATATACAGCTCCAGAAGGTCGATCTGCCGTCCTCCTGCAAAATCCCAGCTCTCGGGATTAAGGCAAGCCGGGCAGTGGATGGAGCAGCCCTGAAACCATATTGCGATACGGATTCCGGGGCCTAAGTTATACACCGGATATAGGATGTGGCTGATGGTAAGCTTCATTTGTATTCGAGGATGGGCTGCTTGTGCTCGTTAAGGGTTATAGTGGCCGTGATGGTGCTGTTTACCCAGGAATCGCGAGTGTAAAGATGTTCGGTGAGGCCATTCACGATCATCTTTTCGATGCGGTTATTGATTCCTCTGCCACCATCTGCCAGCTTTTCCAGAACAAAGTGGCTGCGAAAGGCGGCTATAAATTCCTCGCTGAAGACAAGCTCGCAATTGCATTTTTTCTTGATATTGCGAGAGATGGTTTTAAGCTTCATTTTCACGATATCGGCATCAAAGGGAGGACGGATGAAATCAAAGACTACAAAATTCTCGCCAAAGCGATTGCGGATTTCGGGGCGATTCAATTGCGAATTGAAAAAGCGGTCGATCTCGGCTTGGATTTTGTCCTTCATCTCCGTGTAGCTGTCGTTCAGCTCTTTATTATCAGGGAATTGGGGATGGTAATGCACATTGGGGATGCGTTCATTTCTTTCGTTGAGCTTGAAAATGCCCAGGTTGCTGGTGAAGATGATCAGCGATTCGGAGAAATAAACGGTGTTGCCCTGGCTATCGGTAAGACGGCCATCATCCAGGATTTGCAAAAATTTATCGAACACCTTGGGATGGGCCTTTTCGATTTCATCGAAAAGGATGATGGAGAAAGGGCGTTCCTTCACCCTATTGGTAAGCTGTCCGCCTTCTTCATAGCCTACATAGCCTGGAGGAGCGCCAATGAGTTTCACGTCCGAATTGCTGTCGTTATATTCGCTCATATCGAAGCGGATGATGGCATCCTCATTGTTGAAGATCAGCTCGGCGATACTTTTGGCCAATTCGGTTTTACCCACACCCGTAGGTCCCGCAAAAAAGAGCACTCCCTTGGGCTTGGATTTCAGCTTGTTCTGGTCGATCCCATCCAGTCCCATTTTGGCGCGGCGAATGATCTCCACGGTGCGTTTGATGGCCTCGTCCTGACCTTTCACTCTTTTTTTCAGCTCAGTTTCGGCTTGTTCGATCTTGGCCTTTTCCAGCTTTTCCCAAAAGTTCTCTCTGGTGCCATATTTGTAAAGATCCACGATCTTCTTTATTTCTGCCAGGGGAAGCTGTTCGCGAAGAGAAATGGCCCGCAGATTCTCCAATTCGCGATTGCTGAGGCCATCAGTGTAGTCCAGGAAGGTTGTTTCCAGATTTTCGCTTTGTGGCTGGCTATCGGGGGATTGGTAAAAAAGGGTAGCCTGGGCTTTGTAATAGAGGCGGCGTTCCTCTTTATTGGGCTTGGTAACCTCTATGGCGCGGGCAAAAGGATTATTCAGCAGCAGCCACGCGGGCACATCGCTGATGTTATCCAAAATAAGCACCAGGCAGTTACGAAGGTTGTCAGTATTCCGGAAGGGCTTGGTTTCCCCTGCCAGCTTCATCATTTTCATAAAAAGGGGGCGTTCCTTTTCGGAAAGATGATTGGGCTCAGAGGTAAGACGGCTGCCAAAGCTGAAGATGCAGGCGCAAAGCTGCTGGTTGTTGGCCATGATCCTGCGCATAAGATCGATGGCATCACTTTCCAGGTAATTTTGGGGATTCTTGGCTTCCTCGATGCCGATGGCTTTAAGGGCTGCAGCAAAAGGCTGTTTGCCCTGGCGGTCCCAGATGGTGAAGCCATCCACGGCATCATAGCAGACTACATAGCTGTATCCCTCACTGAAGAACAAGTCTTTCAGGTAGCTGTCGCCCAGGCTGTTTTTCAGCAGGTATTCCAATTGCTCCGGTGCTGTGGCAGTGTCTATATTTAGAGGATAGTAATAACAATCGTAAATGTTGCCATGGATGAAAAACAGAGATTTCAGTCCCAGGAATCTGTGTAGTTCCTGAGTCCACCGGGGCATCACGCTAATCAAGCTGCTATTGATCATTAGTCATCCTTTTTTGTTCATGGGTGTGCTGTCTTTGTTGTCCGCGCTGAAGCGCTTCCATGTCCATAGTTTTGCGAATCGCTTCGGGAATACTGATGATGTGGTTCTCGGAAGCTTCTTTATGAGTGTAGTCAAAATTCATGCCATAGGCCTGCAGGTTTTTCATGGCCTGTAAAAAACCCTGGCAAGCACTGCCCATCTCAGATACTTTGCGGCGCAGATCTTCACGAGAGAGTTCCGCTACTTTTTCAGGCACCATGAAGTTATAAAGATACTTACCCTTAAGGTACTCCACATAGATGTAGTTCTCTTGATTGGGAACCCGGAAAATGAAGCTGCTACGGCTTTCCGGAAGGCCTTTGGCATCGCTTACCACAGTATAATTGAGGTCGGCTAGGGCTTTCACCAGTTTCTCTTTGATGTAGCGGCTTTCCTGCTCTTTGGCATATTGCTCCAGCTGCTGTTTGTGAGTTTCGGCTTCCAGGGCTTCACAAGCTTTAACTAGCTTTACAAAGTTACTTTCGGAAATGAGGTCTTGGTTTATCTCATTTTGCACCAGTACTTGGATATGGGTGCACGCTTCGCTGGGGGGAAGTGTGCATAGTTTACGCTGAATTAGGAGTAGTTCCTGACGGCGATCGATGCTGGCGATGCACCCTAAAAGAGTGTTTTTCATGTGCTTATAGGTGGTATCGGTGCAGTATTCAGGGGTGTTGCAATAGTATTCCAGCTCGTTTATGATCTTCTGCTTGGCTGGAGATTCGGGAAGCTGATTTAGCAGTTCATTGATTTCGCTTAGTAGCTTTTGTTGCGTAGGGGAGGAAGATTTTTTGAATCCGGCCTTCTTTATGGCGGAAAGATTAAGAGCGCTGCAATATTGCTCATGGATGCCAAACACTTTGTCTTCCTGTTCTTTATAAAATCCCAGCACCTTGTCCTGAAGTTTGGCTTTACGGATGTGCATATCCAAGCTGAATTTTGGCAACTGAAGCTCCGTGGGAATCTGCTGTAACCTGGCCATAGCCTCCTTTGGGTTGGCAGCGGCATCTTGCTTGTCCAGATATGATTCGATACCAGCGATTAGTTTCTTCAGGCCTTCACAGCGGCTATCAAGGCAGGTTTGGAGTTCCGTTTGCGCACTCACCGAGTGTATGTAGTCTTTTTGGCATGCTTCACATTGCTGCTTCAAACCTTTCAACAAGCTCTTCAGCTTTTCCAGGGCTTGCTGTTTATCCCGGATGGCATTTGCCAAAGCGCCACTCTGGCTATAAGAAAGCTCTGTTTGTTTGGGAAGTTCCACACTATTCAAACAAGCCTGGATATCTGCCCGCAAGGTTCCCAAGGACGCAGAGCCTTCATAAGTAAAACTCCGTGCAGAATCGTGGATGGTAAAGCATTCGATGAAGTGTACCAAAGCTCTGATCTCCGACTGAGTGGAGACTATCGATTTCAGGCCTTGATCATGGATGCGAATATTAACAGTTTTTGGTCCGCTCATTACTCCTCTGCTTTAGCTTTGTTTTCTGAACGAGGATGATTTTATCTTGCCCTGGCAATCCTTTCCGCTTCTTTGGCGGCAGCAGAGGCAAAATCGCTTCCGGATGAAGAATAAATGATGCCGCGAGAGCTATTTACCAGGATGTTGGGCTGTTCGTCACTGTGAATGGCATCGCGCAATACTGCCTGCAAATCGCCACCCTGAGCGCCCACTCCGGGGATCAGGAAAAT
>CAZSST010000047.1:9274-12172 GCA_964609575.1 uncultured Candidatus Cloacimonas sp.
GCGGTGGCGTCGATAATCCTTTGATTGAATTCCCAAATGGGATTAGCGCTTTTTTGCACGCACAGGGGCAGCTTATGCAGCTCTGGATCAAGCCCTACGCATAGCACGGACTGGGTTGCCTGATAGCGTTCCTGATACTTATGCCAGAACGATTTTGACGCTGTCCTCGCCATCGAGATCCTCCAATGCTACTTTGATGATCTCCTCTTTGGAGGTGGGGACGTTTTTGCCCACGTAATCAGCTTTGATGGGCAATTCGCGGTGACCACGATCGATAAGCACTGCCAATTGTATATTCCGTGGCCGGCCAAAATCCATTAGGGCATCGATGGCGGCACGTACGGTTCTACCCGTATAGAGCACATCATCCACCAGCACCACAATGGCATCCTCGATGTCAAAGGGGAGTTCGGAACCTTTGATTACGGGCTGGTGGCTGATGGTGGAAAGATCATCGCGATAAAGGGTGATGTCCAATATCCCCACAGGGATTTCCTGGTTCGAGATCAGCTTCAGGTAGTCCGATAAGCGCTCTGCCAAGGGTACGCCCCGGGAACGGATGCCCACCAGGCGAATCTTTTCCAGGCCGCGGTTCTGTTCAATGATCTCATGCGCCATGCGCTGCAGGCTGCGTTCCATCTGGGCTTTGTCCATGATCTGGCTTTTGGTTTGCATATTATCTCCTTAAAAGTGGAAGGGTGGAAGAGTGGAAGGGTGAAACACCATTCATAACCCGAAGGTTTTGGGGGGTTACAGGGTGGAAAGGTGGCGATACTGTTACTTTGTCTCATTACTATTCAGTTTCTTGTTAAGGGAACGACTTAAGCCCATAAGCAGTGCCCTTAAATGAGCAATACGCTTTAGAAACTCATCATATTCAGGCAAATAGCCAAGCAAACAAGCTGCTTCAAGCTGGGTTTCAATTTCGGAAAGGGAACCATTGGCGATGTCGATAAAGCGCAGGAAGTCTTTGGTGGTTTTTCTCCCTGCGCCTTCGGCGATATTGGAAGGAATGGACAAAGCGGTACGCCGGATGTGAGCAGCCATTTCAAACTGCTCAAATCCAGGGAATTTCCTTGTACGTTTATGAATATCCACGTAAAGTTGCATACTCACCTTATACACTTCCAATTCTCTGTAACTATACATCGCTTTTATACAAGGGGAAAGGTTCGCAGGGGCTTTTTGCCATTGTTACACCTTTCCACCTTTCCACTTTTTCACTTACGAAGGCTTTACCACCGCCAACACATCCCCTTTCGCCACATTGGCACCGCTGGCAAAGGGTGCGGAAACCAGCACTCCATCCACAGGGGAAGGGATGTTATTATACATCTTCATGGCTTCCAGAACGAGGATGGTTTCGCCGTGCTTAACCGCGTCGCCCACTTTCTTTTCGTACTTTACGAACATCCCGGGCATAGGAGAAGCGATAGGGGTGCCGCCTTCAGCACTTACTGCCGGAGCAGGAGTAGCTGCAGCAACAGGGGCTGGTGCAGGCTTGGCGGCAGGTGTGGGTACGGGTTGAGGTGTGGGAGCTGGTTTAATCGCTGCTACCGGAGCAGGAGCGGGACGGCTGCTCACTACGTGTGGAGCTCCACCCTTTTCAGATACTTCCACCAGGTAATAGGTGTCGTCCACAAAAACATCAAACTGGCGCAGGTCTTCCGGCTTGGCAGGAGCTGCGGGTTTTTCGATCAGCTTGCCGGCCTTGGCTTTGGCGATCAGTTCTTCTTCCTGCTTCACTTCTTCCAGGGTTTTGGCCTTCATATCTTCGGGTAGGGGTTCCATGCCGTATTTGATCTTCAGGAACTTCTTGCCGGTGAGGTTATAGAGCGCCACGATCAGCTCATCATCCAGGGATTTGGCAAGGCCTTCACATTCTTTGTGCACGCCTTCCAGGGCAGGGGGAATAACGTCTCCGGGGCGTACGGTGATGGGTGTTTCGCCTTTGGGATAGCCAACCAGGGCCTTCTTTTGCACTTCCGGATCGATGGGCAGGGTGGTTTTGCCATAAAGTCCGTAGCAAAGGTCTTTCACCTGCTCTGTGATGCGGGCGTATTCGCCATCCTTGGTATCAAACAGGGCATTATTTACTGCCTGAATTCCCACGATCTGACTTGTGGGCGTAACCAGCGGAATCATCCCCAGTTCCTTGCGTACTTTGGGGATTTCCTTGAACACATCGTCCAGTTTATCCAGCTCATCCATCTGCCTCAGTTGATTAACCAGGTTGCTCAGCATGCCACCTGGAGTTTGATGGATAATCACGTCCGTATCGATGATGGAAAACTTTGTATTATCAGCAAAATGCAGGTATTTGGGAATATCTTTTTCCATTTCCTTGCCGATCTTATTCAGTAGCTTGATATCAAAGCCAGTATCGCGATTGGTGCCCAAAAGTGAGATTACCAAAGGCTCCACAGCCGGATGCGAGGTGCGGTAGGCATAGGGACCCACGCAGGTATCGATGATGTCCACGCCTGCTTCGATAGCTTTAAATAGTGCCAGATCACCCATACCGGAGGTGAAATGTGTATGTAGATGGATGGGTACCTTCACGGCGGCTTTTAGGGCTTTTACCAATTCGTAGGCATCGTAAGGAGCCACCAAGCCTGCCATATCTTTGATGCAGATGGTATCCGCACCCATCTCTTCCAGCTGTTTGGCTTTGTTCACATAGTAACCGATATTATAGATATCCCCGCCCATGCGTTGTTCGGTGAGGGAATAACAGATGGTGCCTTCAAATTGCTTGTTATTCTTCTTGATGATCTTCACGGCGGTGATGAAATTACGGAAGTCGTTCAAGGCATCGAAAACTCTGAAGATATCAATGCCATTATCGCAGGCACGCTGCACAAAGGCTTCCACCACGTCATCGGCGTAGTTTTGATA
>CAZSST010000047.1:12272-16325 GCA_964609575.1 uncultured Candidatus Cloacimonas sp.
TGCCTTGGGGCGGTCTGCTTCATAGCGCATGGCGGTCATTTCGAGGATGCCATGTTTATCCATAAGGGTCTCCTTTATCTCACTCTTTTTATTATTCTGCGTTGGGTAATATCACGGTATTGCATGGTAAACTGTCTGCCATTGGCAGCATAGGGATGGCTGGGCAGGCCACGGATGGGCTCAGTGTAGCCATAGCCCTGGCTTTCGCCATTTATCAAGGCCATCACCGCTGAGATGGCAGCTATCTGTTTTTTATCTTTCATAATCTATCATCCTTGATCACTTCAACACTCCAGCACTCTCATTACGCAGGGATATTCCCATGCTTTTTTGGGGGAAGGCTTTCGCTTTTGGTGGATAGAATCTCCAGCGCATCGATCAGGCGTTTACGCGTTTCGGAAGGCATTATCACCGCATCCACATAGCCACGCGAAGCAGCCACATAGGGGTTATTGAATTGCTCTTCGTAAATTCCGATCATCTCGGCACGTTTGGCCTGTTTGTCCTTAGCTTCGGCGATCTCTTTGCGGAAGATGATATTGGCTGCACCCTGAGCACCCATCACCGCGATTTCAGCAGTGGGCCAGGCAAAAACCATATCTGCACCCAAATGCCTGCTGCTCATGGCGATATAGCTGCCACCATAGTCCTTGCGGGTTACTACTGTCAGCTTGGGTACCGTGGCTTCCGAATAGCACCACAGCAGCTTGGCCCCGTGGCGTATTATACCACTGTGTTCCTGATGCGTTCCAGGAAGGTAACCCGGTACATCCACAAAGGTTACCAGCGGGATATTGAAGGCATCACAGAAGCGGATGAAGCGCGTAGCCTTGTCCGAAGCGTCGATATCAAGGCATCCGGCCAGCACCATAGGCTGATTGGCCACAATTCCCACCACCTTGCCATTCAGGCGGCTGAAGCCCACGATGAGATTCTGTGCGTAGTAATAATGCGGTTCAAAGAAGATGCCATCATCCACCACGCTATGGATCACATCGCGCATGTCATATCCCATTCTGGCGCTATCGGGAATAATCGTATCCAGTTCGGGGCAAAGTCTCCAGGGATCATCGCTGTTCTTATGCAGCGGGGCATCTTCCATATTGTTCGCAGGCAGATACGAGAGTAGCACCTTTATCTGCTCGATGGCGTCATTATCGTTCTCACAGGCAAAGTGCGCATTCCCGCTGCGGCTGTTATGCGCCATTGCTCCGCCTAGTTCTTCCTGATTGGTTTCTTCGCCGGTAACGGCTTTAATCACGTCCGGCCCGGTGATAAACATAAAGCTGGTATTCTTTACCATAAATACAAAATCGGTCATGGCGGGGGAATAAACCGCCCCACCGGCACAAGGCCCCATTATCGCTGTAATTTGAGGAATCACGCCACTGGCACGGGAATTGCGGAAAAAGATATCGCCATAACCGCGCAGAGCATCCACGCCTTCCTGAATGCGCGCTCCACCGCTATCCTGAATGCCTACCAGGGGAACACCGCTTTTCAGCGCCATATCCATCACTTTGCAGATTTTGGCAGCATGCATTTCGCCCAATGATCCACCCCGCGAGGTGAAATCCTGCGAAAAGGCAAATACGGGACGGCCATTTACCAATCCGTGCCCTGTAATTACGCCATCCGAGGGAATTTCTATCTTTTCCATGCCAAAATTATCGCAGCGGTGCTGCACGAACATATCCAGTTCGCGGAAGGTGCCGGCGTCAAAAAGCAGATCAATCCGTTCGCGGGCAGTCAGTTTGCCACCTTGTTTCTGCTTTTCTACGGCTTTGGCGCCGCCCATTTGCATGGTTTTTGCTTCTTTATCCAGCATTTTCTGGATCGCATCTTTGGTAGTCAGCATCAGCTTTCCCCTTTGTTTGCTTATTTGCCCCAGGGCACTGCTGCCCCATTGGCTATGGTTTTTAAGGTTCAGGGCATAATGTATTCCCGCGCTATTTTTGTCAAATCATATTTATCCACGCCAGCAGCACCGGACAGCACAGATTTTGATTGACAGAATTCACGCTTCATTAAGCTAACGGTACGAGTCTATTTTTCTAAGGAGTGTACCATGAAGAAGTATTTAATGCTTGTTATGCTCATCGTTGCTGCTTCCCTGCTTTTGGCAGTGAACGAACGAGACATCTGGTTCAATGAAGATTTCTCCTCTGCAACTTTTCCTCCCACCGGCTGGACCATCAGCGAACATTCAGGTAACTGGGAAAGGGTTTTGAGCGCTTCCGCAGGTGGAGCATCACCCGAAGCCCACTTTTCCTGGAGTCCGCAATTCAATGGCAGCAGCTATCTAATCTCCCCGGCTGTGGACACCAGCGGCGAAACCACCGTATATCTTGATTTTGACCACTTTGTGGATTACTATGATGATCCCTTCACCGTAGGAGTGGCCACACGATCCAATAACGGCGCCTGGAACACTGTTTACAGCGTTAATCCCAGCGCAAATATTGGCCCCGAACATCGCAGCGTTACCATCACCAATGCCGATGTGGGCAGCACCAGCTTCCAAATCGCCCTCTATTTCAGCGGCAATTCCTATAATATCGACGACTGGTTTATCGATAACGTAAAGCTCTACACTCCCTTCCCCTTTGATCTGGGTATTATTGCCATTGCCGGAGCAGAGCATGTGGAGCCGGAAACAAGCATCAATCCAAGCTGCACCGTTAAAAACCTGGGACTGGGCCAGCTAACTGCCACAGTTTCCCTGAATATCATGCAGAACAACACTCAGGTGCAAAGCTATCCCGATTATGCCTCTCAAGCTCTGGCACCCGGAGCTGAGTTCGATGCTTCTTTTCCCGCCTTTGTAGCCAGCATGGGCAATGAACTCTACCGCTTTGATTACAGCGTAACTTCCCTGGAAGATGTGGTGGATGGTGATCTGACCAATAACAACCTAAGCAAATATGTAAACACCTGGACTACCCCAAAGCAGAACGTGCTTCTGGAAATTGGCACCGGTGCCTGGTGCACCTACTGCCCGGGAGCAGCCATGGCTGCGGATGATTTTGAGGCTGGCAATTACAATGTGGCCATCATCGAAAATCACAATGGCGATCCCTATGCCACCGATACCTCCGATGGCCGCAATTCCTATTATGGCATCAGCGGCTTTCCCACTGGTATTTTCGACGGCTTGCTGCGCTATGTAGGTGGAAATCACTCTACCAGCGTTTTCCCTGCCTATCTGCCCCTTTACCAGGAACGCTCCACGGTGAAAACCCCGGTAAGTATCCAGCTTTATGGAAGTTCCAACACGCGTGATGATTACATAATTCAGGCCAAGATCAATAAACTGGCCAACCTACCCTGTCAAAATCTGGTGCTGCATTTGGCCCTCACCGAAAGCCACATCCAATATGCCTGGCAGGGTCAAACCGAGTTGAACTTCGTGAACCGTCTTATGGTTCCCGATATGAATGGCACTCCCCTAAGCCTGCATACTGCCCCGCTTGGCATCACCACCATCCCGCTTTCCTTTGCCTTCGATCCCACTTGGAATCCGGGAACCAGCGAACTGGTGGCCTTCATCCAGAATCTCGATACCAAGGAAGTGCTGCAAGCCTATAAAGTTGACCTTATCGAACTGCCCCCCGTGGCGAATGATGATAACGTTTCGCCCATCCAACTCACCTTCCTGCAGCAAAATAGCCCCAATCCCTTTAGTAGTACCACTCATATCGGCTATACCCTTAAGCAAGCTGCCCAAGTGAAGATCGAAATCTATAACCAAAAAGGCCAGCTCGTGAATACCCTGGTGAATGATCAAAAAGCCGCCGGGGAATATAGTAGCACCTGGAACGGACTGGACAGCAACAATAATCCCGTAGCCAGCGGCATCTATTTTTACAAGCTTACTTGCGGTAAATTCAGCTCCACCAAAAAGATGATCCTGTTGCGCTGAGGTATTGGCGTTTTCCAAAGCGCCAAAAGATTAATAGTTAATAGGTTAATGGTTAATGGTTAATCGCCGGACTGGGAAACCATGTCTGATGTGATTTGTTGGGGCGGTCGCCGTACCGCCCTGTTTTTTTT
>CAZSST010000048.1:0-16317 GCA_964609575.1 uncultured Candidatus Cloacimonas sp.
TTAATAAGCAATTTCTGTACTAGTACTTTATCTCTATCTCCATCGGATACCTTGCATTTTACGAAGTAAATACCGCTTGGTAACCCTTTCTGCACTGATATATGCCATTCACTGACTGATGCCTAGTTTATGCCTGCGGTGTTTATTTTTTGTCCTTTTAGGTTATACAATTCCACTTCTTTGACCTAGTACCCATCTTTAGTGCTTATCGTTGCAGTTGTTTCCAGGGGATTGGGATAAATACTCAGATATGTTAGTTCAGGAACAACCACTTCATCGTGTGTGGATACATCCCTTTCATAGGTAAAAACCAAATGTGAAGCACAGCTTAAAGCATTCGGATTCCCTCCCCAAACGCTTTCTCTTGATAATCTTGCTAGCTACCAGATTTCTTGATAGAATCCCTAAGCCATAACTTCCTCCTATGGCAATAAAAGTTAATTATCATTTTAAAAACAATATCTTACTGCTTGCTGTTTTACTACCGGACTGTGCTACAGCGAATTATATGCCTCCGCTTAGCTGCTTACCCATATTGTCTTTGCCATCCCAGAGAAAGGCATATTCCCTTGCTGCATTGATGTTACCGGAGTGGGATCTGATCAATTGCCCTTTGATGTTATAGATCCACATCATATTTTTTTGGGGGAATGTCTGCTTTTTCATCTCATTCCATTGGCGTAAAGGGCTCATGCGAAGATCAAAACAGGCTTTTCAGCATCACCGAGCATGAGTCCTCGCCCTCGTAGATGGCAATCCAAGCTAATATAAAAAGTGGGCTGAATGACTCCTGCTATACCGAATGAATTATTCCCGCGGCCAAAAGCAAATCCCCGTCGTACAAGGCTAGAAGCTGCCCCGGAGTGATGGCGGATTGAGCTTCCTCAAATACTACTCTCATATATCCATCGTCTTGCATTTGGGCGGTACAAGCCGCGGGTAGATGCGCATTGCGAATCTTGGCATGGCAAGTTAGCGTTTCAGTGGCGGAAGGGATGGAAACCCAATTTACCTGATCGGCAATCAGGGTATTTTGCATCAAGCGTTCTGCGGGTCCCAGAATAATCTTATTACTTGCGGCATCAATCTTTAGCACATGCATCGGCTGGGGAAAGCCTGCCATGCCCAGATGCCGTCGTTGCCCGATGGTGTAATAGGGCAATCCTCTGTGGCGACCCAGCACCTTTCCTTCCATGTCTACAAAGTCACCTTGTTCCGGCTTGCATTTGTCAAAGAGGGGAGAGGAGTCCTCAGCTTCCAGAAAGTCCTGGCTTTCTTTTCGGGCAACCAGATACTCAAATCCTTTGCTGGCAGCGAAATCACGTATCTCAGATTTCAACATTCCTCCCAGGGGAAAGATGATCTGCGCCAGCTGCTCTTGCGATAAAAATCCCAGAAAGTAAGATTGATCCTTGCTGATGTCTTTTGCCCGCATCAATTGCCAACGATTCAGGTCGCGATGGAACCCAATCCTGGCATAGTGTCCGGTGGCGAAATGATTAAATTCGATTCCCATCGCCCGGGCTTTGTCTATCAGCATGCCGAATTTGATATGCCGATTACACATAACGCAGGGATTTGGGGTTCTGCCTGCGAGGAACTCGCTGCGAAAGTAATCCAATACTGCTTTATTGTATTCTTCCCTGAGGTCGATCTCATAGTAGCGTATCCCAATTCTTTCACAGGCCTCTTTGGCGCTCTGTGTCGCTTCACGTGCACTGGGGCCAAAGCAACCACGTTTATCCTGGGTAGTTATTCCCGAATTTTCGTCCCATTTGGTCATGTGCAGCCCGATCACCTCGTAGCCCATCTCTTTCAGAATTAAAGCGCTCATGGAGGAATCAATACCTCCCGATACTCCCAATGCTATTTTTTTCATCCGTGTACCTCAAAAAAGCTTTCCAAACGCAGTAAGGTGCGGGAATCAAGCTCTTCCGGCTTATCCCCTTCCAGAGTCAGGAAAGGAAGCTTCAAATGCTTTTTCAGGATCAGATTATCCAATTGCAGGTGGCAAAAGCTTTGGGTGTAGCTGATTATGGCATCGAGACTGCGTAACTCCAGCTGTTCACGGATGTCCTCCAGGCGATCGAAGATACTATAGGGATAAGTATATACAAGATATTGCTCTACAATGTCATCCTTAAGATATGGCATGGCAAACTGGCGTTGCACTTCGTTAAACAGCACATCTCCACCCAGGGAACTGATCGTGTCATAAATATTGGTAAAGATCGGAGGGACTCCCAGATAGCCAAGGCGCATACGGGTGGGAAGGGGTTTTCTCTGCTCTGCCAGCTTCATAAAGACATCCAGTTCAGCTTCGAATTTATCGGGATCACCCTGAAAATCAGAGGAATTAACCTGCCAGAGATGATTTTCCTTTCCGCTTACCAAACGCTGGTTCCAAGTCCATTCATCCAGGATTTTCAGCTTGGCTCTGATCTTGTCCAGCCTGCGCTTCATGGCCATGGTTTCATCGCGGCTAACGCCATAATGCCTTTCCAGCTTTGAAATCTCGGTATCCATAGCCTTATGGTCATGACCATCCGGAAAGGAGAAACGAAAGATGGTCATGCCTTCCTCAGAAATCAGATCAAGCAGTGAATGGGTATTGGAACAATCTCCTTGCACGATGCCGATCACTTCATCCAGATCAGCTTTCAGGGCAGCGGCAAAGTTACCTTTTATCCACGAGCAAACCGTACGGGGAAAGCCTTTCAACTCGGCACTGTGCACCAGGCCTTGGGCATCGGTGGAAAGAAAAATGTTATTCAGGTCCACGGGGGTGTGCCCTGCTGCCAAAATCACTTCCACAGGTAAGGACGTGGTGAAGCCAATGCGTCTATTCTTCATAACTTAGCTCCAGATATCGAGTTTCCAGAGTGGCAATCTGCATCTTGCACTCAGATATGTTCTCCTCGATTTGCTTCATTTTTGCTTGCAGCTCCAAAACATTCTCTGGCGAGGAGTAAGTATCAGATTGGGATAACATACTATGGATATTATCCAGTTCTTTTTGATAATGTGCAATCTTGCTGTTCAGCTCTTCTATCTGCAGATGGATCTGCTCTAAATACCAGGGATTGATTTTCTTCTTCTTTTCACGGGGTTTGGGTGCTTCTTTGAGTAATTCCGGCTTGCTGAATGCCAGGGCTATGGCTTCATCAAGGCTATCTGTTTTTTCCGTGATGGTAGGCAGATATTGCCCTTCATCAATAACTTGGTTAAACACCCAGTATTTTGTGGCCAGTTCGCGGATAAACCACCGGTCGTGCGAAACAAAGATAATCGTACCGGTATAACTTTCCAAGGCTTTAAGCAGTTCATCGCTCATTGCAATATCGAGATGATTGGTGGGCTCGTCCATAATTAGCAAGTTTGGCTGGGAATGTATTAGAACGCATAGATTCAGCCGTGATTTCTCTCCACCGCTGAGTACGCCCACATATTTATCCACATCGTCACCCCGGAAGCCAAACCGTGCCAGCCACCCCAAAACATAACCACGGGTTTCATCCGGAACCAATTGCCAGAGGGTGTCCATAACGGTGATTCCATCGTCCAAAGCAACCTGATGCTGGTCATAATAAGCTATCTCCAGGCTGGCTCCTATTTTCAGGGTTCCCGAAAGAATCGGTCTTTCACCCAGCATTGCTTTCAGCAGAGTGGTTTTTCCGCAGCCGTTGCTGCCCAGAATGCATATTCTATCTTTGTAATGCGCTTTCAGGTTCACGCGGCTGGCCAGAACTTTTTCCTCATCTATGCCAAATACCATATCTTCCAGCACGAAAACATCATTACCGCTGCGGCTCTGGCTGTGGATATTCAGTTTGATCTGCTTTTCCTGCTTGGGTTTTTGCACTATCTCCATGCGGGAAAGCATTTTCAGCCGGCTTTTGGCCATATTGGTTTTCTGGCCAGCGATATTACGGGCGATGAAATCTTCTGTTTCACTTATAAACTTCTGTTGGCGTTCAAATTGCCTTTCCTGAGCCTTGCGCGCAATGGCATCGGCTTCGGCAAAGGAGGAATAGTTCCCTTTGGTGATGCTTAAATTCCCATCGCGCAGGCTATAGATACTGCTAACCGTATTATCCAGGAAATTACGATCGTGAGAAACCACCAGATAGGGCTTGCCAAGCTGCGTAAGATACTTTTCTAGCCAGGAAATCATGGCGATATCAAGGTGATTGGTAGGTTCGTCCAGGATTAAAAGATCAAAGGGAGTTAGCAGAATAGCTGCCAGGCAGATACGTGTTTGCTCGCCACCGCTGAACAAGGCTGCAGGTTTGTCATAATCCGCCTCTGTGAAACCCAGGGAGCTCAATACGAATTTCAGTTCATTTTCATATTCATCACCGCCCAGGCTTTGAAACCTGTCCAGGGCCTGTTTCAGCCTCTCTTCCGTCTCATCCGTATGGGTATGCTGCAAGCTCTGCGATAAATGCGCAATCTGACGGTGCAGATTCTGGATTTCACTGCGGGCATTGCTAACATGGGTGTAAAGAGTCAGGCTTGGATCCAAAGAGAAATTCTGGGCCAGATAGGCAATATGGCACTTTTTGGCACGGATCACCTCGCCGCTGGTAGTACCAAGCAATCCCAGCATCAGCTTTATCAGCGTGCTTTTTCCGCTGCCATTGGGTCCAATAAGCCCAATCCGGCTATTGTGCTCCACTGTGCAATTTATATTCTTCAGTATGTAGTTTCCGCCGAATTCCAGGCTGGCATCTATTACCTGCACCAAACTCATTTGTCTTTCACCCTTATATTTTCCAGGCCGGAAATCTTTATCCCAAGCCAAGTTGAGGCTATTCTACAGCTAAGCCTTTGCTGTCAACTGCATTTTTTGCTTGTCAAAAAGACCACCCTAAATTTTAAGGTGCTTAACCGGCTCGGGATGTAGCGCAGTCCGGCTAGCGTACTTGAATGGGGTTCAAGTGGTCGCAGGTTCAAATCCTGTCATCCCGACCAGTCCTTTTTGTAATGGCGGTTTCCAAACCGCCATTTTTGTTAGCGGGTTAACGGGTTAACGGGTTAACGGGTTAACGGGTGAGGAGTTAAGAGTTAAGATATGATTACTATTAACCTCTCGACCCCTCGACCCCTCGACCTCTCAACTATGAAAAATCCCAAGTCCAGCAACTGAACTTGGGATTCACTATTAATGAATTGCTATTTATCTACTAAGGATTATCTTCCCGCTCAACTCTTTATCCAAGCCCGTTACGCGGAATAGGTAGATACCGTTCTGCACACGGTTTCCGTCCTTATCCAAGCCGTTCCAGGTGCCAAGGGTGCTGCCCTGATTTCCGGTATTGGCAGCAATCTTATTCACCATCTGGCCTTTTAGATTGAATATCTCCAGGCTAAACTGCTGATTGGCTTTTCCTTGTACTTCGAAATTTGCCTGAGTGCGGAAGGGATTGGGGTAAACACTTACTGCGCTTAGCTGCGGAGCAAGTTCGTCTTCATTAGCCACAGGGATTTCGATGGTAACCGTATTGGAGGGATTGGAGAAATTGAGAGGATTGTTAAAGATCGCCACCACATAGTATTCATGCGTTCCGGAAGGCACATCGGTATCGGCATAACTGAGGATTCCGGCATTCATCACGTTGGCATGAGTAGCGCCATTGCGGAAGATGCGATAGCCGATGAGACCGCGTCCGTCAAAATAAAGCGGGGCTTGCCAGGCCAGATTCACAGTGCGTGGTTGAGTGTAATTGCCGGTTAAATTGCGCGGTTCGGGCAGTTCCAGGATAGCCAGAGTTTGATTGCTCATCACCGGAGTTCCGGGCATGCCCCATTCGTCGAGGGGGGTTACCTGGCAGGCAAGCGGCCAGCCCATGTCTTCCACTTGCACGTAGTAAGTATCTTCTGTGGCATCGGGGATGGGAGTGGGAGTTGGCCCCATAATCCGCATCCATTGGAAGCGGCTGACCCCTTCGGCATCGTTATCGGCATCACTGAAATCATAGCTGACGGAAAGGTCTTGGAAAATAACAGGCGGGCCGGAGACTACTACATTATTTACGATCGGAGGAGTATTCATGAAGCCCAGACCTTCCAAAGCCACCGTAACGTTATTAAATCCCGTGAGGTTGCTGGTGATATTCAGATTGGCCGTATAGTTTTGTGGCGCTGTGGGGGAGAAGATCACACTGGTTTCGAAAGTACCGTAGGGAGCGATGGTGAAATTGCTTTGCGGGAGAGTAAAAACGGGATTATCGGTGGCCATGGTGCCGTTCACGGTGGTACCAAAGAAATTGCGGATGGTTAGGGGAACTTGGTTTATCCCGCCAACATAAGTATTGGGGAAATCGAGGCTTAAATCGGAAACGGGATTTACACCCATCAGTCCGGGGAAGGTATATTTGATTCCTTGGAGAATTTCCTTGGTGGAAGTATTTTGCAGAAAGAGCACTACCTCGCTGGTATTCATGTTCCAGGCGGAATCGAAAGTGCCATTTAGGGTGTAAGTTTGCTGCTCACCGGTAGCTAAACTTACGGGTGTTCCGGATTGATTGGGAAGCATTAAACGATTAACGAAATTCAGGTGAGTTTGTCCCTGCCAGGATTGCTGGATTTCGCTCTCGGTGATAGCGCTGTGCAGCACTACATTGGTATTGGTATCGGCTTCGGGCTTGGCAACGGTAACCTGAAGCGTGAAGTTGTTATCGGTCATAGTTCCGGTGGCAGAAATGGTGTAATGCGAGGGGGCATTCATGCGGGTGGTCACCCTGGGAAGATAGTCAGAATACATGGATTGGGTATTACTGCCGCCCACCACGGGATTGAGGCCATCAAACCTGGCAGTGGGATAGCCGGTGATCGCATAATATGTATTGCGGGCATTGGAATAGGTATTGGCATAGTTATCGCCATTATGGTTTTCGATGATGGCTACGGGACGTCCATTGGCAACCAGTTCATCTGCTCCCATTGCGGCTCCGGGGCAATATTGGCACCAAGTTCCGGTGCCAATTTCCACTACTACCAGATTTCTGGGCAGGGCAAAGCTAAGGGAGATAAGTCCCAATAAGACTAACATTAGTAGTTGTTTTTTCATTATTACTCCTTATAAAAACGTCTTTGATATGCGCTTAACCCTTCCAGGGCAGCATATATTCTTTGATCTCTTCATTGAAATAGCGGTCGGTCATCGTGGCTATAAAATCACGCACTTGCTCAGCAGGGGAGAAGCTGTCAAGATAATTCACATGTTTATGATCCAAAAAGTGTTTATATATTTTGGATTGCTTGTTCTCCTCAGCAATATCCTGCATATACTTATCGAACAGGATGTGCATAGTGCGGTTGATGATGGAATTGGTTTTCTTCACGTTTTCATCGGTATAAATGCGGCGATAGTTAAAGCGTTTCAGGGCCAGCAAGTGTTCAGACGTTTCGTCGTCGAAAGATATCCACTCCTGATCATAGCTGTTAATAATTACGTTTTTGATCAGGGTATCGATTATCTGGCTATTGGTATTGCCCAAAAAGGCAACCTGTTCTGCCGGAAGCTCATCACGGGTGATAATGTTATAACGGATGGCATCCTCGATATCCTGGCCAATGTAAGCTATGGTATCGGTGATACGCACCACGCAACCTTCCAAAGTTGCAGGCATCCATTGCGGATTTTGTCCCGCTTTCTTGGCAGTGATGAAGGCATTTATATCATCGTTGGTTTTGTTTGTTTGGGGCTTCAGCCGGGTGTTATGCACTTCACCGTCATGAGCTATGATGCCGTCCCGAACCTGGAAAGTAAGATTCAAGCCGCGGCCTTTGCGTGAGATATAATCCACGATGTGCAAGCTTTCGATGTTGTGATGAAACTTTCCGATGCCACTATTCTCACAGCATTCGGAAAGGGCATTCTCACCATCATGACCAAAGGGACAATGCCCGAGGTCGTGTCCCAAAGCGATGGCCTCGATAAGCTCTGTATTTAATCCCAGATACTTGCCGATAGTACGGGAGATTTGGGAAACATAGGCAATGTGCAGATTGCGATTGGTCATTTCTTCATCGATGAGATTGGTGAAAGAAAATACCTGTGTTTTGCCATGATAACGGCGATATGCCCCGCTGTATAAAACCCTGTCCCTATCAATGGCAAATTGCGAGCGCATGGGATCAGGCTCTTCCTGGCGATTACGCCAGGCGTTATTGTCCCTGAACGCTTTAGATCCTAAGTTGCATTCATATTTAGCCTTGGTTTGGGCAAAGATTTCAGATAGTTTATCATTCATTGTCAGCTCCAAGAATTTCATTTATGATAATATAGCCGATATAACCTTGCAAACAAGCTTAAGGCGCAAGCAGGAGTCAAGCTCAGGATTTATTTGAAAGCCAAAAAAATATTCCTTGCCAAAAATCAGAGCCATATTCAAATGGTTCCAGTTGTGGATTGAGAGGTACCAAGATGACGTACAAACTACCTAATGGGCAACTGGTAGATCTGAAAAAGATTCGAAGCGTTTCCACGGTAAGAGACTTGGGAACGGATACAAAAACTATAGATTTGAACAGGCTGGGTTTCACGATCCACATGATGAATCGTGAGATAATCGAAGTAACTGAAATTTATCATTACAGCGATTGGGGAGATGTAAAAAGAAACTTGCAAAAGCTTCGCCAAGACCTTGTAGATAAATGGCAGGAAGACACTAAAAGCTGAACCTTGCACAATCTTGAACCATGAAAAAGCCCCGGACATAATATCCGGGGCTTTTCATATTGCAGTTAACTTTCTAACCAGTTAACCTGTTACTTACTTCATTAGAATCATTTTCTTCTGCAGGGAGAAGTTGTCCCCGGAGAGCTTATAGAAGTACATTCCGCTTGCTACTCCCATATCATGGCTATCTTTGCCGTCCCAACTGAAGCTATGTTTGCCGGCAGGAAGATCACCACGATGGAGTTCCTTAACCAATTGGCCTTTCAGATTGAATATCTCCAATTTGAGGCCTTCGGCTGCCCTGGCAAGACTGAAGCTGATTTTGGTATGGGGATTGAAGGGATTGGGGAAATTCTGATCCAGGGTGATGCCACCAACTGGCGGAGCACTGGGATCATCATTGGCCACGGGATTATTCAGCTTTTGGGCATACAATCCCAGGATTTCTGTTTTACCGCTGGAGCGTCCATCCGCCCAAACCACATAGGCTTCGTTATTCAAAACTGCTGCCATGGGATCATACTGGGGCTTCGAAGCATTGGTTACTACCCATCCCATCGGATCGCCGATCATGGTTCCATCTTGATTTACATATTTATAATAGATATCGCTTTCGATACTATAGAAATCTGTCCAGGCTACTACTTGAACACCATTACTAAAATCTGCCATGGTGGGATTGGATTGGGTGGAATCTTTTTGCACCACGTAATAACCCAGATTTCCCCATAGCGGAGAGCCATTAAGAGCGTATTTATGAATGGCAATGTCATGTACACCATTAAGGTTTTCGCACCAGGCAAATGTTACTCCAGACTGGGAGGAAGTAACCACAGGGCGTTCCTGTTCGTTTTGACGATCTGCGAGATTAACTCCAAGTGGATCCCACTCTCTTACTCCGCTGGGGCCGAAATGCTGTCCCCAATAATTGGGAATAAAATCACCACGCATATCTTTCCACATCACGAAAAGTCCACTGGGAGTAAGATGCGCCACAGGCAGAATCTGGAAAGTATCCCAATCGTTATAGGTGCTGGCTTTGTGACCTTCGTTATCCCATCCGGCATAGGCGTCGCCATTGCTGTCAACCCGTTTTACCCAGATGGTTTGTGTGTTATCGCTGCTGTAGCGGTGCCACATGTAGTAACTATCATTCAGGCTATACAGAGTGCATTCGCTGTTTTCGCTTCCCGTGGGCAGCACTGAAATAAGGCGTCCATCTGCACCCCACATCTTTTGGTTATTTACTATGCGTTGGCCAAATACATGGAAATAGAAATTGCTTTCCACTTGCACCGAGCCCGACCAGCCGATGTAGAAGGAATCATCAAAGTAGCTGTAACTGATCCTGGCACCTTTTTGACGCAGAGGGTCCACATCGGTGAGTTCCATGCCGCTATCTCCCCAAAGTCTGTCTCCATTTGCCGCAATAAGCTGTGCGTAAATCTTGGGGTTATCATTGCGGGCATCTTCCCAAACGATGGCAATTTTATCGTCGGGAGTAACCACTGCATGCGGCTCTTGCTGAGATCCATTAACGCCAATGGTTACGGGACGCCCATTGGTTTCAAGGTCCACAGTGCCATCGGGATTCAAGAATTGCATATAAATTCTATAGCCGTCATTGGCAAAACGGGTATCCTGCCAGATAATGGCGATATCATTGGAACGGTTTAAAATCAGATAGTTATCTTTGGGAGTATCACCGCTAAGACCCCAGAATACCAGGTGTCCATTGTTTTCCAATAGAGTGGCACCGGTGGAATTTAAAACTTGGTAATAAATTCCCACGCTGCCGTTGCGAACGTCCATCCAGTTTATGAAAACATTGTTGTTGCTTACCTTCACCAGGCTGCCGTTTTGCTGATTGGGAGCAGTGCAAATGGGCTTGCCATTGGCTTCCCAAAGGCTTGCACCTGTTGATGATAAATGCTGGGCATAAATATCGTCATTGGGAGAATTGCCATTGCGCAAATCATCCCAAACCACATAGCATCCTCCGGCACCATCAGAAGACATGCGCGGGCCGGATTGGCCAAATTCGGCAGTGCAAAGCGCCACGCCATCCGGGGTCCAGGCCTTGGTTCCGGAAATGGTGATCTTTTGGGCAAAGAGATCGGGATTCTGCGTATCCAGGCGATAGTCTTCCCATATTATTATCACACCGTTATCAGAGGTCTTTACAATGCGGGGATCAGTTTGAGACACAGGAGAAGGCTGTCCCTGATCACTGAAAACCACCATGTAATTACCCCATTGCGTTTGCCCTGCCAGGTTTATCTTTTGGGCATAGATATCCGGATCGAGATTACGCTGATCTTGCCAGGTAAAAATAAATTCTCCACCAGTCATGGCTGCCATCCGAACGCCATTTTGGTTACCATCGGCTACTGCCAGATTAAGGGGATTTGCCCACACCATGTTGCCATTGGCATCAAAGCGCTTGGCATAGATATCGTCAGCACCCACATAGGTATGGGTATAGGCAATAATCATTCCGCCTTCGCCATCGGGAAGCATGGTATTTTGAATTTCGTCACCCGCGCCATTGGCAATAATTTCGCCATTGGCATCCCAGAGGGGCACACCGGTTCCAGAGAGTCTTTGTCCGTATAGGTCTTTGCTGGGATTACGAGAATCCACCCACACTATAAAAGCTCCACCATTATTGTCAGCCTCAATATTTAGTGAAATCTGCACATCATTGGCAGTACAAACGGCTATTCCTCCAGTCTGCCACATTATCTGCCCTTGGGCACTGATCTTTTGGGCATAGATATCGCCGTCCAGATCGGAAGAAAAATCCACCCAGGCCATGATGTAATTATTATCACTGGTTCTGGTTACCACGGGATCTTCCTGACGGTCGGGTTTGCCATCCACCAAAACCGGATCACCCCAAACCATATTGCCAGAGGCATCCACTTTTTGAGCCCAGAGATCACGTTCACCAAGCTTGGTATCAGACCACACATATACAGCACCGCCATCATTAGTTTCGATTCCGGTGCGGAACCATTCAATATTTACTCCCTGGCGGATCGCCACAGCGTCCGGCCATAAAGTATCAGCATGGGCAATCAGCACTGCGCTTAGCAGGCAGAGCATTATTGCTATCTTCTTCATATCTATCTCCTTATTATAATCACTCTGAGCAGTTGATCTGGTTTTCCACTCACCATAGCATGCAACTTGCAAGAAGCTTTCCAACTTCGCAAAAAGAGAGCTGAACAAGCAAAAAGAGTAAGGGAGGAAACCCATAACAATTGGATTTCCAAATCTATATTCAGGTGGTATCCATGCCATGACCATGCAAATACCTGGGCATCGCATGTACAAGATGTAAGATTTACGATTAACGATTTACGATGTACGCTTCTTGATGGACAACATGGACGTGATGGCCGCAGGGACGAAATAGGCAGCAGGCAACGAAATGCCAAAGCCATGTATCACCATATCACCCTTTCACCTCTTCACTCCTGAAACCTGATACCCAAAACCTGAAACCTAAAAAAAGGCGGGAGCTAAATTTCCCGCCTCATGGAAGTTAATAAAGTGGCTTATTTTTTCACAGCCTCTTTAAGTTTCTTGCCAGCCTTGAAGACAGGGACCTTACGGGCCGGAATCTTCAGGGCTTTCTTGGTTTTGGGATTGATACCGTTGCGGGCCTTGCGATGGGCAACGCTGAATGAACCAAAACCGACCAATGAAACTTTACCGCCCTTTTTGAGGGTTTCGGTAACACCTTCAAGGACTGCGGCGAGGGCAAGGCCGGCTACTTTTTGGGAAATCCCAGCCGCACCTGCGATCTTTTTAATCAAATCATCTCTGCTCATATTACCTCCTTTTACGTTTGTGATAAGAGTAAGAGACATATCAAGGCTTAATAAAAAGTGCTGTGATATTTCTGTCAACAAAAAAAATCACCAGTTTTCAAGCTATCAGAGGATTTCAGGGGCATTGGGCTTAGGGCCGGTGCTAATAACTATTTGCAGAATAATAAAATACATATAGTGAAGTGATGTAGAAAATTCTCCCAAAATAAGTTAAAAAAAATTGGTCTATTGCTTTTTATTGTTGACAAAAATGGGCTAAGCTGAGCTATGGGAATCAGAAAAATCAGGGAGGAACTGATAGATGAAACTGAGAATTTATACACTGATATGCTTGGTGGCCATGGTCGTACTTAGTGCGTGCGGCGGAAATAAACAGGCAGAAGTTGTGGAGCCTGTAGCGGTGCGCAATCCTCTGGCTTTGGCGCATGAACAGGCAGCCCAGGGAAACGAAGCTTATTCTTCGCAGCTCTTTAACGAAGCGATCCTTGCCTTTAATGAAGCGATTTTGCTATTTAACGAAGCTGCTCCCACGGCGATGCCATCTGATTCCATCAGCCTGAATTTGGAAAAGATGAATCTGAATATTGCCAAAAGCTACATCGATATGGCCATGGAGAGCCATGGAGCGATGATTTATGACGATGCCATCAAAAACTATGAAAGCGCCCTGAGCATCTACAAAACCATCGTTCCGGTTAATATCACTCCCGAAGCTTTGCAGGAAAACATCCTGGGAGTTTATAATAACCTTGCTATTACTACCAAGGATGCCGGAAGATACGAAGAAACCATAAAGTATTATGACCAAATCCTTACCCTTAAGCCAAACGATCCGGAAGTTCTTAATGCCAAGTTCTATGTGCTGTCCGATAACCTCAAAGACGAAGCCAGAGCTTATGCGGTTCTGCGTGACTATGCTGAAGCTTCCAAAGACCCTGCTGCCTATGTGAACCTGGCAGAAAGATATGAAAGCCGTGGCAATAACGTGGAAGCCGAAAGATACTATCTGAAAGCTGCGGAAATGAAACCCGATGGTGATAACTATCGCCGCCTGGCCAATTTCTACCGCAACGCCAAGAACTGGGCTCAAGCCAATGTATATCTGGAAAAAGTGGTGGCCACCAATCCGGTGCAAAGCGAACTTGCCAAGATTTACACCATGATCGGAAAAAACTACGATGAACTGAAAGACACCAAGAAGATGGTGGAATATTACGAGAAATCCATCAATATCGATCGCGATCCCCAATTGGCTTTGCTTCTTGCCGCTCATTACAACAAGAACAAGAACTGGCAGAAGGTGATTAGCTTCACCACTATGACTCTAACCTCCGAAGCCCGCAATGTAGATGCACTGATGCTGCGTGGTAATGCCTATTATCAATTGAAAAACTACAGCGCTGCCCGTGTTGATCTGGAAAGAATTCAAAACGAACCGAAATACAGTGCTAACATTGCCAAAATGCTGAAGGCGATGCCCAAGAAGTAAACCTGATCTTTTATCTGGACGGGTGGTACTAACTGCCCGTCCGGTTCTATTCACATGAATGATAAAACGCATCCCCACAGCGATGGATCCATAAAAGCGATCTATTCCATCAACAAAGATAAGGTGATGGCTCGACCGCTAATGGCAGCTAAAATTCCAGCGGGCTTCCCATCTCCCGCTCAGGACTATGTGGAAGGCAGGCTGGATTTGAATGAACATCTTATTCAGCACGAAGCATCCACTTTTTATGTGCGTGCCGATGGCTATTCCATGATCGGTGCGGGAATTCATCCGGACGACATTCTTATTGTGGACAGAGCTTTGGAGGCTACTCATAATCGGATCATCATTGCTATTGTGGATGGGGAACTAACCGTTAAAAGGCTGGTTATAAAAGATGATGAATGCTGGCTGGTGCCTGAAAACAAGGATTACCCACCGTTGAAGATCCACGAGGGCCTGGATTTTATTGTTTGGGGTGTGGTTACCTACGTTATCCATAAAGTGTAAATCCCTGGGCCTGATAAAGGGCTTGCTGCTGATTGTTTTATGCTTCAGCGGGGGCATTGCTGCAGGGCAAAGCTTGGTGATTCAGACGAAAATAGCCCTGGAACTGGGAAAAACAAGCTACAAACTGGCAGATATGCCTGTCATTAATAACAGCGAAGTAATTCATGCGGACAGTATATTGCTGGTGCATGGAGTGGATTACCAGGTGGATTACAAAAACGCTATGTTGCACCTAAAAAAGCTTCCCGCTACCAGCAACCTGCAAGTATCCTTTATCCTTGTTCCCCCGGATTTGCATAAAGTGCATCAAAGCTGGCAGGTTCAAGAGCTTTCGGACAGCCTTTTGGCCACCGTTAAATCTGCTTCTTCGCCTATGTGGGGTAGTGATGCCAAGCTTGATATCAAGGGTTCAAAAACATTTGCCATCACTTTTTCTGACGATGATGCCTTTGACCTGAAGCAATCACTGTATGTAAGCCTTAGTGGGGAACTGGCCAGGAACGTAAATATCTCTGCACAATTATCGGACAGCCAGTCCAAACTCTCTCCGGAAGGCGATTCCAAGGAGCTCAGTTCTTTGGATCAGGTGTTCATAAAAGTCTTTTCCACCAATTACGAACTGGCCATGGGCGATCTGGAATGGAAGTTTGAAGGTACCAGATACATAGATTATTACAGCAAGTTTGAAGGCCTGAATGCCTGGTACAAGGGACGTCATGCCCTCCAAGCGGCTTACACAGCGGGTTCGGGTAAATCCACTTCCCTGGTGCTTAGCATTGTCGATGGCAAGCAAGGCCCCTATTATCTGCGTGCCAATGAGTTTCAGCCTGGTTTTATTGTTGTGGCCGGAAGCGAAGAGATATACGTGGATGGAGCAAGATGGGAACGGGGTTTGGACTATTTTATCGACTATTCCCAAGGCTCAGTGATGTTCAAAAAACTGATCCGTTCCATAAACAGTGTGCTGGTTAGATTTCAATATACGGACGAATACTACGCTCAATCAGGATTCTTAAGCTCATCCACAGTGAATCTTGGTTCGCGGTTCCAGCTTAGTCATCACATTATCTGGCAAAAAGATGATAAGGGACAACCCTTGCTCTATGATTTCAGCCCTGCCGATCTGGATTCTTTGCAAAACTCAGGAGACAGTGAAGCTTGGGGTGAGGGCGTTACCGAAGTAGACCCCGGAACCGGAGAATACAAGAGGCTATTATCTCCCACTGGTACATATTATTACGAATATGCTCCGGGTGATTCGCTGGCATATTACAGCATTGTTTTCAGCTATGTAGGCAGTGGCAATGGCGATTATGAGGAATTTTCCTCTGGTAAATACATGTATCGCGGGCCTGGATTGGGTTCATGGCTTCCCCAAAAAAGACTCATCGCTCCCGCACAAAAGGCTAATCTGGATGTATCTTTGAACTATAAAAGCGATATCTTTGACGCCGGTATTGAAGCTATTGGCACCATGCACGATCGTAATACCCTTTCCGGCAATGACGATAATGATAACCTTAGCGGCATAATCTACGCACAGGGTACACTAACCCTGGGCAAGCTGATAACAAAGCTGGAGCATGAATCCCGGGCAAAGAATAGTTCGCTGTTTGGATCGTACCGCAAAGCCGATCTGGAGTATGATTTTGCTGCCCTCCCCAATCTCGATTCTCTGGCTCAAAGCGAGACCAATTTGTCCTTC
The DNA here is from genome assembly GCA_964609575.1 of uncultured Candidatus Cloacimonas sp. Classification (GTDB taxonomy): domain Bacteria; phylum Cloacimonadota; class Cloacimonadia; order Cloacimonadales; family Cloacimonadaceae; genus Cloacimonas. The sequence continues at coordinate 16,230 of CAZSST010000048.1, forward strand.
ATAACCTATGGTGATAGAATGAAGCATGAGCTACAGTTAAGGTACAAAGATATTCCAGAGCATTCCCAACAAGGTGCTGTGCGCCTCA
>CAZSST010000049.1:0-16022 GCA_964609575.1 uncultured Candidatus Cloacimonas sp.
CATTCTTCATTCTTCATTCCAAGTTCCCTCCCTCATCGCGATCCAGGTTGGTTCTTGGTTGGCAGTGGCAAGCAATTGATTTTAAAGCAAAAATAATCCTGGAAATGGATCAAATATTGCTTTTGAACATATGCGTGTAGTTATCGCCACTAAAGGATAGATAAGTGGTTACTATCTATAGATCATAGGGCCACTTGGAAAAGTGAAATTGGACAAACACCGGGAGCTTGTATGAAACGTATATTAGTAATTTGTGCGATGATATGTTTATTTGGTCTCGCCATCTCGCTGCTAAACGCCACGGAAGTAAGCATCGGCGCCGGGGATCAGCAGGCCCGCATTCCGGTGGATATGTATTGGAAAAACTCCCTCTTTGAGTGCCTCTATTTTCAGGATGAACTGGGCTTTGTTTCCGGAGCAATCAGCGAAGTGAAATTTTACAATAACTTCGTTACCGATCTGCCTAATATGCCCACCCGTATCTGGCTGGGAACTACCAATCAAACTTCGCTTACGGCCGGGGGCTGGATTCCCTCTGGTCAGCTTACGCAGGTATTTGACGGCGTAGTGAATTATCCTGCCGGAGCCAATACCATCAGTATCACTTTTTCCACCCCCTTCCTTTACCCCGGCGGAACTTTGGTGATGATGGTGAACCGCCCCATGGATACCCAATATTACTCCAGCAATGATAGATTCCTGGCACAAACTGTGGGCAGCAACCGCGCTTTAAGCATCTCCAGCGACACCACTAATTTCGATCCCAGCGCTCCTCCCGTAGCCGGCACCCCCAGCGGTCAATTCCCCAAAACCACCTTCGTATTTAGCGGCCAGCAGATCAGTAATGACCTTGCCGCCTTGTCCATGGACGGGAACCATACTCCCAGTGTGCAAGTGCAATCCACTTATACCGTTACCATCCGCAATAATGGTGCAGCGCCGCAAGCGAACTATACGGTAAAGCTAATGCGGGAAGGAGATATCGAAATCTCCAGCGTGGCGGGAACGCTTATCCAGCCTCAGGCGAATGCCACTTTCAGCCTGCCCTGGACGCCCGCCATGGCCGGACCCACCTACCTGTATGCAAAAGTGGAATGCCCCGGAGATGAAATCCCTCAAAACAACCAAAGCGGCCATTTTGAGGTTTTTGTTCAAAATGCGGGGATAGTAGTGATCCCGATTGGCGATGGCGAGGCAACCGCCCGCATGCCGATGGATTTTTACTACAAGAACAGCCTTTTTGAAACAGTGTTTTTGGCCTCGGAGATCAATACCACAGGCCTGCTGACCGGGGTGCGGTTCTATAATCAACTTGTTTACAATTTGCCCGAGATGCCCACCAAAATCTGGATAGGTGAAACCACTGCGAGTGACCTGGCCTCAGGCTGGATTCCCAGCACGCAGCTTACGCAGGTTTTCGACGGCACCGTGAACTACCCCACGGGTATCAATAATATCGTTATCCCCTTCCAAACTCCCTATGCGTATAGCGGCGGTAATCTGGTGATGATGGTGAAACGGCCTTGGGATGTGGTTTATTACAATTCCACGTGTACTTTCCAGGCGCAAAGTGGCAGCATCCCGGCCCGAACCCGCAATGTGTATAGCGACAGCATCGATTTTGATCCCGCTGCTCCCCCTGCAAATACTCCCGAAGCCATGTTTCCACGTACCACGTTATTCTTCACCACTCAGGGTACGGGCAATATGCAGGGAACGGTTACATCCGCTGGTGCACCGGTAGCCGGAGCTTCAGTAAGCATCATTGGCACCAGTTTCAGCACGCTCACTGCGGCCAATGGCAATTACAGCTTCCCTTACGTGAACGCCGGAACCTATAGCGCACAAGCCACCAAGCATGGTTATAACCTTGTGGAGCATAGCGTAAGCATCGTGGAAGCACAAACTTCCACGCAGGATTTTGCCCTTACCCCTCTTACCCAGGTTACGGTTAGCGGACGCATTGTGGATTTCTACAGCTATCCCACAGGCCTGTCCGGAGCTACAATAACCCTAAGTGGATATGAAACCTATACAGCCGTAACCGATGCCAATGGTATGTTTAATCTCCCCAATGTGTATGCCAATCACACTTATCAGTGCCTGGTGCAATATGCGGGATATTACGATGAAACGGATGAAGTGGTGGTGAATGGCACAAACGTGGATATGGGCAATATCGTGATGAGGTGGATCGCCCTTCCCCCCAGGAATGTAGAGGCCGTGGAGGCTGATAATAACAACTATGTGGTGATAGATTGGGATGCTCCTGCTGGTAATCCGGATATGGTGGCTTATAAAGTGTGGCGTTTCCTGGTTGCCGATCAAAACAATGAAGCAAACTGGACAATGCTGACCCCCAATGTGATTATTGATCCAATTCTATACGATAATAGCTGGTATTTACTGCCCCAGGGAGTATATAAATATGCGGTGAAAGCCTATTATATCAATAGTGCAGTATCGGAACCCGCCTTTTCGAATGCGCTCTACAAATGCCTGGGAAGGCTGCATGGAACCGTTTATGATTATAGCCACGCTCTGCAAGGGGCTACGATAAGTATTATTTACCCAGATTCGGTATATTACACCAGCACGGATGAAAATGGCTATTACTATATTGTTCTGCCGGAGGGATGGTGTGAGGTTATGGCATCCAAGCCAGGATACAACAGCGTTACCTACCATGTGAACATCGAAGCCGGAGAATATGAGACGGTGAATTTCGTGCTGAATGAGGTTACGCCCCCTCCCTACGATGTTCATGCTGAATCTGTAAATAACAATGTGGAAATAACCTGGATGGCACCACTGCCGCCCATTCGGGATAATGACAGAGTGCTGCTTGGTTACAAGGTGTGGCGTGTTCCCCAAGGCTATGAAAGCATGCCGGATGATTGGGTGCTGCTTACGCCCAATCCCATTAATTCTCTAAGCTATATGGATACAAGTTTCTCGTCGCTATATTATGGAGCCTATCGCTGGTGCGTGAAGGCGGTATATTCCAATAACCTGCTTTCTCCCTCCGCATGGTCCAATATCATCACGCTACCTACACAGATTGGTAGAATTTCAGGGATAGTGCGGAATTGGGAATATGAAGCCATCCAAGGGGTAACCGTTAGCTGTGGGGATTTCAGTGATGTAACCGATGCGTATGGAGCCTACAGCTTCTATGCGCTTCCGGGGACTTATACGGTTACGGCCACGCATCCGGAATACATCCCTCAAACGCATAGCGGTGTAGTGGTTATTTCCTGGCAGATCACCAATTGCCATTTCATGATGGTGGAGAATGACATTGCGCTGAATGATGGCTTTGAAAGCTATCCTGATTTTGCGCTGAATTTTGCCCCCTGGACCTGCGTGGATGCAGATCATGCCTCCACCTATGGTTACACTGGCTACAGCTGGCCAAATAATGGTGGCGTCATGGCCTATCAGATTTTCAATCCTTCGGCCACGGTGCCTCCCAATATACCAATTCCTCCTCATAGCGGCTCCAAACTGGCAGTATGCTTCGCCAGCATAGGGCAGTTCAATAACGATTGGCTGATCTCTCCGCAGATTCAGGATGCGGGACAGATTAGCTTTTGGGCCAGGTCTCTATCGGCGCAATATGGCTTGGAAAGATTCAAGGTGGGAGTATCCACCACGGGTACTGCTCCCGGTAATTTTACCATCATCAGCGGTGCGAATTACCTTCAGGCACCCACTACCTGGACGCTTTATACCTATGATCTTTCTGCCTATCCAGGCTCAATTTATGTGGGGATACAATGCGTGTCCAATGATGCCCTGTTGTTTATGGTGGATGATGTAATGATTCAAAGCGCCAATGTGCTCATCACCCAATCTCTGCCTTTGAATGCAGGCTGGAACCTGGTGTCGCTGAATGTTTCGCCAGCCATTACGCATATTGAAGACCTTAGCGGAGAGATTACGGTAAACCTGCAGCAGATAAGGGGTGCAGAGGGAATCTATATGCCTGGTAATCCCTATTCTTCGCTTACTCAGCTTATGGATGGCAGGGCTTATGCGGTGCAAATGAATGCTGCCGATACCTGGGATGTGATGGGGCTATCCATTCCAGAAAATACCCCTTTGCCTTTGGCCGATGGCTGGAATCCCACGGCATATTTGCCGCGTAGCGCTATGGATACCGAAAGCGCTTTGGCGTCCATTAATCCCTGGATCGTGCAGGTGAAAGCTCCGGACGGGGTTTATATTCCCGGTAATCCCTATTCCACGCTTGCCTCCATGCATCCCGGAAAGGGCTATTGGATAAAGCTGAATGGCCCTCATCACCTTATCTATCCTGTTACAAACGAAAACACCTTAGCTGCAAAGCACCACGAGACTTCAGCAGCCAAGCACTCCAGAACTCCGGCAGCTCTTTATTCCAGCATGACCGTTCTGGCAAGATGCAACGAAGCCGCTGCGGGTGACCTGTTGCAGGCCAGGGTGGGTGGCGAACTACGCGGACAGGAAATGTTGATCGCACCTGAGGGCTTTGCTGCGGTGCTGATGCAGATTTATACGGAAAATAGTGGCGAAGAAATCAGCTTCACCCTGCTAAAACCTGATGGCAGGGAACTGGCTATTTCCACAAGCATCAGCAGTGAACCCGATGCCATATTGGGAGCATATCCGAACTTTATCGCTCTGGAATTGCAAAGCACCGCTGCAGATGAAGAGCTTGCCATGCCTACCAGGCTTTTGGGAAGCTATCCCAATCCCTTTGCCCACGAAACCAGCATCCGCTATCATGTGGATAAAGATAATACCCCCGTGCAATTGGAAGTTTATAACCTCAAAGGCCAGATGCTGCGCTGCCTTACGGATGAAGCTAAAGCCAAGGGGATGTATAATATAAGCTGGGATGGCACCGATAGCCATGGTTCCAAAGTAGCCTCCGGATTGTACTTTATCAAAATGCGCTCCGGTGCTTATCATAAAACCCTAAAACTGGTTTACAACAAATAGGATTCCGCCAGGGAGATGTAAATGAAAAAACTGCTGCTTAGCTGTATAGCCCTTAGTTGCCTTGGGCTTTCTCTTTTTGCCAATGATCTACCCGAACCGGGACCATTGCCTTTGGCCCTGGAACTTCCTCCGGGATTGGAGATAACCCCCACGCGTACTGTTCCCGAATGTACTTTCAGTGTCCCTCCCACTCCTATTATTACTTCCTTTTACGATTACATGATCGGCAGCTTTAATAACATTCCGCTGAAGGTGATTTCCCCAAGCAATGAGGGTGGCTATTTCATGACCTATCATGGCCGCAGAACTCCCACAGGCATGCGCAGGGTGTTTTATTCCCACCTGAGTTCCCAGGGGATAATGGATAATAATAGCGAGATATCTAACGTGCAGAACAACGAAGGTTATCCCGCCCTGGCCTATGATCCCGTTTCCGGAAAGCCTATGTATGCCTGGCATGTGAATTATGATGCCGATACCTATCTGGAAGATGTCTTCGTCTCCGATGCGCTTTTATCAGGGATATCAGGCTTGTTTAACGATCCGCAGGTGATCCAGAATGCACCCATTACCATTAGTCCCAGTAACGCTGCTCCCACCTCCGATAATGAGTTTTTATGGCCTTCCGCAGTGGTAGGTCCCTCTCCCATTGCGGGCAAAAGGCGTGTTTATGTAGTGATGCGTAATAACACCAGCCATACATTTGGCCCCTGCTCAAATGCCTACATCCGCTTTGCCGATTTTAATGCCCATGATATCGAATTTGGCGAGATGCTTACCTGGAATACCGCTCATTTCAGCGTTCCAGAGCTGGATAACTGGAATCATGATGACCAGTGGCGGCGTCCTGCTTATGCCCTTACTTGCGATAATGCCGGTAACATCTATCTCTGCGGATATCACTCCGCCACCCAGGCTGATGGTGTTACCCCCATTATCGAGCCGGATCTGAATGTATTCAGGTGTGATAACTATGGTGAGGGCACTTGGTCTTCATTAATAATGGCTGAGAGCTATATGTACGCTTGGAATCCTCCCTCTGGGCCTCATGATAGCACCGGTTATTTCAAAAATTCGCAAGGCGTGCCCTATACCGATCAACAGCTTGTCTGGCAGATCATGAATTCTGGACACATGAATGCCGCAATAGATGATAATGGCAAAATCCATGTGCCGGGATTGTGGGGACTGAGTAACGCCGATAATGCATACTATGCACCCCTGCAATTCATTAAAGAATACATTTTTGATACCAGCACTCTGCAATTCAGCTTCAAAGAGATTTATCCCCAGCAACATCCTGATGATAATTACAATCTCTGTTACCAGCCTTGGGACACGGCAGCACCCTGGGGAGTGGTGGATTCCTGGGGCTTTGATACAAACAACCATCCCTATCCAAATATGACTAATGCCTGGAACTTCCCCTATTGGGATGCCTCGGCTCACGATGACGCCATGATGTTTCATTACAATAACCTCAAGATGACCGATGCCAATGGCCAGGGCATGATGGCATTGGTATGGCAAAGTAGCTACAAAGCCCGCCTAAACCATTTATACGATGCTCCGGCTTTTGAGGATTATGAAAACACCCCTGAGATATTTATCTCCGTTACCGCGGATAACGGACAGAACTGGAGCGACCCCATTGTGCTGAATAACGTCATCACTCTAGAACTTAATGGCATCAAGCCCATGTGGGTGTATCCAGCCGACAAAATCATCTACACCGGCCTGGAGAACGGCCGCAAAGTGGGTAAACTGGGCTTGATGTTTTATAATGACAACACTTGGGGAGCCAATGTGCTTTCTCCTCCGGTGCATCCTGCCATAGATGGTGGCCAGGTGATGTTTACCGAACTGCGCATCGTCTTCCCCCAGGGCAATCAGCCTGTTGATCCCTTTGGCGAGCCCGTGATTTTGAATAATAACATGTATATCGAAGCGGGGGTGCGCATTGCGGGCAATAATGCCTCTGCGGGCGACGTGCTGGCTGCCTATGTGGAAGTAAATGGCATTCCGCAATTGCGTGGCAAGCAAACCGTGCGCATCCAGAATCAGCGTCCCTGGTGCCCTCTCGAAGTCTTTTCCGAATCGGAAGACGAAAATGTTTATTTTAAGATTTGGGACGCCAGCAGCGATGAAATCTATGACGCTCCGCAAACCCTTTTTATCAACTTCGGGATCACTGTGGGAGACTTTCCCAACGACCTGTATTGGATTAATGGCTCTGCTGCCAAGGTGCAAAACATTCGTCTGAACGCTGGCTGGAACATGCTTTCCTTGAATGTGCATCCCTCTAATACTGCCATAGACGATCTCATTTACGATTACATCACCTATTTTGAGATGTTGAAATCGCCGGAAGGGGTTTATTTGCGCTATAATCCCTGCAATTCCTTACATAACCTCAGCGATGGCAAGGGATATCTGATCAATATGAATAGAGCCTTGAACTTCCTGGTGGAGGGCAATGCCATTGATACCGATACTCCCATACCTCTGAATGCCGGCTGGAATCTAACGGGTTTCACTCCCCAAAGCCCTATGCTGGTATCCCAAGCCCTGCAATCCCTTGGCCCCAATCTGCTGGAAGTGCGAGGCATGGAGGGAACCTATTCGCCCACCAGCCCTACGAATACGCTTTCTGTCCTTTCTCCCGGAAAGGCATATTGGATAAATCTTTCCGCTGCGGACACTCTTATCTACCCCCAGGCCACAGCAAGAAGCGCATCCCCAAAGGAGCTGCAGCATGAAAACTAAGCTTATCTTCCTCACAATCTTGCTTTTAGCTGCCAATATCGCCCTGGCCATTGATCCCTGGGGAACGCCTGAAGTTTTGCCCGGAAGCATGGTTCTGGTTTCCCGCGTGTATATTAATGGCTTTCTAGCTACCACAGGAGACGTGGTGGCTGCCTTTGTAAGCGTGAATAACGTTCCTCAATTGCGCGGAAAGGTAAATGTGATGCCAAATGGGGGATGCCTGCTGCAGGTTTATACCGAAACCAATGGCGAAACCATCAGCTTCAAGGTTTGGGACGATAGCGTCGCTGCGGAATATAGCCTGTCCCAAACCCTTTTATCTGTGGTGGACGGCAGCGTGGGAGACTATCCGGACAACCTGTATAGCATCAGTGCCGGCACATCGGCCGTTCCTGATCCCTGGCCCCATCCCCAGATTCTCAGTGAAAGCATGACCGTTACTGCCTCGGTTGCCATCGAAGGCATCCCTGCCAGCGAAGATGATATCCTGGCCGCCTTTGTGAACGAAAATGGCAGCCAGGTGCTACGCGGCAAGGGAGATATAACGGTGCAAAATGGCATTCCGGGATGCATGCTGCAAGTTTTCACCGAAATCAATGGCGAGCCGCTTATCTTTAAAGTGTGGGATTATAGCACTCAGCAGGTTTATACCGATCTGCAATCCCTTCCCTCACAAGTGAATGGCAGTGTGGGCAGTTGGCCAAATAACCTTTATCCCATCAATGCCACCGGAGGGGTGCAGCAAGTGGCATCTCCCTATTTCAGCCCCGAGACTGGAACCTACACCGTTCCCCTGCAGATCAGCATTGCCTGCCCCACTGTGGGAGCCAGCATTCATTATACTACAGATGGCAGCGAACCTACGGCAGCTTCCACCATTTACAGTACTCCCCTCAGCTGTCCGCTGAATAGCAATAACATCATTAAGGCCAGGGGCTTTTTGCAAGGTTATGAACCCAGCGTAACCTCCACAGGCATGTATATTATCACCGGCACCACTGCCACTCCAGCTTTTTCCCATGCGGGGGGAAGCTATCCTAATCCGATTAGCGTAACCATAAACTGCCCCACCCCAAATTCCGAAATTCATTATACTACCGATAGTAGCGAGCCCACCGAGGATTCTGCGCTGTATAACACGCCTGTTTATGTGGGCACCGACCTCGTTCTGAAAGCCAAAGCCTTTTCCCCAGGATGGATTCCCAGCCCCATTGCCCGAGTGGAATATGACATCGCCCTTGGCAGCGATGATCCCAATGCGGTGCCACTTTCTACGGGAATTCACAGCGTTTATCCCAATCCTTTCAGCTCCCAAACCACTATCCGGCTAGGTTTTAAAGATGCTAATGCCGATTATTCACTAAAGATCTATAACGTCAGGGGAGAATTGGTTTATGAGACCTCCGGCATTGGCAAGGGCTATGTGGATAATTGCTTTGGCGGCAACAATCTGGCCAGCGGAATCTATTTTTGCACTATGGAAACTGGAGGAAAGCGCTTTATTCGCAAAATACTGCTGCTGAAGTAGGTTGATGAGTTAGCGCTACAGGTATGGAAAGAAACAAGCGACTGCGTCGCTTTGCAAACGAGGACGTTTGCAATCCAGAGTCCATGTATCGAATTTGAGAGAAGTGCTGTAGTAAATAACAAGCGACTGCGTCGCTTTGCAAACGAGGACGTTTGCAATCCAGAGTCCATGCGATCCCCATGCAAATGCCTGGTGGTTGCATGGGGATCGCACAGAAAATGATTTGGAATAGACAACAAAAATGGCGGATCGGAGTCCGCCAATACATGGGATCCGCACTACTTTACAAGGGTATTACAAATCTTGTTTCACCTTTACACTATTTCACTTTTTCACTTCGGTACCGCAGCATAAAAATGGCGGATCGGAATCCGCCAATACATGGGGTCCGCCACTACTGCTTAAAGATATTGGCCAGGGTTTTCACACTTCCCAGCAGCGCAGAGGATTCATAGGGAACCACCACGGTCTTATCTCCCTGTTTCACGATCTCCTGGAAGGCGGCCACATACTTTAGCGCTACCTGGTATTGCGCGGGATCGGTGGAGGTGCCTTTAACGGCTTCGGCGATCATTTCGATGGAACGGCGTTCGGCATCGGCCACCAGCAATTTGGATTGCGCTTCACCCTCGGCACGGGCAATGCGAGCCATTTTTTCGCCATCGGCGGTGCGAATCTGATATTCCCTTTCGCCATCGGCTTGCAGTATCTTGGCACGCTTATCGCGCTCGGCACGCATTTCTTTTTCCATAGCGGTTTTGATCTCTTCGGGAGGAAGGATGTCCTGCAGTTCCACGCGGTTCACTTTCACGCCCCATTTGTCGGTAGCTTCGTCCAGAATATCGCGGAGCTTGGCATTGATGGTATCACGCGAGATAAGAGTTTTGTCCAACTGCAGTTCACCGATCACGTTACGCAGCGAGGTTTGGGTAAGCTTTTCGATGGCTTCGGGCAGATTGCCGATTTCGTAAACCGCCTTGTAGGGATCGGTGATCTGGAAATACAAGAGAGCATTGATGTTGATGGATACGTTATCGCTGGTGATCACATTCTGACGGGGAAAATCGTACACGGTTTCACGCAGGTCGATGCGGTCTTCCACACGCTGCACCACCACCACGTTGCCCCGGAAATCGCTCTTGTTATAGCGCCAGTGGATGGTGCGGGTCTTGTCAAAAATCGGGATGATGATGTGGATGCCTGATTCCAGGGTTTTGTAATATCTTCCCAGGCGTTCGATGATCACTACCTGGGCCTGACGCACCACGATCAAGCCTCTGGAAATAATGACGATAATAAAGAGTGCGAATGCTGCGGCGACATATAGATAGGACATGGTTACCTCACTATGGTCTTTTTTTTCATCCTATTTTCGCTTTGCATTTCTGGCAAGGAAAATCTAAAGAAGAATTCCTTTCAGATTGAAACAGCTCGGTTTGATATAGTCCGTTGATGATACTTAGACAATCCATGCCAGACCAGACTCTATCTTGCTGATTGAAGTTCTTTTTTTTACCGGGTCATTATTACGCAGGTAACGGGAGCTTGCTTCACAGGGATAACGCCAGCTTCACATAGGCCGTGGCGCTGTTTTTGCTGTAATGTCCCAGGGGATCGCCAAATGTGGATATCTCAATCTGGCTTTGTGAGCTTTTCACTCCCGCATAGAGGAACTGATCTCTTTTGAATTCATATTGCAGATTGCCATAGAATTGCACATCGGCATATACTCCATATAGCGTATAGTTACTGTAGCCGACCCCTCCGGTGAAGCGCAGTTTCAAATTGGGAGTGTAGTTCAAGCTGGCGTTGATTATCGAGTAGCGGTCGTCGAGCGTTACGTTCTCAGGCCCATCCCCATAATCCACCACATTATCTTTGCGATAGCCGTAATCATTTAGCTGCCAATTTAGTGAATATGAATATCTTTGGGCAATATCCCCGGATACATAGGCCTCCAGACCCAGCTTCGTATAGGTGTTATTCAATGCATATACCAGTTCATCGGCATATGATATGGCCAGAGTTACCCGAGCCCAGGTTTTTTTGTCCCAGGAACTGCTCCCCCGCAGCCCATAGAAATTATGCTTGTTCCACAGATCATCGTGCACGGTGCCAAAAGTACTATTAAACGAGTAGTTGATTCCGGGCTTAAAATCGATACCCAGGTTACCATAAACGGAATACTCTTTATAGGTGTTTCCACCATTGTACCAATCGCTGAAATCCAGGCTGAGGAAGCTTTGCTTTTTCTTGATGAATCCATAGCCGGGATTGGAATCCCAATCCATGGAGATTCCATAGGTCTGGCGGTTTTTATAGTACAGGTATCCCGCGTCCAGAAAGATGTCCTTGCTTACTTTCTGGTAGTAGATGTAATTATCAAAATTCTTTGGGCTGTAATTTAATTCGGTTAATACCTGGTATCCCTTCAAAACTTCGTCGTCATTTTCCCCTTCAGTTTTGGTGATGCTTTGAGTAAATTCCGTATTCAGCGACAGGATCTTGGCCAGCTTCAGGTCATAATTGCCAAAATAGGCATGATTATAATATCCCTTGTTCATCCGGCTTATCAAGGCGTTACCCATGGTAAAAATCGAGTAACTGGGAATTATGGAGAGCACCTGGTAATAGTCATTATAGTTTTGCACCTCGCCAGCATCCACCACTTTTTCGTCCTTGGCCCCCAATATCCCCCATTTAGTTTTGCCGATATTACCCGTAGCCTTGTAGGCAAAAGTCGGCTTATTGATGTTTCGGGAATAGAAAACGCTTCTGCTAAGGCCAAAGGCATCCAGATCCTCCACAAAGAAAAAGCGGTTTTCAGAATATATGGCAGGTGTATCACTATTATAAATATCCTGAGCATCATCCGGGGGGACATCCGAAAAATCGGGATTGAAGCTTAACTTAACCTTCGTTTGCTGTGCGGGATTTAGGGCGATATCCAAGCCCAGCATATCGGGATCGAAGCTATCCGTTTTATTTATCAAATCGTAGCTTTTAACGAAGTAGGGCTTTATCTTCATGTCCAATGCCCGGCTTACTTTTTCGTGCAATACGATAGGATGCACTGCCTTGAAATAATCCCGCTTGCTGTCCGTATTTGCGTAAGGACTACTGTAAAATTCTTTTGAGGACTCGTGGTAACGGGATAAGATCAGCCCCCAAGTATATGGCAAATCCTGTTTAAAGCGCAATGATCCCAGGGGAATGCTGAAGGTAACTGACCACAACGAATCGTTATGTGCAGATACATAGCTATAATCACTGTCCCATTGATAGTCCACGCTCATATCATCCTTGCGAATGCCGTCCACAAGCTGCCCTTGGGGATATGCACCAAAAAGATAGGCAAAATTGGCATCAGGCAAAGTAACAAGCTGTAATCTCAGATAATCGGCTCGGGTCCCACTATCCCTGCTGGCAGGATATCCTTGCTGAAACTTCTCGTCGATTACGCTGGAAAAGTGAATCATCAGCTTGCCTTCTTCCTGCCATACCCAGGCTTTGGTAGCCAGGGTCTCAGCCTTGGAATCATCCGGATCTACGCACACAAAATTATCAATGAGATTTGCGTCCTCCATCACCGCTTGGTCGGAATAGGGAATATCCATTGCATAAAGTGTAATGGAAAGTAATATAAGCAATAGTAACAAGATAGTACGTTTCATCAGATCCTCCTTTGGTATTCGATGCGAGTTCCATTTTTGTAAGTAGACTTTCTGCGAGCATTATCATGATGATGCACTTTTATAATGCCTAAGCATTGAGCTTGTACCCCAATATGCACCGAGGGTAAAGATCAAGGCACAAATACTTGCGGCAATATATAAATGATATCCATATACTCCCCGCATTGCCATCAAAGGGAAATTACCTATCACCAGCACCGGGATCACATAGATAAAGATCCATTTAAGATAGCTTACCCTAAAAATCGCTGCCGGAAAAGTTGAAAGTGAAAAAAAGGAAGAAATCAAAGAGGAAAAGGCATCCATGCGTACAAATACAACGGAGCCAAGGTAGATAAGGATATTAAACGCTGTATAAACCATGGTGGAAATTCCTATCATAACTAAATACATACATATGCTCTGCACTGAGAAGACTATATTGTACTGCATAAATATAAGCACAAATAGCATTAGATCTATTATCAGATTCACAATGCATTTCCAATTAAGATTACTGCAAAACAGCATAAAGAACACATTCATGGGTTTTATCAGGATGCTGTCCAAACCACCATATTGGATTAGTGAAGGCAGGGAATGAACTCCACTGCCAAAGAACAGATTATACAGATCTCCGGTCAGCTTTACCGATAGAACCAGTATGTATAAATCCTCAATTGATATTCGTAGTCCCTCTCCGATGTTCAAGTATAGAATGCGATAGAACAGCATGGCCAGCACAATGCTGACCAGATCAGCCAGAAGATCAAACAGAAAGCTTATGTTATAAATCGCCATACGCTTCAGTTCCAAGAGATTCGCCTGAATATAATAAACTAAATAGCGTTTCATCCTATTGCCTCATACTTTCTTCTTCCTCGCGACCATGCTGCAAGAGAGATCAAGAGAAAAACCAGCAGCCATAAAAGTGCTTCCAATACGAGCTGCCAATAGTGACTCCATGAATAACTGCCTGTGAGGATACGGGAAGGGTGGTAAACGAGATAGGCAGAAGGAAGCTTTATCAGGATCGCCCCTATTAGTCCGGGAAAGATATCCAGAGGTAGAATGTTTCCCGATGCAAAGGGCAATACTATCCCCAGAAAATTCATCACAAACCCGATATCCGTGAAGAAGAATGCCAGGAGGGATAGATAATAAGTGATCAAAAACGATAAAGGTGCAGCGATCAGAGCCATGATAATGAATTGGATGAGGCTCTGCAACTTTATTTGGGGCACAAAGCTGCCACTTACAGCCACAAAAGCCAAATAGGCTACGATAACGGCAAAAACCGTATATACTGCTTTTAAGGCGTAATACACAACAAAATTATGCCAATAATAGCTGTAGGGCTTTAATAGATGATAGTTCAATCCTCCCTTTTTTATGTCATTCTGAATATCCCACCAAGTTCCGATTACGAAAAATTCGCTTGCGATGGTAGCGATAATAAAGTATAAAAGCAGCTGATCCAATTGCCAGCTACCAATATGGTAACCTCCGGAATATATGAATCTGGAAAGTAGCAGCTGACCCGCCAAGGGTATCAGCACCACCAGAAAGCTGAGGATAAAATTCATCCGGTATGCCGCAGCTTCTTTTAGAGTTTGAATACTAAGCGCTGAATAATATCTACTCATCTTTTAGTATCTCGGTGATGATCTCTTCGTCATCTTTTTTCTTAATGCTAAAATCATTGATCTCATATTGCGACAGGATTTGGCAGATAAGCTTATTAGAATCATATCCGGTAGATTCAAAGACAACTCCTTCTTCATCCAAAGCCGTTCCTCCAAATTTCTCAGCAATCTCAAGCGCAGTTTCTTTGCTTTTTGCACTAAGGGTCAGGATCTCATGCTGATGCTTCTCCAGAAGAAGGCTGGTGTCTCCTTGATAGATGATCTCTCCACTTTCCAAAACTATACAGGAATTGCAGCAATCGGTGATATCCTTCACATTGTGGCTGGTGATTATGAAGCAGATGCCATATTCCTCATGGCAGAAATTTATAAAATCCCTTAGCTTGCTTCTGGTGATGATGTCCAATCCAGAAGTGGGTTCATCCAAAAATACTATTTTCGGCAGATGGATGAAGCTGTAGATCAGCTCCATCTTGCATCTTTGCCCCAGGCTCATATTCCTCAATGGCTGATTTAATTCATCGCCAATATCCAAAGCATGGCTGAAATCAGTGATACGGCGTGTAAATTCATCACGGCTGAAACCGTATATATAGCGCGATAATTCCAGGCTTTGGATAGCAGGAAGATCCCAAATCAATTGTTCCTTCCCGCCCTGAAACAAGCCTATTTGCTTCTTGAATTCAGGTTTCAGCTTATAGGGAACATGCCCCAATACCGATATCTCTCCGGAACTGGGATGCAGTATTCCTGTCAAAAGCTTTACCATGGTTGTTTTACCTGCTCCATTTTTACCAAAGATGCCAAGATTCTGATCCAGATTGTGGCTAAGGGAAATCCCTCTAATGGCTTCTATGTCTTTGAAAACGGGCCTGAATAACGATACTGAAGTCTTTACCCGGTAACTTTTCCAAAGTGATGCTATTCTGATCGTTCGGCTATCTTCCATTCTAATACTCTCGGTAATATATAGTTAAAATGATCTTTAAGACATCCATTGTTGTGTTCTCCAGTAATTCTCTCCAGTCGGCAGCCACCATAACATATGGGCAAAAACTTACACTTTCTGCATGAGCTGGTGAAGGTTCGCTTCATGTGCTCTTCCATTTTCTTACTGATGAAATCAAATCCGCCATTGATGTTTCCCAAGGAATATTTCTTGTTTCCCGTAAGACTAACGCAGTTATATAAGTCCCCAAGACTGTCAATAATAAAAACGTTCTTTGCTCTGGATGAGCATAGAAACGTCCCGAAGTATTCATCTCGAATATCACGTGTTCCTTTTATGGATACCCCATGCTTCTCGTAAAATGAACTAATAATATCAGAATATTCAGCCTCTGTCAAGCCATCGGGATAAGGGTGTTTTTCCCCGGATACTACCATAGCAATGTAGAAATCATCTGGAGCATATTTTCTTAT
>CAZSST010000050.1:0-15981 GCA_964609575.1 uncultured Candidatus Cloacimonas sp.
AACATATCCACATATTCCACGATAATATCCGGGGGCACTAGAATCTTATGCGGAGTAAAGTTCCATATCGCTTTGATGCCGCTGTGCACCATGATGTCTGCCACCAATTGGGCAGCTTCCGGGGGCACAGTGATGATCCCAATGCGGATATTTTCCTTTAGCGCCATGGCGGTGAAATCCAATGCAGAATGCACCGGAACGCCATGAACAGTGGTGCCGATCAAATCAGGATTATTATCAAAGCCGGAAATGATGGACAGACCCTTCTGGGAAAATTCCTGATATCCCAGAAGGGCCGATCCAAGGTGTCCCACACCCACCAGATAGCAGGCGGAAGTATCGTTCCAGTTCAGCAGTTTTTCGATGGCTCCATAAAGCTCCCAAACGTTGTAACCGCTCTTGGGATTGCTATTCAGGCCAGTGTAGGCAAGGTCTTTGCGCACCAGGGTTTGATGCACATCGGCAAAAACTGAGATTTTGGTGGTGGATACTTCTTTTAGGCCGGCACGTTTAAGCTGGCGCAGCACTTCCAGATATTGGGGAAGTCGCTTCAGGGTACTGGTGGGGATGGTAACCATAATTATTACTCCACGGGGAAGGCGTTTATTAAGGCATTGAAATGGAAGGTGGACAGGATGGTGCCAAGGATTACCATGAATACAATCACCAGTTTGAAATAATCCTGTGCCTTCAGCATGCTTACCAATTCGTGATTGCCGGATAGATAGGCGGATGCAGCATAGAATTCTTCGCCGATGAGGGTGTAATCGCAGGTGGTGATGAAGAAGGGGATTTGGGTAACGGCATCGGTACCGGCGATCTGGATGGAGCCTGCCTGATTGCCAGTTTCGGTGAGCAGCAGGGCTTCCGCATTGAAGAATCCCATATAGAAGATGGTGGCTACCCGGTCACGAACCGTGATGCCATTTACTCCGGCGCAGAATGGGAATTGATTATCGGAAATGAAGAAGATGTCATTCTGGTTATAGGCATCGGGACGGCCCACTTCGTTATAGGCAGTTTGCACGATCTCCTGCGCCAGGGGCAATACCATGTAGTCGCAATGCGGAGAAAGCAGGCGAATGTCAAATTCGGCTGTCTTTTTGGAGATTTGCCCCAATATCATCATGGAGGCAATGGTACACACATCGCCAATGGTGCCCCATCCGGGAACGAACATTACGGGACGTCCCATTTCCGTGGCACGGCCAATGGCATTATCGATCTCATGCAAGCCTGCGATGGGACGGATGTAAACCTTGCCTTTTTTGGTGCGGATGATGGCGTAGATAAGCAGCACGCACAAAAGCAGGGAAGCGATAAGGGTGATCACCTTGGTGGTGTCAAACCATTCGGGAGCAGGAGTAAAGCTATTTTTGCCAGATTTATCGGTATAAACGGGGGAAATGCTGAAAGCTCCCATGCCGTCTGTTTTCAGCAGCTTATACTGGACGGTGCGATTGGCACTTTGTCTGGCACTGATAAGGGTTTTCAGCCACTCTTTCTCCGAGCCTGCTTTATTGGCTTCCTTGTAGGCAGGATGTTGGGTGATGAAATTGTAATTCCCTTCTGTATAGGCCAGGTTTTGAGTAAGCGAATCGGGCACTGATCCTTCCGGATATGCAGCGATGGCCTTTTTAAGCTCTGCTACTTCATTTTCCTTCTTTTTAAGATCGGCGTTGAATTTATCCCGGAAAAGGGCAGCATCAAAGGAATAGCCATTGTCCGAATCGGCATCGATTTGCAGGGAAGCAGGCATAATGAGAGCCTTATGCTTTGCATCGTAGCCAGAGAGGGGTTTATATACCATATCCTCATAGGGAACCAGATGGTCATAGGTTCTGGCCAGAGCATTGGTACGGTTGCCAGCCTGGAAATCGGGATCGGTTTTCAGCTTGCTGAGGATATCATAGAACATGCCAGTGAGGGCTTCGCCTTTGTAGATTATCTGCTTGCCGGAAAAGAGCTTGTTGATGGGATCATAATCCAGCTCCTGTTCTGTGAATTCCGGCGCGGATGTGGAATTATAGGGATATACCCCGATGCGAACAATCAGCTCGCTTAAACCATGGTATTTCTTGGGAAGATTGAAACGGACAGAACGATCGAGGAAATGCTCGGTGGTTTTGCCAACCAACTCATGCTTGGCGTTCAGAAGCTGGAATTCCATTTGCTCAATATCATAGAATTCGTTTTCAGACACCTCGTAATTTATCTTCAGGATGCTTTTTTTCTGATTCATGAAGCTGGCATTGCTTACATAGGCAATGGGCTTGCCTATGGAAACCACCATATTGTCGCCTTTGTCATTGGGTTTGTCCAAAAGGCGGTAATTCTCCTGTTTGGGAAGCTGGGAACTATTCAAAATGCGGAAATGCTTGGCAGAAACGGCAGCAGTCTGTCCCGCATAGTCGGCATAGGCAAATACCACGCCATAGTCTTGCATGTTATTGGGAAGGTTTATTCCCGCTTCCTGGGCACTCACCTGATGATACAGCGTGGGTGCATTGTAGATATTGGTATTGGGAATCTGGAATAGATTAATAGCGCTATTTTGCCAGGTATCGGGAAGGGCTTCGCCATACGCACCAAGGGTTCCCTTGGGAACCAGCCAGGCTTCCCACATGGCGATATCAGGGCTGGACAGGGGAAGATTCCATTCAAAATTAAACACGCCGGTATCTTGAATAAAGGTGCTGTTCATCACCGCCTTGGCTTCGGGAGGATTATCTACCGGCATCACTTCCTGGATATCGGCATAGGGAAGATAGCGCCCCCGTTCGTTTATCGCCAGAACAGTGTAGTAATACTTTGTTCCAGGCATGGGCATGGCATATACGTATTCCATATTATACAGCTTCATACCGGCGGCGATGTCATCCTGCTGCTTGATGGGAACGCTTTTATGGTAAAACTTACTGCTCTTTACGGCAGCCAGAACGTTATAACGATCCAGCACCGAGCCAAGTAGCTTGGCATCTTGAGGAAATCTGCGATACAGAGGGCTGTTTTCGGTCTGCTGCCTTTCTTTTCTCAGGCGGGAAGGGGCAGTTTCAAATTCTATAAGGGGTTGATCGCCACGGTCATAATAGAATAGCTGGGGAGCCATTACTCCCGTTTTGGGATCAACTTCGATGGTGCCGGTGAGGAACAGGCTGTCTTTGGATACGCCGCGGTAAATGTGATAGGCGATGATGCGATGGCTTTTATCCAGGGGCTTCCATTTCAGGATAATGCCCGCACCATCATCATAGGGCATATCGCTTGCTGAAAAATCGGTAATTTGCCCCTTCAGCGAGGGCGATTTGGCTTGATCGGTGCTGATAAGGGTAAGGCATATCAGCAGGATCGTGATCATCATAATCAGAGCTTTTTTCATCTCAAAATCCTTGGCTATGGCAACGGTTAACCCCCATAAGGAGAACCGAGCTGGTAATGATATTATGGCAGGGAGCCCTTGGCCAGTTAAAGCTTTGGGCTCCCTAAAACCTCAGGTTTATTTTAAAAGGCCGAGGACGTCATTCACGAGGAACTGGATACGTCCAATCAGCAGGGAAATACGGGCCATAACGGTCATACCGAAGGAAGCGCCGAAGCCGATCATCATGTACCATTTGCCTATATTCACGAATTTGCCATAGGTGCCGCTGTGGGCTTTTGAAAAGAAGAAATAGAGCAGCACGGCTACGGTTCCGAGGAAGATCAGGAACAGATTAACGGTCTCGATGGGAACCATGGCCTGGCGCATCTGCACCAGAATGGTGGCATGGATACCCATGGGTACCCCCATACCGATTACCATCATCGAGAAGGCAATGGGATATCTGGACAGCCACCCCAGCTTGCGGGAAAAGCGGAACAGATACAGCATACCCAGAATGGCAGGAAGGATCAGCAGGTAATTGTGCTTCAGCACGATAGGTTGCCATACATAAGGAATGAAAAGGCGTTCATAGGTGAACACCAGACCATAACCAAGCGAAATTCCCACCAGCAGTTGCTCGGCCATTTGGTAGAAAGGATTATCCTTGTAAAGGAAGGAGAAGATGCACAGGGTGAAAAAAGCACCCACCAGATTACTCATTAATTCAAATGACATTATTCCCTCTCCTTAGTTTTTTGCCGCTTTGGCTTTTTGGATGAAGTAACCGATATTGCCCAGCAGGATGAATACGATGATCATGATGTGGGCAACGGACTGGGCATTCATGCCAATGCGGGCTACTTTGAATTTATAGATGGTATTGCGGGTAAGGCGATTGATGTCGTCAAAGGCATATTCACCCATTTGATCACGCAATTGAGGAGTGATTTTGGTTACATCCACTATCACCTTGCCATCCTTATCTTCTTTCAGGTTATTGAAGATGGATGCCTGCTCGGGATATTTGGCCAGGAAGGCAGTATATTCCTCCGGAGTGAATTCCGCCTTGGTTTGAGTGGTGATATAAATCAGCTTTTTGGTGCTTTCATCATTCAGAATTTCGCGTCCGAAGGGGCGTCCCGGAAGCAGTTTCTTGCCATCGGCATCGGTTTTGATGCGATAGTCGCGTCCCGGTTCACGGTAAGCGGCAAAAATATCCACCAGCTTCTCATATTCGGCAGCGCCCTTAAGGCCTGCCAGCATGCCGATCAACTGACCGGATTGCAGGTAGGGATATTCGTCGGCAGCCATAACGGCGGTAACGCCAACTGCTACATTCAGGCCGAACTTGGGACGGGCATAAGTGATCCAGGTTCCACCCGCAGCACTACCGGAAAATTCCACCACCAGGTTCATTTCGTTATAGTTATTAATGCCTTTCATGATCTCCAGGCTTTCCAGCTTGCGTCCTTCGGCATCGGTATTCATGGTATTGGCGATGTTATCACCCATTCCCAGCACCATAGCAAAGGCCTGGGGTTTGTAACCAAAGTTACAGTAATCCACGCCGCTCTTGATATTGGGGAATTCTTCCTTTACGCTATTCAAGGCAAAATCGATAATCGGCGCCCCGGAAGTGTACCAGGTGAGAGTGAAAACCTTCACATTACGTTCGAAGCAATGACGCAGGATGGCCACTTCCATGGGATAGAGCTCGGGCATAGTTGCAGCATCATGATAAAAGCTGAGACACACCGCACGATCTTCTCTTCCCGCAAAGGAATCAATCATCTGATACAGGTTTTCCGTAGGCGGAGAAGTTACATTATCCGAATTGTAGGGAATCATCAAGGGAATGATGATTGCCAGCGCCACTACGATATAGATGTAGCGCCGGTCGAGCTGTTGCATTCTTTCAAATAGATTCATCATTCACCTCCATCAATCTCCGCCGCCCAGATAAGAGCGTTCGATACCCAGGAGAATCTTCAGTGAAGTAGCCACGGAACCAAGACCTACACCCAGCAGGATGCCACGCTTGGAAGCCAGATTGGGCACGTCCAGAATCCATTGGGAAATGGCTGGCAAATGCTTGGAGATTTTTACTCCCAAAGGTACCTGTGCCAGCATCACCACAATAGCTGCCAAAAGCAGCACTGTTGCTTCAGCGGAACGGGCACGGAAAGCCTTATACGCTGCAGAGGCCATGTAAAAAGCCAAAAGCGAGAACATCGTAGCACTCATGGGCATTTGCATGTTTTCAAACATCCACATCAGCATGCTACCCTTTTGGGTGCCACCGATAAATCCAGCCAGGGAGGTTACTATAAATCCGGCATAAAAGAAATAGCTGAATTGCCATTTCGGGGCACGCCGTTTGATCTTGTTATTATGCATCATGCTAAGGCTTATCACCCCCAGCAGCATGGCAAAAGGCGATGAAGCATAAGCCCAGGGAAGGTAGAACTTGTTATAAAAGTCATCCTGCAGGATTTTATGTGGGCTGAAGGCATACATCACCCAGATAATTCCGCCCAGGATCACGATCAGCAAAGGAATTGTTTTTTTCATTCTTGGCCTCGTTTATTTCAGCGGTAAGAGCTTGGTTAATCCGGTAATTTGGAAGGAGGAGAGCACAGCTCCTGCGATCATCACAATCAGGATTACAAATTTGTAATAATCCTGCGCTTTCAGGGTTCCCAATTGCATTGGTTCCCTGTTCAGATAAGCAGAAGCAGCATAAAGCTCTTCGCCGATCAGGGTGTAGTCGCAAGTTGTAATAAAGAAGGGGATTTGGGTAACGGCATCGGTTCCCGCAATCTGCACAGAACCCACAGCATTACCGGTTTCCGTCATCAGCAGTGCTTCGGCAGCAAAGGTTCCCAAATAGAAACAGGTGGCGGCACGTTCACGAATCATGATGCCATTCACACCGGCCACATAGGCAAACTGCACATCGGTGAGGAAGAACACACTGTTTTTATCGAAGGTATCGGGACGGCCAACGGAGTAATGCGCTTCCCGCACTATTTCCTGCACCACCGGCATAGTGATGTAGTTATACATCGGCACGATCAGCTTGGTGTCATATTCTGCTGCTTTTCTTGCCACCGAACCAATGATACCCATGGAAGCGATCGTGGCTACGTCGGAAAGAGCAGCTGAACCCATCATATACATAATCGGGCGTCCCATTTCCGTGGCACGGCCAACCGCATTGTCTATCTCCTGCAATCCAGCCAGGGGACGCACATAAAGGTCTTTGCCACGGCGTGCCAGATTTACAAATACCAGCACCATCGCACCAAACAACAGCATCGCAATAAGGGTAACAGCTTTATTGGTATCAAACCAATTGGATACAGGCTTCATATAGGCGATCTCTTCGCCATCTTTCAGCAATTCGGATTCATTGAAAAGCCCTTTATTATCGGTACGCACCACTTGATAGCTTTGATAGCGGCTGTAGTCCTCGCGGATTTTGGCGATATAGCGCATTCTGGCTTTTCTGCCGGCGATGGAATTAGCCTTCATCAGCTCGGCATTATCTTTGTATGCAGCCAATTGGCTATTCATTTTTTCAAGCTGTTTATCTATTTGAGCAGCCATGGCGGGATCGGGAATGCTTTGCTTTTGAGCAGTCATTTCGGCTATCTGCTTCTGCAGTTCTTCCACTTTTTCTTTGGCTTGTTTCACACCCAGTTCCGGGAAGATACTGGTATCGATGCGAACCTTGTTCTTTTTATCAAAAACCAGATCAGTATCGGCAGAAAGCAAGGCCAAGGGAGTACGAATGTCTCCGGCTTTCAGCTTGCGGGCTTTACGTTCCATACCCATGGCACCTTGCACGATGGTAACCAAAGAATCGTCTTTGGCAAAGCTGAATCCATACACCGGCTTCTGCAGGGTACTGGCATAGGGAATGGTTATATCCAGGCTGTTATCGAAGGAGGTATTCTTTTTCACCAGGGTAAGATTATCAGAAGCCACCGTTTTGCGATACACCACATTGCTAACCGAGGACACATCCAGGCCATTGCGATACAATGCCTTGGTGGGCATCAGGGTCATCATGCTCTTGTCATACAGCAGATCCTGTTCCAGATGATAATCTTTGGCTATGGCAGGCTTGCCTTCCATGGTGATCTTCACCTGGAAGCCTTTTTTATAATCATAGCCTTCGGGAACTTTCATCACGATGGAATTGTCGGGATAGAATTCCTTCACTCTGGCAAAATACTTGCTTTCGCCTTTCTTGTAGAATTCAAAGTAGATGCTCTTAACGTTTTGATTTTCTGTTTTATTCAGTTGGTAGTTTATGCGGAATTTATTGAATTTGGTATTTAGCGCCGTGGTTTTTACCACAAAGCAAATGGGATCATCCCACACCACGGTAAGCTTGTCGCCCTTATCATTAGGCTTGTCTTCGGTTTTAAAGATAGCCAGAGGAGGAAGATCGGCCTTGTTTTTCAGCCGGGGTGTGCTGAGTGCTGAAAGCGAACTGAAACCATCGGCATCCATCAGTTCCAGAGCGTATCTGGCATTGGCAAAGGCTTCGGGCGGAGTGTTCGGAGGAAGGGGAACCACGGTATAGTTCTTTAGCTGTCCATAGCCGATTCCACCGGCAGTGATAACTTGAGTACGTCCCTGCAGAGCGGCAGGATCGCCTTTCATTTGCGCCCACACGGTATCGCTTAAAGCAGGAAGCATGTGAATTTGATATTGAACGATATCGTCTTTGTACAAGGGCAGGTCCCACTCAAAACGCAGTTCCCTGGCATCCTGCAGTAACACACTGTAAAAAGCTGCGGCAGGATCGGGAGCATTGGGAACGGGAGTTCCGCTGGCGATCTGGCTGTGAGGTTGGAATTGACGGCGTTCATTTACCGCCACCACGCTATAGTAATATTTCTCTCCGGGCTTCAGAAAACAGATAACCGTTTGCTTATTATCCCCCAAACCGGCATAGCTATCACCTTCTTCAGGGATCTTGCCATCGGGACCGGGAGTAGTAGGCTTATCGAGGGTTACCTTTTTGGTGCTGTAATAGAATTTACCCTTGTCCACCAAAGAAAGCAGCGAAAATTTATCTGCCATTTCCGCCAGGAAGGGGATATTGCGCGGAAGCTTGCGATAGATAGGGCTGTTCGCACCCTGCTGCTTCTCTTTTTTTACTTTGGTGGGAGAGGTGATATCGATAAATTCAGTTCCGGAATTGTCATAATAGAACATCCGGTCTGAAGCCACGCCGGTTTTTACATTCACGGGAATGGCATCCATAAAAAATAATTGGTCTGGCGATACACCGCGGTACACCCGGTATTCGATGATCCGCTTGCTGCGTTCCAAGGGCTTCCAGGATAACAACAAGCCCGAACCGTCATCGGCAGGGATGTCTTCAACCCTGAGGTCCTGCACCACAAATTGATCTTTGTCATCCTGCTTTTGTGCGATAATCACCGTGCCCAGCACGATAAAAACGATCAGCAGAAGCAAGATCAGGCGACGTCTGTCCAACCTCATACGCTCTTTACTCCTATATCTTGAATAATTCAGATTTTTACCTAACTTTCCACGCACAAAAAAAGGCGTTTTATGTCAATCTCTTTTTTGGAGATGAAGTAGTGGAGTGATTGAGATATGAGTGAGGGAGGTGAGAAGGTGTAACACGAACAAGGTTTCAGGTATCGGGTGTCAGGTTTCAGATGTCTGTGTATTGGCGGTTTCCAAACCGCCACCAAAGCTGAAAAAGTGCCTGTGTAATGGCGGTTTCCAAACCGCCAACAGTGGTAAAAAGGGAGGAACACAGCTCATTCATTAAGTTGTAGACTGTCCATCTCCTCCATTTCTAATCGTACATCGCAAATTCTAAATTCTAAATTCTAAATCACTTCCACTCCTTCCCAAAAGGCCCCCAAGAACCATCCAAGAACCATCCTTGATCGCGATCTCGGATGAATCTGGGAAACATGCCGGTTGTAGTATATCCTCCAGTCATTCTTGTGGAACTTTCCCGGTTTGCATCCCCATAGCCTCCAATGGAATTCTCAGGAGGCCTAAAGGAGACTCTTAATGAAACACCTGCTGGGTTCTATGGAATCTGTAGTGATAAAACCAAGATATGGATGAAATGAACACAATGGATTACATGCAACTAAATGCAGGAGCTGTGTTTCACCTTTCCACTATTCCACTCCTCCACCTCTGTTGGCGGTTTGGAAACCGCCATTACGCAAGTGTCGTTTTGGAAACCGCCAATACGCAGACACCCGATCCCTCAAACAAATCTCTTGCCATAATTTTAGCCCTTCAAAAAAATGGCGTTACGAAACTATCCGGAAAGGAGGAACCATGATCCAGTCATTTAAAGTGGTAGAGCAGCGATTTGTGCCTGTTGTAACCCAGGATGAAGCTTTCTGGATACATCTGGACATCCCCACTCCGGAGGAATCCGAAAAGATCATAAAAAAGTATGAGCTTCCCGAGGATTTCATCACCGATCTGCAGGATGCGGATGAGAATTCACGCTTGGAATGGGAAGACAATATATTGCTGATCATCGTGCGGGTACCGATTTATTACAAGCATCGCTCTGCAAGTGTGTCCTTTGCCACCGCGCCATTGGGAGTGATCATCCTTAGCGATAAAGTGATCACGGTGTCCTTTTATGAAAATGAGGTACTAACTCAGTATCTTGACGGCAAAAACCGCCCCTTCCCCATCACCCAGCAGAGCTTTTTGCTGAATATCAATCTGCGCTGCGCCATCTATTACCTGAAGTTTTTGAAAGAGATAAACCGGCGTACCACCCAGATTGAGAATGAACTGCACCAATCCATGCGTAATAAAGAGCTTATCCGCTTGCTGCGCATGGAGAAATCGCTGGTGTTTTTCAATACTTCGCTGAAGTCCAATGAGATCATTCTGGAGCGTTTGCAGCGCTCAAGATGGCTGAATAGCGATCCCGAAGCGGAAGATATGATCGACGATGTGATCATCGAAAATAAGCAGGCTATCGAGATGGCCAATATCTATAGCAGCATCTTAAGCGGAATGATGGATGCCTTTGCCTCCATGATTTCCAATAACCTGAATGTGGTGATGAAATTTCTCACCTCCATTACCATCGTTCTTGCTCTTCCTACCCTTATTGCCAGTATCTACGGCATGAACGTGCATCTTCCCTTCCAGGAGCAAAGCTGGGCTTTTGCTTTTGTAATGGGGCTCAGCGTGATGTTCAGCATCCTCCTGGTGCTGCTCTTCATCCGCAAAAAGTACTTTTAGGAGTTTACCCGATGTATTACTTAAGTGTAACAGACAGCTTTTCCGCAGCGCACCGGCTTTGCGGCTATCAAGGTGCTTGCAGCAATCTGCATGGGCACAATTGGAAAGTGCGGGTTTGCGTTAAAACTGATAAACTGGATGAGATCGGCATGGCGCTGGATTTTGGGATTATAAAGCAGATTTTAAAAGAAATCCTGGATAAGTTTGATCATGCCTATCTAAATGAAGTTGAAGGCTTTATCCAGCAAAATCCCACTTCCGAGAACCTTGCCAGACACATCTATGAATGCTTTGCAGAGCATCTGGCAGATCATCATGCTAAGGTGCATGAAGTAGAAATTTGCGAATCAGAAAAAAGCAGTGTGGTGTATCAACCATGATTAGATTTGTGCAATCCTTCTACGTGAAAAGTGCGGTGGAACCCGCGGATTATCCAGCTTCCGCCTATCCGGAATTTGCCTTTGCGGGACGCAGCAATGTGGGCAAATCCACTCTGATCAATCTGCTAACCGGTCAGCGTGCCCTGGCCAAAATCTCTTCACACCCAGGAAAAACCAGGCTGCTGAATTTCTTTTTGGTGCGCTATAAGGCTGAAGATGATAGTCAGGGCTTTCTGCAGCTTACCGATCTGCCCGGTTACGGTTTTGCGGAAGTTAGCCAGGCAGAGCAAGAAAAATGGCGCAAGATGATCAGCAAGTACTTTGAACAGCGTACGCAGCTGCGCAGTATCGTGGTGCTGGTGGATATTCGCCATCCCGCAGATAAAAAAGACATCCAGATGCTGGAAATGCTACGTCTGCGCAAGATCGACCACTGCATCGTGGCTACCAAATCCGACAAGATTCCCAAAACCAAGATCGCCAAGACCCTAAAAACCCTGGGCAGCGAATTAGGCCTGACCAATGAACCCATTTTTGCCGTTTCCGCGCTGGATAATGTGGGAATGGATGCGGTGCTGGAGTGGATGCAAACCCGGCTGCAATAGTTAGTTATGAATTCTGGCAATAAATATGACCTGATCGTGGTGGGGGCAGGCCATGCAGGCATTGAAGCAGCTATGGTGGCTGCACGGCGGGGTTTGAATGTGGCACTTTTTACCATCAAGCTGGAAGCTATCGGCCGCATGAGCTGCAATCCCTCGCTAGGTGGCCCTGCCAAAGGGCATCTGGCTAGAGAAATTGATGCCATGGGCGGAGAAATGGCAAAAGCTGCGGACGAAACAGGCATCCACTTTAGGATGCTGAATCGCAGCAAGGGTCCGGCAGTTTGGGCTCCCCGAGCTCAGAATGATCGCGAAGCCTATCACCGTAATATGCGGCAAGCTGTGGAAAACCAAGCCGGACTGCATATTATTGAAGCCACGATTGTAAGGCTGATCCTGGAAAATGGACGCGTTGCCGGAGTACTAAGCCAGATCAGTCATGAGTACTTTGCACCGGCAGTGGTGCTGGCAACAGGTACTTTCCTGAGGGGCCTCATCCATGTTGGCAAGGTAAACTATCCCGGAGGACGCAGCGGAGAACCCTCTGCAGAAGAGCTTTCTCCCTATCTGGCGAAGCTGGGACTGGGCGTAAAACGCTTTAAAACAGGCACTCCACCCCGGGTGGATATGCGCTCTCTGGATTATTCATGCCTGGAAGCTCAGCCGGGAGACGATGATCCGCAGGGCTTTTCTTACTATAGGGATATAGCTCTGAAAAATCAGGTGCAGTGCTATCTTACCCGCACAACCGCAGAAACACACCGCATTATAAGTGAAAACATCGGTTTATCCGCACTATATTCCGGCATCATAAAAGGCATTGGCCCCCGCTATTGCCCCTCCATAGAGGATAAAATAGTTAAGTTTCCTTCTCGGGACAGCCATCAGATATTCATCGAACCGGAGGGGCTAAACACCCATGAAGGCTACGTAAATGGCATTTCCACCAGCCTTCCTCCCCAGGTTCAAGACCAAATTGTGCACAGCATTCCGGGCCTGGAACAGGCAGCCATCCTGCGCTATGCCTATGCGATAGAATATGACTACATCGATCCTTCGGAAATAGATTCCACACTTGAGTGCAAAAAGATACCGGGATTGTACCTGGCAGGACAGATAAATGGTACCTCAGGCTATGAAGAAGCCGCCGGACAAGGCTTGATGGCAGGGCTGAATGCCAGCCTGATGCTGGAGAACAAAGATCCTCTCACCCTCAGCCGTAGCCAGGGTTACCTGGGAGTTCTTATCGACGATCTGGTTACCCGCGGCACCAATGAGCCATACCGGATGTTCACTTCGCGGGCAGAGTACCGCCTTTTGCTGCGTCAGGACAATGCCGATGAGCGTTTGATGCCTTTGGCTAACCAGCTTGGCTTGGTCACAGGAATGCGTTGGGAACGCTTTTCCCAGATGCTGAGGATCAAGAACCGCGAACTGGAAAAGCTAAAGAGCCTTAATTGCCAGGCCAAAGGCGAGGTGAAGGAGCCGATCCGCTTTGCACAGTTACTAAAAAGACCAGAGCTTCACTTTGCTGACCTGGCGGACTATGGATATCCCCTGGAAGCTGATCTCACCCCGGATATAGTCAACCGTGTGGAGTTGGAAACCAAATACGAAGGCTACTTGAAGCGGCAGGAAGAAGAACTGAATCGCTTTAAAAGTGCCGAGGAAATGCTGCTGCCGGAGGATTTGGACTATCACAAAATCCCCAGCATTGCCTGGGAAGCCAGAGAAAAACTGGCAAAGATAAAACCCCGCAATATCGGACAGGCCATGCGCATCCCGGGAATTAACTACAGCGACAGCTCTGCATTAATGATCTGGCTGCGCAAAAATCGCCATAAGGAGACAATATGAAAGCCCTTGCTGTAATCCCAGCACGTTATGCATCCACGCGCTTCCCTGTTAAAGCGCTGGCAGAACTTGCTGGTAAACCTATCATTCAGCATGTATATGAACGCGTTTTGGCCAGCGAACTCTTCACCGAAGTAATTGTGGCTACCGATCATCAGGCAATTATGGATGCAGTTAAAGCCTTCCATGGCAAAGCAATGATGACTTCGGACAAGCACCAATCCGGCAGCGACAGAATAGCCGAAGTGCTGAAACACTACCGTGAGATAGACGTAATCGTGAACATCCAGGGCGACGAACCTCTCATCGAGAAACAGCCTTTGGCCGATTTGCTGCGGGCTTTTAATGATCCCTTTGTGGATATGGCCAGCCTTATGACGCCGATTAACGATCCGGAAATGCTTTCAGACCCCAATATCGTGAAAGTGGTTACCAACAGCCAAGGTGATGCTATCTATTTTTCACGCAGTTGCGTACCCTATAATCGTGATGACAAAGAGCACACCTATTACCGGCACATCGGAGTTTATGCCTACCGCCCTGACGTTTTGGAAGAATTTATCAGCCTGCCTCAGGGTACCCTGGAGCAAATAGAAAAGCTGGAACAGCTACGAGCATTGGAACATAACATCCCCATCCGCATGGTGATAACGGATTATCAGGGCTTGGGCATCGATACCCCTGCCGATCTGGACAAGGTGGAAAAAATCCTGGAAACACAGCAAGCAAGGACTAAAGCATGAAGAAGTTACTTGGATTATTACTTTTGGCAAGCGTGGGCTTATCTCTATCGGCTGTATCACTCCGCATCTTTCATACTAACGATACGCATGCAGCTTATCTGGCGGAAGCGCAAACCATGGGCGACAGCACCGTCCTGGTAGGTGGCTATGCCAATCTGGAATATCACCTGCAAAAGGAACGCCATAAAGCACCTCGCAGCATTTATGTGGATGCCGGAGATCAGCAAACCGGCAGTGTTTTTGCTTCCCTGAAATACAAAGGAGCCATCGGCGGAGCGGTGATCAAGGCTTTTAACCATCTCCCGCTGGACGCCACCACTTTTGGCAACCACGAATTTGACATGGGGCAGGAGAACGCCATAAACCTAACCGAACTGGCTCTCTATCCCTTTGTCAGCACAAATCTTATCTCCCAATTCGGCACTACCATAAGGACCCCATATCATGTTATCAAGCGTGATTCATTGAACATCGGGATTTTGGGTCTTACCATGCTGGATCTGTCCGAAAAGGTGAAGAAAGAGAACGTGGCAAACATCACGGTGGAATCATACTCAGAAGCCATAAACCGTTATCTGGACGAACTTGATGCCCAAACTGACCTGATTATTGTGCTCACCCACATTGGCTTTGATGCCGATCAAGCCCTGGCCTGGGAATTGGATGACCGCATCGATCTCATCATTGGCGGGCATTCACATGTTGCCATCAGCGAACCTGTGCAGCCCAATGGCATTTACGTTACTTCCGCAGGCAGCCATATGCAAGCCTTGGGCATGATCGATGTGGAGGTGGAGAACGACCGCATCACTTCCTATAAGCAAACCCTGATTCCCCTGATTCAGCCCCAAGTGCTTCCGGAAACCAAGCTTAGCCAATTCATCAGCACTATCGCAGACAGCCTGGAGGTGGAGATGGGCAAGGTTATTGCCCATATTCCCGAAACCTGGACTCCGCATAAATTTGAGCCTACCAAGCTTTCCGAATGGGCTGCCAATGCCCTCTATGCCGATTACCGGGAGCAATATCATCCCGATCTGGCGATCATCAATTGCGGCGGACTACGCAAAACCATCCCTGCGGGGCCGGTTACATTGCGCGATATGCACGAGCTTATGCCCTTCAATAATAGCGTTGTGCTCTTTTCCTGCTTCGGTTTCGACCTGCTAAACATGGTGGAATACAATAAACAAATTGCCCGTGAAAAACCTTATGATATAGTGCAAACTGCTAATTCTGGCTGGGCTATGGGCTCCTGGGGGGGAGATGTGAATCTGAAGAATACCTACATGGTGGGAGATAAACCCCTTGTTCCTGGCAAACTCTATCGCGTGGTGAGCCATGATTATCTGGTGGGACAATGGGAGAAATACCTGGGATTCGAGCCTTTGGATGTGATGGAAACCGGTGATCTGATCCTTGATTCCGCCATCCGCCAGATCAAGTTACAATACGGTCAATAGTATATAAAGACCGTTGCACATGGCTGTAGAGCTTGTGTGAAATGGCGTTTTGAGTCCCGTCAGGGACGGCAGTTTAGATAGAATCGTGTGCCGTTCAGTCATCGGAGTCCCATCGGGACGGCAGTTTAGATATTGCTAATCAGAAGATAGACATGGATATAATTATCTATACTGTCGTCCCTACAGGACTCATATCAGCGTTTTATCCCCATTCTATCTAAACTGCCGTCCCGATGGGACTCATATCAGCGTTTTATCCCCATTCTATCTAAACTGCCGTCCCGATGGGAC